>DATJIM010000153.1:0-5216 GCA_035493195.1 Caldimonas sp.
CCGTTGAGCCCGGGCAAGCCGATGTCGACGATCGCCAGATCGTGCCGTCCGGCCAGCGCCCGTTCGACGCCGGTAAGCCCGTCGCGTGCGACCTCGACCTTGTGGCCGGCGACCTCGAGCACCGCCTGCAGCATCTCGCGCGCATCGGCGTTGTCCTCGACCACGAGGATCGAGCGCCGCGCCGAGGCGCGCTCGATGCGCTCGATGCGCGGCACCGGCTCGGCGACCGGCGGCGCAGCGGTCAGCGGCAGCCGCAGCTCGAACTCGCTGCCCTTGCCGAGCCCTTCGGAGCGCGCGATGACCTCGCCGCCGTGCAGCTCGACGAGCTTCTTGACCAGCGTCAGGCCGATGCCGAGGCCGCCCTCGGCGCGATCGAGCGCGCGCTCGCCCTGCACGAACGGATCGAAGACGCGCTCGAGCAACGACTCGGACATGCCGATCCCGTTGTCGATGACGTCGAGGCGCACGACCGAGTGGTTGCGCGAGACCTCGACCTCGATCCGACCCTTCGGCGCGGTGTACTTTGCGGCGTTGCTCAGCAGGTTGACGACGACCTGCGTCAGGCGCACGGCGTCGCCCTCGATGAAGACCGGCTGCGGCGCGGGCCGGACCTCGATGTCGTGGCCGTATTGCTCGAAGGTGCTGCGCATCGAGTCCACAGCGACCTGGACCAGCGTGTTGAGCTCGAGCGGCGCGTGTTCGAGCTCGATCTTGCCGGTCGTGATCCGGCTGACGTCCATCAGGTCGTCGACGAGACGGGTCAGGTGCGCGACCTGGCGGCCGATCATGTCGGCGTACTTGGTCGTCTGCTGCTGGCCTTGCGGCAGCTTGAGGATGCTGACGGCGTTCCTGATCGGCGCGAGCGGGTTGCGCAGCTCGTGCGACAGCATCGCGATGAACTCGAGGATGCGCCGCCCTTCGGCCTCGAGCTCGGCGATGCGACGCTGCTCGGTCAGGTCGCGCAGGATGTGGACAAACCCCTTCAGTCGACCGTCGCTGTCGCGGATGGCGCTGATCGCACCATCGGTCCAGACCTCGGTGCCGTCGGCCTTGATCTTCCACGCCTGCGAATGGAACCCGCCGGCGTGCGCCGCCGCCGCCAGCTCTGCCTGCGGCCGGCCGGAATTGCGCTCCTGCGTCGGATAGAGAATCGCGGCGTCGCGGCCGACGATCTCGCTCGGCGCGTAGCCGAGGACCTTGTGCGCAGCCGGGTTCCACGACTCGATCCGGCCGCTCGGGTCGAGCAGGAACATCGCGTGGTCCTTGACGCCATCGACGATGAGGCGAAGCCGCTCCTCGCGCTCGCGCAGCTGCTCCTCGTGGCGCCGGCGCTCGGTGAGGTCGCGCGTCACCTTGGAGTAGCCGAGCAGCGTTCCCGATGCGTCGAGAAGCGGCGAGATGATGACGTTGGCCCAGAAGCGGCTGCCGTCCTTGCGCACGCGCCAGCCCTCGTCCTCGAAGCGGCCGTCGCGCAGCGACCGCCGAAGCTCCTCCTCGGGCCATCCCGATGCGACCGCATCGGGCAGATAGAAGATCGAGAAGTGCTTGCCGATGGCCTCGGCCGCGCTGTACTGCTTGATGAGCTGCGCGCCGTTGTTCCACGACGCGATCACGCCCTCGGGCGTGAGCATGAAGATCGCGTAGTCGCGAACGCTTTCCACCAAGCGGCGGAAGATCTCGGCGTTCGCGCTCAGCGGCTGCGGAACATTGTCGCTCGTGCCCATGTAGCCTGCGATTCTGCCGTTGCCCTGGAAGCCGCGCCCGGCACGGGGATAGGACCGACGCGGTCGCGCGGCCTGCTCACGCCGAGCGCGATGCGGCAAGCTCTCCGCCGGTGGCGTGCGCGTGCAGCCAATCCTGGATGACGCGCAGCAACTCGTCCGGATCGGCGGGCTTCGTGAGGTGGTGGTCGAACCCTGCCTCCATCGCGCGACCGCGGTCGGCAGGCTGCCCGTAGCCCGTGAGCGCGATCAGGCATGCTGCCGACGTCTCGTCGAGCGCGCGCAGTTGCCGCGCGACCGCGTAACCGTCGAGCCGAGGCAGGCCGATGTCGAGGAGGACGACGTGCGGCGCGAACACCGGCGCCGATGCGAGCGCGTCGTGGCCGTCGCCAACCGCCTTGACCTCGTGGCCGGCGAGCTCGAGAAGAACCGCGGTCGCCTGCGCCGCGTCCTGGTTGTCGTCGACGACGAGGATGCGGCACGCCCGCCGCGGCGCCGGCTGCGCGAC
Source organism: Caldimonas sp. (assembly GCA_035493195.1). Taxonomy (GTDB): domain Bacteria; phylum Pseudomonadota; class Gammaproteobacteria; order Burkholderiales; family Burkholderiaceae_C; genus Schlegelella_A. The sequence goes on from DATJIM010000153.1 coordinate 2,230, forward strand.
GACCTGCGGTGTGCGCTCGCCGACCTCGACGAGGCACGGCAGCGTGACGCGAAACTGCGCGCCGGCGCCGACGCCGGCGCTCGTCGCCTCGACATTGCCGTGGTGCATCTCGACGATGCGCTGGACGAGCGTGAGCCCGACGCCGAGGCCACCCTGCGCGCGATCGAGCGAGCGCTTGCCCTGCTCGAACAGCTCGAACACGTTGGGCAGCAGATCGGCGTCGATGCCCATGCCGTTGTCGCTCACCGTCACGACGGTCTTCGCCTCCGGCGTCGTCGTCAACGACACGTCGATCGTGCCGCCCTCCTCGGTGTATTTCGCGGCGTTGTTGAGGAGGTTCGCGAGGACCTGCGACAGCCGCGCGAAATCGCCGCGCAGCATCACCGGCGACTCCGGAATCGCCTTGGTCAGCTGGTGCCGGCGCGCGCGGATGAACGGAAGCGCGGTCTCGACCGCGTGCTCGACGACCTCGCGCAGATCGAGCGCGTCGAGCTGGAGCGCGATCTTGCCCTGGTTGATGCGGGCGACGTCGAGCAGATCCTCGACCAGCCGCGTCAGCTGGTCGATCTGCCGCCGCGTGATGTCCATCGCCCACACGACCTTGGGATCTTCGGGCGCGACCTGGCGGATCACTTCGACCGCGGTGCGGATCGGCGCGAGCGGGTTGCGCAATTCGTGCGAGAGCATCGCGAGGAACTCGTCCTTGCGTCGGTTCGATTCCTGCAGCCGCGCCTCGATCCCGCGCCGCTCCTCGATCTCGAGCTGCAGGCTGCGGTAGAGGCGCGCGTTCTCGAGCGCGACCGCCGAGCGCTCGGCGAGCTCGGGCACGATCGTCGGGTCGGCGCCTTCGGTCCAGAGCGCGAGCGCGCCGACGACGCGGCCTGCGGTCACGAGCGGCAGGCGAAGCGGCTCCGTCGCCGGCGCGACCGCGGTCGTTCCGGCGACGAGACCTTCGCGCCACGATGCCAGCTCGTCGCTGCCGAGCTCGCCGGCGCCGCGGCGACGCAACCGCAGCCGGCGGGCAGGAGTCGACTCGCAGTCGAAGACGACGCCGGGCTCGCCCGGGTCGTCGCAAAGCGCGACCGCGGCGCGCACGCCGAACTCGGGGACGAGCAGCTCCATCAGTCGCCGCGCCGCGATCTCGGGGTCCAGCGTCGCGGTGAGCAGCCGGCTCGCGTGCGAGAGGAAGTTCGAGCGCCGCGTGTTCTCCTCGGCAACCTTGCGCGCGCCTTCGGCGGCGGCGAGCGCGACGCGCTCGTTGACGCGGCGGCGCAACCGCCGCTGCGCGAGGTGCAGGTCGACGAAGACCTTGACCTTCGAGCGCAGGATCTCCGGGACGATCGGCGACAGGATGTAGTCGACCGCGCCGAGCGAGTAGCCGCGGATCGTCTGCAGCTCGTCGGCGTACGAGGTGACGAAGATGATCGGCGTGTTCGCCGAGCGCTTGTACTTGCGGATCAGCGCGGCGGTCTCGAAGCCGTCGATGTCGGGCATGTTGACGTCGAGCAGGATCGCGGCGAATTCCTTCTGCAGGATCGCCTTCAGCGCCTCGGCCCCGGAGTGCGCGCAGACGAGCTCGTGGCCGAGGTTCTCGAGGACCGTCGTGAAGACGAGGAGCTTCTCGGCGAGATCGTCGACGACGAGGATGCTGGCGCGGTCGCCGTCCTCGTCGCCGAGGCTGGCGTCGTCGACGTCGTGGCTCAGCGGCACAGCCACCCTCGCAACACCGCGAGCAGGTGCGTCGCGTCGACCGGCTTCGAGATGTAGTCCCACGCGCCCGCCTCGATGCACTTCTGGCGGTCGCCCTTCATCGCCTTGGCGGTGACGGCGACCATCGGCAGCTCGCGGCCGCGCGGCAGCTTCCTGATCTCCTGCATCGTCGCGATGCCGTCCATCTCCGGCATCATGATGTCCATCAGGACGATGTCGATCGCCGGGTCCGACTGCACGAGTCGGATCGCCTCGCGGCCATTCTCGGCCGAGACGATCTCCATCCCCTCGCCGTCGAGCACGGTCGCGAGCGCGAAGATGTTGCGCATGTCGTCGTCGACGATCAGCGCCTTCTTGCCCTGCAGTGCGCCGTTGGCGCCGAGGACGGCATCGATCGCCTCGCGCTCGCGCTCGGACATGTGCGACGGGCTGCGGTGCAGCAGGGTCGACGTGTGCGCGAGCACCGACTGCAACGAGTCGGCACGCTGCACCGCGAAGCCGAGGTTCGGCTGCTGCCACGCCTCGGAGCCGCTCGGCCCGGCCGCGGCGCGCAGCACGACCGGCAGCTGGCGGACCCCGCCGCGGCGCGCCATCGCGTCGACGACGTCCTCGGGGCCGACGTCGTCGAACGCCGAGTCGATGACGAGGCAGTCGGCGTCGCCGAGCGCGGCACGGATCGAGTCGGCGTCTTCAGCCACGATCGCCTGCACTTCGCCGTCGAGGGCGGCGAGCAGGTCGCTCCTGAGCGGCGTCGGCGGCAGCGCAACGACGAGCTTGCGCGACGGCCGCTCGCAATAGCGCATCAGCTCGCCGATCGCGGCGTCGACGTCGTCCTTCGACTGCAGCGGCTTGGCGATGAAGCCGATCGCCCCCGCCTTCAGCGCGCGCTCGCGGGCATCGTCAGTCGAGACGACGCAGATCGGCATGTGGCGCGTCGCGCTGTCGGCCTTGAGGCGATCGAGGATCCGCCAGCCCTGCATGTCGGGCAGGAAGATGTCGAGCGTGATCGCCGAAGGATGGAACTCGCGTGCCATCGTCAGCGCGGCGGCGCCGGTGTTGCTGACGATGCCCTTGAAGCCCGCCAGCCGCGCCGCGTCGAGCAGCACTTCGGCGAACGCGAGGTCGTTCTCGACGATCAGCAGCACGCGGTCGCCGCTCGCGATCGCGCCGCGGTCGTCGCCGGCGACGTTCGCGAAGTTCTCGCTGTCCGACTCGTAGCGCTTGCCGTACTCGTCGTCGAGCACCGCCATGCCGGTGAAGGGGCCGCGGCGCACCAT
>DATJIM010000154.1:0-20394 GCA_035493195.1 Caldimonas sp.
GGCATCGTCGGCTGGTTCGCGGCGATCAACCACAAGGCGATCGGCAAGCGCTTCATCGTCACCGCGTTCTGCTTCTTCGTCGCCGGCGGCCTGCTCGCGGCGGCGATGCGGATGCAGCTCGCGCGACCCGACAACCACCTCATCGGACCCGATCTGTACAACCAGATCTTCACGATGCACGGCTCGACGATGATGTTCCTCTTCGCCGTGCCGGTGATGCAGGCGATGTCGATCTATCTCGTGCCGCTGATGCTCGGCTCGCGCAGCGTCGCCTTCCCGCGCATGAACGCGTATGCGTACTGGGTCTACCTGTTCGGCGGCCTGATGCTGTTCGTCGCCTTCGCCCTCAACAGCGGCCCCGACGTCGGCTGGTTCGCCTACCCGCCGCTCTCGGGCCCCGACTACGGCACCGGCAAGCGCGCCGACTTCTGGGCGCAGATGATCACCTTCACCGAGTTCTCGGGCCTGCTCGAAGCGGTCATCCTGATCAGCGGCGTCTTCAAGCTGCGCGCGCCCGGGATGACGCTCAACCGCATGCCGCTCTTCGTCTGGGGCATGCTCGTGACGGCGTTCATGGTCATGATCGCGATGCCTGCGGTGATGCTCGCGAGCACGTCGCTGATCACCGATCGCCTCGTCGGCACCCACTTCTTCAACCCGGGCGAGGGCGGCGACGTCATCCTCTACCAGCACATGTTCTGGTTCTTCGGCCACCCCGAGGTCTATCTGATCTTCATCCCCGCGCTCGGCTTCATGTCGTCGATCATCCCGACGTTCGCGCGCCGGCCGATCTTCGGCTATTCGGCGATGGTGCTGTCGCTGATCGCGACGGCCTTCCTCGCCTTCGGGCTGTGGGTGCACCACATGTTCGCGACCAACCTGCCCGAGCTGGGCAAGAGCTTCTTCACCGCGGTGAGCATGATGATCGCGATCCCGTCGGCAGTGCAGATCTTCTGCTGGCTGGCGACGCTCGCGACCGGCAAGCTCGTCTTCAAGACGCCGCTTCTGTTCACGCTCGCGTTCTTCTTCGTCCTCGTGCTCGGCGGCCTCACCGGAATCATGCTGGCGTCGGTGCCGCTCGACCTGCAGGTTCACGACACCTACTTCGTCGTCGCCCACCTCCACTACGTGCTGATCGGCGGCGCCGTCTTCCCGCTCTTCGGCGCGTTCTACTACTGGTTCCCGAAGATGACGGGGCGCATGATGAGCGAGCGACTGGGCAAGTGGAACTTCTGGCTGTTCCTGATCGGCTTCAACGTCGCGTTCTTCCCGATGCACCTGCTCGGGCTCGCCGGAATGCCGCGCCGCGTCTACACGTACGGCGCCGAGATGGGCTGGGGCAACCTGAATCTGCTCGCGACCGTCGGCGCGGTGACGATCGCGGTGAGCGTGCTGCTCTTCATCGTCAACGTCTGGCGGAGCCTGCGCGTCGGCGAGGTCGCGGGCGCCGACCCGTGGCACGCCGGCACGCTCGAGTGGTCGGTCGCGTCGCCGCCGCCGGCGTGCAACTTCGAAGCGATCCCGGTCGTCGGCGGCCGCGATCCGCTCTGGGAGCCCGCAGGCATCCGCGGCCGCGTCGCCGGGCTCGCGGTCGACAGCCGCGAAGTGCTGATGACGACCGTTCTCGACGCCGAGCCGGAGACGCGCGAGTCGTTCCCCGAGCCGACGATCTGGCCCTTCGTCGGCGCGGTCGCGACGACCGTCTTCTTCGTCGGCACGATCTTCACGCCGTGGGCCGTCGCGTGGGGCTCGGTGCCGGTCGCGATCGCGCTGACCGCGTGGTTCTGGCCGAAGCGGCACGAGAACCGGGCGCATCTCGCGCTGGAGCGCGCACCATGAGCGCGGTGCACGACCAGGTGTCGGCGACGCGGCAAAGCGGTGCCGTCGCCGGCGCGCCGGCGGTCGAAGGCGGTGTCCTCGACGTGCGGACGCTGCCGAGCTTCGGCTTCGGTCCGCGCAGCCTGATGTGGTGGGGAACGGCAGGACTGATGACGATCGAAGGAACCGTCTTCGCTCTCGCGGTCGTCGTCTACTTCTACCTGCGCAGCCACGCGCAGCTCTGGCCGATGCGCTCGCCGCCGCCCGAGCTTCTGTGGGGAACGCTCAACACCGCGGTGCTGATCGCGAGCGCGTGGCCGAACCAGCTCGCCAAGCGCGCGGCGACGAGGCTCGACCGGCGCGGAGTGCAGCTCTGGCTGACGGTGTGCACCGTTCTCGGCTTCCTCATCCTGCTGCTGCGCGGGCTCGAGCTCACCGCGCTCAACGTGCGCTGGGACGCCGACGCGTACGGCTCGATCGTCTGGATGATCATGCTGCTGCACACGACGCACCTGGTCACCGACACTTGGGACACGAGCGTCCTCGACATCCTCTTCTTCACCGGGCCGCTCGAAGGCAAGCGCTACGTCGACGTCAGCGAGAACGCGGTCTACTGGGACTTCGTCGTCCTCAGCTGGTTGCCGCTCTATGCGGTGATCTACTTCGGCGCGCGCGGCTGAGCGCGGATCCGACATGCTGTCCTGGCCTGCCCTCCTCCTCGCTCCGCTGGTCGCGCTCGGCCAGCAGTCGATCGCTTACGCGCTCGTCACGCCGGCGTGCGCGCAGCAGAGCCGAGGCGTCCTCCACGCCGTCGCGGCCGTGTCTCTCGTCCTCGTCGTCGCGATGACGGCGATGGCGTGGCGCGCCTGGCGCGCGCCTCCCGCCCCCGGCGAGGTGCGCGGCGACGTGCGCGCGGTGACGTTCGCCGACGGCATCGGTGCGTCGGCGCGACGGCGCTTCGTCGACCTCGTCGCGGTCACCGTCGGCGCGCTCTCTGCGCTCGTCTGCATCGCCCAATGGCTGCCGATCTGGATGCTCTCGCCCTGCACTTGAGCGGACGCTCGGTGCGCGTGCGCCGCCGGCTGCGGCTGGTGGTCGCGGCGTCGGCAGCGCTCGCGAGCGCCGCCGCGCACGCGCACGTGCCGACCGCCGGCGCGGCGATCGACTGGTGGCCGATCGAGCCGTGGGTCGTCGCGCTGCTCGCGCTCGCCGCCGCGCTCTACGCGGTCGGCATCGCTCGCATCTGGCGGCACGCGACGACGGGCCGCGCGGTCCACGCCCGCCACGCGCTCGCGTTCGCCGCCGCCTGGCTCGTCACGGCGGCGGCGCTGCTCGGCCCGCTCGACGCGCTCTCGGCACAGCTCTTCTCCGCCCACATGCTGCAGCATGAAGCCTTGATGGTCGTCGCCGCGCCGCTCTTCGTGCTCGCCCGACCGCTCGGCGCCTGGACGTGGGCGCTGCCGCAGCGTTGGCGTCGCGGCCTCGGCGGCTTCTTCCACCGGCCCGCGTGGCGCAGGCCCTGGCTCGTCGTCACCGCGCCGCTCGCGGCGTGGCTCATCCATGCCCTCGCGCTCTGGCTGTGGCACATCCCGGCGTGGTTCGAAGCGGCGCTCGCGAACGACGGCGTCCACATCCTGCAGCACGCGTGCTTCCTGATCGGCGCGCTGCTCTACTGGTGGAGCGTGCTCGGCCGTCGCCCCGGACGCAACGGCGGCGCCGCGATGGCGTCGCTCTTCACGACGATGATCCACACCGCCGGGCTCGGCGCCTTGCTCGCGCTGTCGCCGATCGCGTGGTACCCGACCTACGCCGGCCGCACGATCGCGTTCGGGCTCGATCCGCTCGAGGACCAGCAGCTCGGCGGGCTGATCATGTGGGTTCCGGCCGGATTCGCGTACGTCGCGTGCGGGTTGGCGACGGCGTGGCAATGGCTGCAACGCAGCGACCGCGTCCGCGCAACGGCGTGAGCGTGCATGATCCGAGGTCTGCACTCCCGCAATCGCCCATCCGATCCTTCCATGCTGCGCGCCGCGTTTCTCGGATGACGAGCGCAGGCGAGGTCGCGCTCACGCTCGACGTCGCCGGCAGCGGCAACGTCTCGGCGCTCGCGCTCGGCGGCAGCGATTGCAGCGCCGCGTACGTCTTCGCGCACGGTGCCGGCGCCGGGATGCACCACGCCTTCATGGCCGACGTCGCGACGCGGCTCGCCGAGCGCGGCGTCGCGACGTTGCGCTTCAACTTCCCGGCGATGGAGCGCGGCGCGCGCCGACCCGACCTGCCGCGCGTCGCCCACGCCGCGGTGCGCGCCGCGGTCGCCACCGCGGGCACGCGCTGGCCCGAACTGCCGCTCTTTGCCGGCGGCAAGTCGTTCGGCGGCCGGATGACGTCGCAGGCCGACGCCGACGCGTCGCTCGCCGGAGTTCGCGGGCTCGTCTTCGTCGGCTTCCCGCTGCACCCGCCCGGGCGTCCCGGCAGCGAGCGCGGCGAGCACCTCGATCGCGTCGCCAAGCCGATGCTGTTCGTGCAAGGCACGCGCGACGAGCTCGCCGACTTCGGCCTCGTCCGCGCGCTCGTCGAACGGCTCGGCGAGCGCGCAACGCTCGTCTCGATCGCCGATGCCGACCATGCGTTCCACGTCCGCCGCAGCAGCGGCAGCAACGACATCGCCGTCCTCGACCGCATCACCGATGCGATGCGCGACTGGATGGCGCGCTGCGCCGGCGAATTCTGAGCGAGCTCGGCGCGCGAGGCGACGTCAGCCCTTGCCGTCGTGGACGAGCCGCAGCCCCGAGCCGCCGCTGCGAACGACGTTGCGGCCGGCGTGCTTGGCGGCGTAGCAGGCCGCGTCGGCGGCCGCGATGACGCTCGCGACGTCGGCGTACGAGTCCTCGATCTGGACGACGCCGATGCTGACGCCGACGCTGAAGACCTTGCCGTGCCAATGCAGCACGTGGGCATCGATGCGCTTGCGGATCTCCTCGGCGATCCCGAGCGCGGTCTGCAGCGCGCACGCGCGCAGGAATACGCCGAACTCGTCGCCGCCGAGCCGTGCCGCGAGATCGATCGAGCGGATTCGCGCGAGCAGCAGCGCAGCGATGTCGCGCAGCAGCTGGTCGCCCGCGGCATGGCCGGCGGCGTCGTTGACCGCCTTGAAGCCGTCGAGGTCGATGTAGAGCATGCACGCGACCTCGCGCCGACGGCGGTCGGCGAGATGCTCGGCGAGCTGGCTCTCGAACTGCTGGCGGTTCGCGATGTTGGTGAGGGCGTCGTGCGTCGCCGCCCACGACAGCGCATCGCGCTTGCGGCGCTCCTCGCTGACGTCGCCGAGCGTCCAGATCGTTCCCTGGCCGGCGTCGTGCGGGCTCACCGGAGCGCCGAGCAGATGGCCCCAGAAGCGACTGCCGTCGCGGCGGACGAACTCGATCTCCTCCGAGAACACCCGGCCCATTCCGAACGCGGCGCCGACCCGCGTGCCGAGGCCTTGATAGAACTCGTCGGAGGCGTAGATGACGCGCGCCATCTCGCCGTCGAGCCCCGAGCCTTCGTAGCCGAGCAGGCGGTTGAATTCGTCGCTGACGAGCTCGAAGCGGCGGTTGCGCGTGAATGCGATGCCGACCGGCGCCTTCGCCATCACCGCGCGCATTTTCGCGAGCAGGAGCTGCCCCGCCGCCTGGCTCGCGTGGCGCTCGCGCATGACGTGCTGCAGCACCTGCGAGAGCTCGCCGAGCTCGCCGCCGAGGTCGGGCCAGCCGGCTTCGACGTCGGCGTCCTCGGCGACGAGCTGCAACGCGCGCCGCTTGAGCTGCGCGAGCGGGCGCAGCGACCAGAACGTGATGCCGAGCATGAGGATGCCGCCGAGCACGGCGACGCCGAACGCGAGCCAGCGGGCGCGCTTCTCGCCTTCGACGACGCCGGCGAGGAGGTCGTCGACGCGTCCGACGCGCAGCACGAGCCAGTCGGCGTCGGGAACGCCGGCGATGCCGACTTCGTGGTCGCCCGCGCGCACCGCGTAGCCGCCGGGCTCGACCGGGCTGCCGCGCGACCGCCAGTCCTGCAGCACGGCGGCGAGTCGCGGCTCGGCAGCGCCGTCGCGCATCACCCAGTCGCGGTCGGGGTGCGAAAGGACCTGGCCTCGCGCGTCGAGGACGATCGTGACGACCATCGAGTGCCGGTCTTCGCCGCCCTGCGTCAGGTCGGCGAACGGCGAGCGGCTCGACAGCCGCAGCGATCCGCCGAAGACGCCGGCGACGCGGCCGTCGCTGGCCAACACCGGCATCGTCAGGACGACGAACGGCTCTCCCGTGACGCGCGACATCGCCACGCGCGAGACGATCGGGCGCCGCTCGCGCAGCGTCTCCTTGAAGTAGTCGCGGTCGGCGACGCTGAGGTGCGGCTCGCGCAGGCCCTTCTCGTCGTCGATGAGAAGCATCTCGCCGTCGGCGCCGGCGACGAAGACGCTCGAGAACATGGTGCCGAGCACCGGCTGCGCCCGCATGAATTCGCTGAGGCGCGGCGGGTCGTCGAGCGCCGCGGCGGGCAGCTGCAGCGCCGCACTGCGCAACGCGCGCTGCAGCCCGACCAGCCTGAGCGAGATCGCGGCGGCGAGCCTCCGCGCGTCATCTTCCTGCGAATCGAGGACGACCTGCTCGGTGCTGCGGCCGACCTCGCGCAGCACGAAGATCACCGTCAGCGCGACACTGGCGAGGACGAGCAGCGCGCCTGCCAGCGCGAAGCGGACCTTCAACGAGCGGAGGCTGGAGAAGGTCCGGTCCGTGCGCATGCATGCTTTTCGGTGCGGCTGCCAGTCTTCCGCAACTTCGCGAGGCGAAATGTGTGAAAGTGCAGTCGCGCACGCGAAAAGCGTGAACGATTGGGCGCCCTCGCGGGCGCCCCGCGGGCGTCAGGCGGGCGACTCGGCGAGCAGCTCCGACTTGCGCTCGGCGAGCGCGGCGCCGAGCCCGGCGAGGTCCATCTTCGCCTTGCGACAGCCCGGGAAGATCTCGCCTTCTTCCTCGTCGGCGTGGTGGTCGACGTACTCGCCGAGCACGTTGACCTTGGCGTCGTACAGATCGTCGTCGGGCGACATCGCGCGGATCTCGGCGATCAGGTCCTTGGCCGAGGCGTGCTCCACCTCGGCCTCGTCGAGCAGGTCGGCTTCGACGCCGGCGTCGCGCGCGGCCGGATAGAAGATCTCCTCCTCGATCGTCGCGTGTGCCGTGAGCATCGCGCAGATCTGCTCGGCGAGCGCTTGGCGCTCCTCGCCTTCGGCCTGGTCGGTCGCGAGCTCGTCGTACTCGGCGAAGAGCTTGCGGACATCGGCGTGGTCCTGCGTGAGCAGCGCGATGGCGTCGTCCTTCGCGCCGCGCGCGCCCTTGCCCGCCTTCTTGGCGGCCTTGCTGGCATCGGCCATACGTTCTCCTGTGGCGTCTGTGGCGTTGCACGCCGCCAGGCAAACCGCGTGCCGATCGCCGCGACGGTGGCGAAGGCGCGCGAATTGCCCCGGCGAGGCGCTCCGAAACCAGCCGTTCGCACGATGTCCGACATCCATTCCAGCCACGAGGGATCCTCCTGCCCTGAGAGCGACGCCCAGGCGCGGCCGCTCGAGATGTGGGGTGGAGTCGAGTGCACCGTCAACCGCGTCCACGACACCTACTTCACCCAGCTCGAGCGCAGCGGCCATTGCGCCCGCGACGACGACCTCGAGCGCTTCGCGTCGCTCGGCATCCGCGCGCTGCGCTATCCGGTGCTGTGGGAGCGGACCGCGCCCGCGGGCCTCGCCCACGCCGACTGGACGTGGCCCGAGCGACGCCTCGCCGCGCTGCGCGAGCTCGGCATCGAGCCGATCGTCGGGCTTGTCCATCACGGCAGCGGACCGCGCCACACGAGCTTGCTCGACGTCGGTTTCGCCGACGGCCTCGCGCAGTACGCCGGTGCGGCCGCCGAGCGCTTTCCTTGGGTGCGCGACTGGACGCCCGTCAACGAGCCGTTGACGACGGCGCGCTTCAGCGCGCTCTACGGCGTCTGGTACCCGCACGCGCGCGACGACGCGTCGTTCGTGCGCGCCGTGCTCCACCAGTGCCGTGCGACGGTGCTCGCGATGGCCGCGATCCGCCGCGTCAATCCCGAGGCGCGGCTCGTGCAGACCGACGATCTCAGCCGCACCTACGGCACCGCGGCGATCGCCGAGGTCGTCGACTTCTACAACGAGCGCTGCTGGCTGGCCTGGGATCTGCTCTGCGGTCGCGTCGACGAGCGCCATCCGCTCTGGCGCTACCTGCGCGACAACGGCGCCGACGCGGCCGAGATCCTCTGGTTCGCCGAGCATCCGTGCCCTCCCGACATCGTCGGCGTCAACTACTACGTGACGAGCGAGCGTTGGCTCGACCACCGCGTCGAGCGCTACCCCGACCGCGCGCGAGCGAGCCACTGCGAGATCGAGTTCGTCGACATCGAATCGGTGCGCGTCCTGGCGCTGCCGGCGCCGCAGATCGCGTCGCTGCTGCACGACACGTGGCAGCGCTACCGGATCCCGATCGCGATCACCGAGGCACACCTGGCAGGCGGTCGCGACGATCAGTTGCGCTGGCTGCACGAGATCTGGCGCGCGGCGCAGAGCGCGCGCGCAGCCGGCGCCGACGTCCGCGCGGTGACGGCCTGGTCGCTGCTCGGATCGTTCGACTGGGATTGCCTGCTCGGCGAATGCCGCGGCTACTACGAGCCGGGCCCGTTCGATGTTCGCGCTGCGCAGCCGCGACCCACCGCGCTGGCGGCACTCATCGCCGAGCTCGCGGCCGGGCACAAGCCGAGCCACCCGGTCCTCGACGGCGACGGCTGGTGGCGCCGCGCCGATCGCTTCATCGCCAGGCCGATCGTGCCGCGCGCGGCGATCACCACCCTCGCGGGCTTTCGTCCGCTTGCACATGGAGAAGACGTGTCCCCGATCCTCATCAGCGGCGCCAGCGGAACGCTCGGCAGGGCGTTCGCGACGATCTGCCGCGAGCGCAACCTCGCCTGCCGCGTCCTCGATCGCGCGGCGATGGACATCGCCGACTCCGGCTCGGTCGCGCGCGCGATCGCGCAATGGAAGCCGTGGGCGATCGTCAACGCGAGCGGCTACTGCCGCATCGACGACGCCGAAAGCGACGTCGAGCGATGCTTTCGCGAGAACGCGATCGGTCCGGCGACGCTCGCAGCGCAGTGCGCGGCTGCGGGCATCCGGCTGCTGACGTTCTCGAGCGACCAGGTGTTCGACGGCCGCGGCCACCGCGCCTGGGTCGAGAGCGACGCGCCGGCTCCGCTCAACGTCTACGGCCGCAGCAAGGCGCAGGGCGAGTGCGACGTCCTCGCGCTGCTGCCGCAGGCCATGGTCGTGCGAACGAGCGCGTTCTTCGGGCCGTGGGACGCGCACAACTTCGTCCACCACGCGCTCGCCGCGCTTGCACGCGGCGAGCCGTTCCGCGCCGCGACCGACGTGCGCGTCTCGCCGACCTACGTCCCCGATCTCGTCCACGTCTGCCTCGACCTGCTGATCGACGGCGAGAGCGGCGTCTGGCACCTCATCAACGACGGCGACGTCAGCTGGCACGAGCTCGCCGCGCGCGCCGCCGAGCTCGCGGGCGTCGATGCGGCGAGCCTGCAGCCGTGCACCACTGCCGCGCTCGACCAGCTCGCGCCGCGGCCGCGCCACTGCGTGCTCGCGAGCGAGCGCGCCGCGCTGATGGCGCCGCTCGACGATGCCCTGCGCCGCTTCGTCGCCGAACGGATCGGCTTCGAGTCGCCGCTGGCGACCGAGACGATCACCCGGGCGGCGCAGCGCGCTGTCGTCGGCTGACCTCCGGCCGCGGCGTCGCGACGAGGCGCGGCACGCCGGTTGCCCTGCGAGCCCGTCCCCGAGTCCTCGCGCACGGCGACGGTCGAGCGACGTCGTCAGCGTCGCTTCGCACGTCACCGCAGCGGCCCGCACAGATCGATCGCCCGTCCATGCTCCCGGCGTCCGCGCAACCAGCCACCGACACGCTGCATCCCTATCGCTCGTTCTGGATGGCGGGGTTCGAAGGCGCGGACCATCGCAACGCCCACGGCATCCCGCTCGATCTCGTTCGCGCGAACGGCCATCTCGAGCATCTCGACGACGACTATCGCCGTCTCGCCGCGCTCGGCCTGCGCACGGTGCGCGAGAGCGTCGGCTGGCGAGTCTCCGAGCCGCACGGAATCGCGTGCGGCGCGTCGCCGAGCCGCTTCGACTTCAGCCGCGCGCTGCGCTTCGCCGAAGTCGCCGACCGGCACGGGCTGCAGCTGCTCTGGACGCTGATGCACTACGGACGCCCGGACGACGTCGATCTCTTCGCCGACGACTTCGCCGATCGACTCGCCGACTTCGCCGCCGCGGCGGCGCGCGCGTTGCGCGGCACTGCGGGCGAGGTCGCCGTCTACACGCCGGTCAACGAGATCAGCTTCCTCGCCTGGGCGATCTCGGAGACGCAGATCATCCATCCGTACAAGCGCGAGATCGACGCGCGCAACCGCGACGGCGGCGCGCATCGCGACGTCGGCTGGGAAGCGAAATGGCGGCTCGTGCGCGGCGCGCTGCGCGCGATCGAGGCGATCCGCGCCGAAGACCCGTCGGCACGCGTTCTCCACGTCGAGCCGCTGATTCACATCGCGCCGCCACGCCACGCGCCCGAGCTCGCCTGGCGCGCCGACGAGATCGCCGAGTACCAGTGGCAGGCGTGGGACATGCTTGCGGGCAGGCTTCTCCCCGAACTCGGCGGCAGCATCGACTCGCTCGACCTCCTCGGCGTCAACTACTACCACAACTGCCAGTGGGAGCTGGGCGCCGGCTGGCTCGAATGGTGCGACGACGACCCGCGCCGGGTGACGTTGTCGTCGCTGCTGCGCAAGGCGGCGCGGCGCTACGCGCGGCCGTTGATCGTCGCCGAGACCAGCCACATCGGCAGCGGGCGCGCGCGCTGGATGGCCGACATCGGCCGCGAGCTCGAGCGCGCGCGCAGCGCCGGCGTCGCCGTCGTCGGGGCGTGCCTCTATCCGGCCGTCGACCGGCCCGACTGGAACGACGCCCAGCACTGGCACAACAGCGGCCTGTGGGACGTCGTCGTCGACCCCGCCGACCGCGCCTTCCTGCAGCGCCGGCTCCACGCCGGCTACGCCCGGCGCCTGCGCCGCGCACAGCAACGACTTCCCCGACTTCCGATCTCGGAGCGATCCATGCAACACCTCATCGTCTTCTCGCACCTGCGCTGGGAGTTCGTCTTCCAGCGCCCACAGCACCTGCTCTCGAGGCTCGCGCGCGACTACCACGTCGTCTTCGTCGAGGAGCCCGCGCACACGAGCGGGCCCGCCTACCTCGAGCGGACGACGCCGGCGCCGGGAATCGAGGTGCTGCGCGCGCACACGGCGGTTGAGCACCCGGGCTTCCACGACGACCAGCTCTCCGCGCTGCAGCCGATGATCGCCGGCTACCTCGCCGACAACCTGATCGACGATTACGTCGTCTGGTTCTACACGCCGATGGCGCTGCCGATGCTCGGCGAGCTGGCCCCGCGCGCGATCGTCTACGACTGCATGGACGAGCTGTCGGCGTTCAGGGGAGCGCCGCGGCAGATGCGGCAGCGCGAGACCGCGCTGCTGAAGGCTGCCGACCTCGTCGTCACCGGCGGCCCGCGGCTCTACGAAGCGAAGCGCGACGCCAACCCGAACGTGCTGTGCGTGCCGAGCGCGGTCGACGCCGCGCATTACGCGGCGGCGCGGGCGACCGCCGACACCGCCACGATGGCCAGGGCCGACGCGCTGCAGGGAGCGATCGCGCGGCCGCGGCTGGGCTTTTTCGGCGTCATCGACGAGCGCCTCGACCTCGACCTCGTCGCCCGCGTCGCCGATGCCGATCCGGCGTGGCAGGTCGTGATGGTCGGCCCGGTCGCGAAAATCGATCCGCAGGCGCTGCCGCGGCGCGCCAACCTGCACTGGCTCGGCCAGCAGCCGTACGCGCTGCTGCCGCAGCTCGTCGCCGGCTGGGACGTCTGCCTGATGCCGTTCGCGATCAACGAGTCGACCGAGTTCATCAGCCCGACGAAGACGCTCGAGTACATGGCGGCGGGCAAGCCCATCGTCTCGACGCCGATCCACGACGTACGCGCGATGTTCGGCGAGCTCGTCGCGATCGCCGCCGACGCCGGCGCGTTCGTCGCCGGCTGTCGCGATGCGCTCGCCGAGTCGGACGCCGAGCGCGCGATCCGCGAGGAGCGCATGCGCGTGTGCGTCGGCGAGCACTCGTGGGACGCCGCGACGCGCAAGATCCGCGACGCCCTCGCGGCTGCGCTCACGAGCGCCGACCCTGTCGCCGGCGACACCGCGAACGCTGCCGAAGGCGTCGCCGACAACACAACGACGGCGCGCAGGGTCGCAACCGCGGGCTGAGACCGGACCGGAGCGTTCGCGAAAAACTGCCGGCAACGCGGGGGGCGCGGAACGGAGGGTGCGCCGCGCGCCTCAGAATCGGTTCGTCGTCGACAGGAGCATACGCACGGTGACCGACCCGCAGAGAGCCCATCCCAATCCGCTGCTGCAGCGCCAGCGCTGGAGCTCGCTCAACGGCCCCTGGCGGTTCCTCTTCGACGACGCGCAGACGCTGCACCATCCCCTCGAGATCGACGCCTGGGAGCGCACGATCCAGGTTCCGTTCCCGCCCGAGTCGGAGGCGAGCGGAATCGGCGACCGCGGCTTTCACCCCTGCTGCTGGTACGAGCGCGATGTCGAGCTGCTGCCCGACGACGGTCGGGCGATCCTGCGCTTCGGCGCGGTCGACTACTCGGCCAAGGTCTGGGTCAACAACCACCTCGCGGCAACGCACGAGGGCGGCCACACGCCCTTCTCGGCCGACATCACCTCGCTGCTCGACCCGTCGGGCCGGCAGAAGGTCACCGTGCTCGTCGTCGACGATCCGCACGACCTCACCAAGCCGCGCGGCAAGCAGGACTGGCAGAAGGAGCCGCACGCGATCTGGTATCCGCGAACGACGGGCATCTGGCAGACGGTCTGGATCGAGCGCGTCGCCCGCACCTACGTCGACAAGATCCGCTGGACGCCGCACGTCGAGAGCTACGCGATGCGCTTCGAGACGCGCGTCGCCGGCGATCGCATCGACGACCTCGCCATCGAGGTGACGCTCTGCCACGGCAAGCGGCTGCTCGCGCGCGACCGCTACCAGGTGATCGACCACGAGGCCGACCGCGTCATCGTCCTCGCCGACCCGGGAATCGACGACTTCCGCAACGAACTGCTGTGGAGCCCGGAGCGGCCGACGCTGCTCGACGCCACGGTGCGGCTGCTCGCCGGCGACCGCGTGATCGACGAGTTCACGTCGTACACGGCGCTGCGCTCGGTGTCGATCCTGCGCGACCGCTTCATGCTCAACGGCCGCCCGTACATGCTGCGCATGGTGCTCGACCAGGGCTACTGGCCCGACACGCTGATGGCGGCGCCGAGCGACGAAGCATTGAAGAAGGACGTCGAGCTCGCCAAGGCGATGGGCTTCAACGGCGTTCGCAAGCACCAGAAGATCGAGGACCCGCGCTACCTCTACTGGGCGGACAGGCTCGGCCTCATGGTCTGGGAGGAGATGCCATCGGCGTACCGCTTCACGCGCACCGCGATCAAGCGGACGGTGCGCGAGTGGTCGGAGGCCATCGAGCGCGACTACAGCCATCCGTGCGTCGTCGCCTGGATCCCGTTCAACGAGTCGTGGGGAGTTCCCGAGCTGACCGCGCAGCAGGCGCAGCGCCACGCCGTCGAGGCGCTCTACCACCTGACGAAGACGCTCGACGCGACGCGCCCGGTGATCGGCAACGACGGCTGGGAGTCGAGCGCGACCGACATCATCGGCATCCACGATTACGACGCCAACACCGACCACCTGCGGCAGCGCTACGGCCCCGAGATCAAGACCGAGCAGCTGTTCGACCGCCGCCGTCCCGGCGGCCGCGTGCTGACGCTCGACGGCTATCCGCACCGCGGCCAGCCGATCATGCTGACCGAGTTCGGCGGCATCGCGCTCGCCCGCAGCAGCTCGCCGAGCGCGCCGTACACGTGGGGCTACAGCACTGCCAAGGACACCGACGAGTTCGGCGAGCTGTTCGAGCGGATCGTGGACGCCGTCGTCCACACCGCGCTCTTCAGCGGCTTCTGCTACACGCAGTTCACCGACACCTTCCAGGAAGCGAACGGCCTGCTGCGCGCCGACCGCACGCCGAAGATCCCGCTCGCGCGGATCGCGAAGGCGACGACCGCGTCGCGCACCTACATCCCGGGCGCGGCCTGACCGCTGCACGATGCATTCGCTCGAGCTGACCAAGCCCGACGGCCGCGCGCTGACGCTCTATTCGCGCGCGCCGCTCGCGGCGATCGCCGATGCGCCGAGCCCGTTCGCCGAGCCGCTCGCGAGCAAGGCGCATCTGCGTTGGCATCCGCTGCGCGGCGAATGGGTGACGTACGCGGCGCACCGCCAGGACCGGACGTTCCAGCCGCCTCCCGAGTACGACCCGCTCGCGGCGACGACCGATCGCGAGCGTCCGACCGAGCTTCCCGGGGGCGACTGGGAAGTCGCGGTGTTCGACAACCGCTTCCCCGCGCTCGGCGGCCAGGGCACGGTCGAGGTGCCCGAGCTGCACGTCGCGACCGCGGCCGCCGGCGGCCACTGCGAGGTCGTCGTCTACACACCCGAGCGGACGACGTCGCTCGGCGCGCTCGCGCTCGGCCACATCGAGCTCCTGGTCGAGGTCTGGGGCGACCGCACGCGCCGGCTCGGCGCGCGCGACGACGTGCGCTATGTCTTTCCGTTCGAGAACCGCGGCGTCGAGGTCGGCGCGACGCTGCATCATCCGCACGGCCAGATCTACGCCTACCCCGTCGTGCCACCCGTTGCGGCCCGCATGGATGCGCTGGCGCGCGAGCATGTCGCCGCCCACGGGATCGGTCCGCTCGAAGCGATGATCGCGAACGAGCGCGACGACCGCGTTCGCATGCTGTACGAAGGCGAGCACGCGGTCGCGTTCGTTCCGGTCTGCGCGCGCTATCCGTACGAGTGCTGGATCGCGCCGATCCGCGCCGCGGCGCAGTTCTCCGACCTCGCCGACCACGAACGCGCCGACCTCGCGCGCGCGCTGAAGACCGTGCTCCTCAAGCTCGACGGTCTCTGGCAGCGCCCGATGCCGTACCTGATGGCGTGGTACCAGGCGCCTTGCGACGGCGACCTGCACCCCGGCGCGCACCTGCATGCGCAGATCGCTCCGCCCTACCGCACGCGCGAACGGCTCAAGTTCCTCGCCGGCACCGAGCTCGGCGCGGGCTTCTACGCCATGGACGCGCTCCCCGAACAGAAGGCACGCGAGCTGCAGGCGGTCGCGGTCGAGCTCACGTGAGTCGAGGCTTCCACGCCGCATTCGGGCGTGCGCCCGACGCCGTCGCCAGCGCTCCCGGGCGCGTCAACCTGCTCGGCGAGCACACCGACTACAACGACGGCTTCGTGCTGCCGATCGCACTGCCGCAGCAGACGACGGTATCCATCGGGCTCGCGGCGGGCCGCGACTTCACGCTGCGCTCGGAGGGGTTCGCGAAGCCGCTCTCGTTTCGCCGCGACCGCCTGCCCGACGAGCCGTTCGGGCGCTACGTCTACGGCTGCATCGCCGAGGTCGGCATCGTCGGCTTCGACGTGCCGCCGCTCGACATCCACGTCGGCTCCGATCTGCCGATGGGGGTCGGCCTGTCGTCGAGCGCAGCGCTCGAGATCGCGACGCTGCGCGCCGTGCGCGCGCTGCTGAAGCTGCCGCTCGACGACGTCGCGATCGCCAAGCTGGCGCAGCGCGCCGAGATCGACTACGCGGGGGTTCGCTGCGGGATCATGGACCAGATGGCGTCGAGCCTCGCCGACACCGAGCGCGCGCTCTTCCTCGACGCCCGCACGCTGGCGACCAGGCTGTGGTCGCTGCCGGACGGAGCGGCGGTGCTCGTGCTCGACTCGGGCGTGCCGCGCTCGCTCGTCACGAGCGGCTTCAACCAGCGGCGCGGCGAATGCGAGGAAGCGTGCCGGCTCCTCGGCCTGACGAGCCTGCGCGACGTCCGCCGCGTCGATCAGCTCGAGTCGCTTCCCGATCCGTGGCAGCGTCGCGCGCGCCACGTCGTCACCGAGAACGCGCGCGTGCTGCGCGCCGTCGGCGGCAGCGACGCCGAAACGCTCGGCGAGCTGATGAACGCATCGCACGCGAGCCTGCGCGACGACTACGAAGTGTCGATCCCCGAGCTCGACCGCCTCGTCTCCTTGCTGCAGGAGCACCCGGCGGTGTTCGGCGCCAAGCTCACCGGCGCCGGCTTCGGCGGCGCGTGCGTCGCGGTCTGCGCTGCCGATCGCATCGCCGACGTCGCCGCCGAGGTGCTCGGCGACTACCGCCGGCTCGGCGGCCGCGGCCGCCTGCTCGCGCCGCCGGTGCTGCCGACGTAGCGGCTACGTTCGCCCGAGCGACAGGCGCGCGCGGCGCCTGCGGCCGCCGACGACCATCGCGACGAGCGCGATCGCTCCCGCGCCCATCAGCACGTTGCTCGCCGGCAGCGCGCGCGCCGTGTTCCATGCGATGTCGAGCGTCTTCGGCGCCGCGAGCTCGAAGCGACGCTTCGTCATCGCCGCGCCGAGCTCCTCGAGACGATCGGCGAGCGAACGCTCGGCATCCGGCAGGAGGATCGTCTCCTCGTCGGCAACGTGGTGGATGACGTCGCGCATCAGTTCCATCACGGTCGCGTCGTAATCTGTGTCGGCCGGCTCCATCGTGCGCAGCCTGGCGACGAGGCGCTTCATCTCGTCGTGCTCGGGGATGCTCTTTGCGACGGCGCTCTCGTCGCGCGCGATCTCGCGCATCGCGGGATAGAAGATCTCCTCCTCGAGCTGCGCGTGGATCTCGAGCGCGAGGCAGATCGTGTTGACGAGGGCCTTCTTCGTTCCCGGCGAGGTGTCGATCTCGTACTGGTGGAATGTCGCAAGGACGTGGGTGTGGTCGGCGCGGATCATGTTGGTGATCGTCGGCACGAACGGTTTCAGGGCTTTCATCATCGCGGCATCTCCTCGGAATGCGGAGCGATCAGCAACGGGCATGCCCGTTGCTGCGAAATCGCGTGATCTCGCCGTTCATGTTCGCGACCGGGGTCGAGAACAGCTACCCGACGATCGACGGCGGCTCGCACCGCGTCGACGAGATGGCGCTCTGCGGCCACTACGAGCATTGGCGGACCGATTTCGACTGCGTCGAGGATCTCGGCATCCGAGTCCTGCGCTACGGTCCGCCGCTGCACCGCACCTGGCTCGGCCCCGGACGCTACGACTGGGAGTTCGCCGACCTGACGTTCGGCGAGCTGCTCCGCCGCGACATCACGCCGATGGCCGACCTCTGCCACTTCGGCGTTCCCGACTGGATCGGCAACTTCCAGAACCCCGACTTCCCCGAGCTGTTCGCCAGCTACGCGCGCGCCTTCGCCGAGCGCTTCCGCTGGGTCCAGCTCTTCACTCCAGTCAACGAGATGTTCATCTGCGCGACGTTCTCCGGCGCGTACGGCTGGTGGAACGAGCAGCTCGCGAGCGACCGCGCCTTCGTCACCGCGCTCAAGCACCTCGTCAAGGCCAACGTGCTCGCGATGCGCACGATCCTCGAGCTCTGCCCGAACGCGATCTTCGTCCAGAGCGAGTCGTCCGAGTACTTCCACGCCGACAGCCCGGACGCGATCAAGACGGCCGAGATCGCCAACTCGAAGCGCTTTCTCTCGCTCGATCTCAACTACGGCAAGCGGGTCGACTCGGAGATGCTCGAGTACCTCGCCGACAACGGCATGACCAAGGACGAGTACCACTTCTTCCTCGGCAACCGCCTGAAGCAGCACTGCGTGATGGGCAACGACTACTACGTCACCAACGAGCACCGCGTCTTCGCCGACGGCAGGACGACGCCGTCGGGCGAGGTGTTCGGCTACGACGGCATCACCTGGCAGTACTACGACCGCTACCGTCTGCCCGTGATGCACACCGAGACCAACACCTGCCAGGGCCCGAAAGGCGACGAGGCGGTGTTCTGGCTGTGGAAGGAGTGGGCCAACCTGCTGCGCGTCCGCAACGACGGCATTCCTGTCGTCGGCTTCACCTGGTACTCGCTCACCGACCAGGTCGACTGGGACACGGCGCTGCGCGGCAGGAACGGCACCGTCAACGCGCTCGGCCTCTACGACCTCGACCGCCGCATCCGGCCGGTCGGCGAGGCGTACAAGAAGATCGTTCGCGAATGGGGCGGCGTGCTGCCGACGCAGAGCATCAGCCTGCGCCTGCCGGTCTTCTCGCCGAGCGAGCGGAAGGCCGCGATCGAGCACGCGCTTCACGAGCAGGAGCTGCCGGAAGCCGCTGGCGCCGCGATCGACACGTCGAACACCGAAGGCAGCGGCAGGGCAGCATGAAGGAGTCCGCGATGCGGTTCCAGGACAGGGTCGTGATCGTCACCGGGGCAGGCAGCGGAATCGGGCTCGCGACCGCGCAGCGCTTCGCCGACGAGGGCGCGCACGTCGTCGTCGCCGAGATCGACGAGAAGAAGGCGAGCGAGACGGAGCAGGCGCTGCGCGACGGCGGCGGCGACGCGATCGCGATGCGCTGCGACGTCGCCGTCGAAACCGACGTCGCGCACGTCGTCGACGCCGCGTTCGCGCGCCACGGCCGCCTCGACGTCATCGTCAACAACGCGGGACGGATGATCTTCAAGCCCATCGAGGCGCACGACGAGAGCGATCTGCTCGGCGTGATGCGGGTCGACCTGTTCGGCGCGTTCTGGTTCATCAAGCAGGCGTTCCTGCGCTGCAAGCCGGGCGCGGCGATCGTCAACGTGTCGAGCATCCACGCCGTCGAGACGACTCCGCTGGTCGCCGCCTACGCGGCTGCGAAGGCGGCGCTCGTCTCGCTGACGCGCTCGGCGGCGATCGAGGGCCGACCGAAGGGCATTCGCGTCAACGCCGTGCTGCCGGGAGCGATCGAGACGCCGATGCTGCGCGACAACCCCGAGGTCAAGTCGGGAGTCGAGAAGTTGAAGGCCGGCGACGTCGGGCGCCCCGAGGACGTCGCGCGGGCGATCGCGTACCTCGCCTCCGACGACGCGGCGTTCGTGACCGGCGCTGGATTGCGCGTCGACGGCGGCCGGCTGGCGACGCTCTAGTGCGACGGGTAGCCCGCTTCGCACGAACGCCGCGCCGCCGGTCCGACACCGCGCGTCGGCGGCTGCCTACCGGCGGGCACGGCCACCGCGGCTGGCGACCTTGCGCGGTGGAGGCTGCAATGACCGCATGGAACCGGCCCGCTTCACCGTCGCACGTCGAGCGCTGCGCGCGCTCGTCGCCGCGGGCGCTCTGCTGCTTGCGGCAGCGCCGCCGGCGCTCGCCCAGGTCGGCGCGCTCTACCGCTGCGCGAGCAACGAATACACCAACATGATCACCGCCGAGGACGCCGCGGCGCGCGGCTGCGCGAAGATCGCGAAAGCCGAATGGGTCGCGTCCGGGAGCGACGCAAGCGGAAGGAAGTACGAATACAACGACCGGCGCACCGTGTACCGCGGCGATGGCATCGTCGAGACGTGGCTGCAGGTCGTTCCGGCGGCGCCCGAGGTCATCGCCGGAGAAGACGCCGCGATCGTCAAGACGGTGAGCCGGCAGCTGATCCGCTGCAACCGTCACACGATCGCGTCGGGCGCGACGTACACGTTCGACCCGCGCGACAACTCGGTCGTTCGCGACAGCCGCGAGCAGAGTCCGTTCTTCCCGCCGCCGGGACCCGTCGCCGAAACGCTCATGCGCAATCTCTGCGCCAACGCCGGCGGACGCTAGCTCGCCCGGCCGCGTCGGAGAAGACGAAGGGCCAGCAGCGCTTGCTGCAGGCCCTTCTTCATGCTGGTCGGGACGGCGGGATTCGAACTCGCGACCCCTTGCACCCCATGTCGTCATCCGCGGACGTCTGCGGACGTTCGCGGACGCAAATTGTCCATACACAACAATAGGTTATCGCGATTTTTTGTCCGAAGCCGTCCGCCTCGATACATTGAAATCCACCGCTTTTGAGTGCACGGTGAGGGCATGGGATGGCCAAGCTGACAGTGAAAGGTATCGAGGCGCTGAAGCCGAGGGCGTCCGGTAGCTATAGGGTCACGATTGACCGAGGGCTGTACCTTCGTGTGGCAACCGACGGAACGAAGACCTGGTTCGTTCGCTACCGGATCGGTGATCGCCAGATACAAGCCCGGCTTTCAAGGCCATTCTCAGGCCGCGGAGGCGACGGCCACCTTTCGCTCGCCCAAGCGCTCGCCGAGAACGCCCGCATTCAGTCGCTCGCACGCGATGGGATCGACTTCCAAGTCCAGCGCGAAGAGGCCGCCCGCGCAGCAGCTGATGCGCGCCGGGCCAGGACCGTCTCGGTCGCATCGTTGCGCGATCTGTTCGAAGCGTGGATAGCTGACGGCGTCAGCCGGAAAGACGACAACGCCGAGTTGCGCCGAGCCT
>DATJIM010000155.1:0-8885 GCA_035493195.1 Caldimonas sp.
TTGCCGAGCGTCGCCGATGGCTGGGTGACGTCGAGGATGTCGTCGACGACCTGGAACGCGAGCCCGACCGCGTCGCCGTAGCCGCTGAGCGCGCGCCATGCGCGCTCGTCGGTGGCGCCGCAGGCAGCGCCCATCAGGACGCTGGCGCGCAGCAGGGCGCCGGTCTTCCTGCGATGCATGTCGGAGAGCGCCTGCTCGTCGAGGGGACGGCCGACGCTCGCGAGGTCGATCGCCTGCCCCCCGGCCATGCCGGCGCCCCCGGCGGCGCGCGCGAGCAGCGCGCACAGCCGCGCCTGCAGCGCCGGCTCGACGCTGCCGTCGTCGGGCGTCAGCACCTCGAACGCGAGCGCCTGCATGGCGTCGCCGGCGAGCATCGCCTGGGCGACGCCGAAGCGAACGTGCACGGTCGGCTTGCCGCGGCGGAGGACGTCGTCGTCCATGCACGGCAGGTCGTCGTGGACGAGCGAATAGGCGTGGATCAGCTCGACGGCACAGGCCGCGCGCAGCGCCGCGGCGCGGCTGCCGCCGACGGCGTTCGACGCGGCGAGGACGAGCAAGGGCCGCAGGCGCTTGCCGCCGTCGAGGACCGCGTAGCGCATCGCATCGCCGAGGCCGGCCGGCGCGTCGACGGGAACGAAGGCGTCGAGCGTCGACTCGACAGCGTCGAGCTCGGCGAGCGACCAGGTGTCGAAGGCATCCCGTTTCACGACTGGGACCACGGCCGCAGCTGGCCATCCTCGAGGATCTTCACCTGCTGCTCGACCGCTTCGAGCCGCGAACGGCAGTACTGCAGCAGCTCGGTGCCGCGCCGATAGCCCGCGAGCAGGCCTTCGAGAGGAAGCTGGCCGCCCTCCATCGAGGTGACCAGCGACTCGAGCTCACGCAATGCCACTTCGTAGCTGGCGGGCTCTGCCGCAGCGGAGGGGCGGGGATCGGTCGCCATTCATTCTCTGAAAAGAGCGGATTGTAGTCAGCCGTCCCGGCCCCACCTGAACGCGTCCGGCGCCCTGCGCCGCACCGCCGATCCGTGCCGGGGTGCTGGGTACAATCCGCACCCCTTTCCAGGCGCGGCGGCGGTGCCGTCGCGAGCCTCGGACCCGCCTTCTGCCACCGCCCGAGGAGGTCCTTTCCCGTATGTCCGACCTGCGCGTCACCCGCGAAGTGCTCGCACCGGCCCAGTCGCCGCTCCCCGTCTCCAGCTATTTCGACCGCGCGCTCTTCGAGCGCGAGCGCGAACGCCTGTTCGCCAGGAGTCCCCGCTACATCGGCCACGCGTTGAGCGTCCCCGAGGTCGGCGACTACCACGCGCTCGCGCACGAAGGCGAAGGCCGCGCCCTCATTCGCACGGCGCAAGGTCCCAAGCTCGTCTCCAACGTCTGCCGGCACCGCCAGTCGGTGATGCTGCGCGGCCGCGGCAACACTGGAAGCAACATCGTCTGCCCGCTGCATCGCTGGACGTACGACCTCGGCGGCCAGCTGATCGGCGCGCCGCACTTCGCCGACGACCCCTGCCGCGACCTCGCGAGGTATCCGGTGCAGACGTGGAACGGCATGGTCTTCGACGTCGCCGGAGTCGGTCAAGGCCGCAACGTCGCCGACGAGCTGACCGGCATCGGCCCGGCGAAGGAGCTCGACTTCAGCGGCTACGCGTTCGACAGCATCCACCTGCACGAGTGCGACTACAACTGGAAGACGTTCATCGAGGTCTATCTCGAGGACTACCACGTCGCGCCCTTCCATCCGGGCCTTGGCCAGTTCGTCACCTGCGAGGACCTGCGCTGGGAGTTCGGCGCGCACCACTCGGTGCAGACCGTGGGCCCGAAGAACGAGCTCGCCAAGCCGGGCTCGGCGGCATACCGCAAGTGGCACGACGCCGTCCTCGCCTACCGCGAGGGTCGCTTCGACGATCCGGTGCCGCGCCACGGCGCGATCTGGCTCACCTACTATCCCGCGACGATGGTCGAGTGGTATCCGCACGTCCTCGTCGTCTCGACGCTCGTCCCGAAGGGCCCGCAGAAGACGCTCAACGTCGTCGAGTTCTTCTACCCCGAGGACATCCACGCCTTCGAGCGCGAGTTCGTCGAGGCCGAGCAGGCGGCGTACTGGGAGACGTGCGCCGAGGACGACGAGATCGCGCTGCGCATGGACGCCGGCCGGCGCGCGATGCTCGAACGCGGCGACGACGATGCCGGCCCGTACCAGAGTCCGATGGAAGACGGCATGCAGCAGTTCCACGAGTGGTACCAGAAGGCGATGCGCTGACGCTGCGACGTGTGCTCCTGAGAATCGCATGGCTGCAACCGACACCCGCACACTGATCACCGTCGACGAGCTCGCGCGGCTGCTCGCGCACACGCCGCAGCCGGTCGTCGTCGACGTCTCGTTCGACCTCGCCGACACCGCCGCCGGCGAGCGGCGCTTCCGCGAGTCGCACGTGCCCGGCGCGCACTACCTCCACCTCGACCGCGACCTGAGCGGAACGAAGACCGGTCGCAACGGCCGCCACCCGCTGCCCGCGCGCGCGGCGTTCCAGGGCACCGTCGGCGCCCTCGGCATCGCCCCGGACACGCTCGTCGTCTGCTACGACGCGCACGGCGGCGTCTACGCCGCGCGCCTGTGGTGGATGCTGCGCTGGCTCGGGCACGCCGAGGTCGCCGTCCTCGACGGCGGCGTCCAGGCGTGGCAGAGCCGAGGCCTTCCCTTGACGAGTGCGGGGAGCGTCGCGCCGGGCGGTCCGCCGTATCCGGAGCGCGCGCCGCTCGTCGCGACCATCGACGCCGCCGCTGTCGGCGCCCGTCCGCCCGAGCGCATGCTGATCGACGCGCGCACGGCCGAGCGCTTTCGCGGCGAGAGCGAACCGATCGATCCCGTTGCCGGCCACATCCCGGGCGCGTTCCAGCGCTTCCATCGCACCAACCTCGACGCCAGCGGCGCGTTCAAGTCGAAAGCCGCGCTGCGCGACGAATTCGGCGCGCTGCTCGGCGGGCGCGCGCCGGCCGACGTCATCCACTCGTGCGGCTCGGGCGTCACCGCGTGCCACAACCTGCTCGCGATGGAGCACGCCGGCCTCGCCGGCTCGACGCTCTATCCGGGCTCGTGGAGCGAGTGGTCGGCCGATCCCGAACGGCCGATCGCGCGCGGCTGACGGCCTCGGCGCGCGGGTTTTCGCCGGTTTGCCGGCGCGCGCGCCGCGATGGAAGATCGCGGCCGCGTCGCCCGGAGGTCTGCCATGTTCAAGCGCATCCTCGTTCCCACCGACGGCTCCGAGATCACCGGCCGAGCGGTCGCGACCGCGATCGGCCTCGCGCGCACGCTCGGCGCCGAGATCTTCACGATCTGCGTCAAGGAGCCGTTCCCGTACGGCGCGGTCGCCGAGATGCAGCCGACGCCGCCGCAGGAATTCTTCGACGCCCAGGAGCGCACCGCGACGCGCAACGTCGGCGCGGTCGCCGAGGCGTGTGCGGCCGCGGGCGTCGTCTGCCACGCGCAGACCGTCGAGGGCGTGCAGCCGTGGGAAGCGATCGTTGCGCACGCGAGCGAGCAGCACTGCGACCTGCTCGTCATGGGATCGCACGGCAGGAGCGGCCTCGCGTCGCTCTTTCTCGGCAGCGAGACGAACGACGTCCTCAAGCACACGACGGTGCCGGTGCTCGTCGTGCGCTGACGCCGCGACGCGTCAGCGCAGCTGACCGATCGCGACGACGACGATCGCGAGGCCGCACGCGAGCCAGAACAACTGCGCCGCGGTCTCCTTCAGCGTCAGCCGGTGCTGCAGCTGCGGGATGAGGTCGGCGACCGCGACGTAGACGAAGCTGCTCGCTGCGATGACGAGCAGGTACGGAAAGAACGCCTGCCACGGGCCGACGACGAAGTAGCCGATGACGCCGCCGACGACCGCGGCGAGCCCCGAGACCGCGTTGAAGAGGAGCGCGCGCGCCCGCGAGAAGCCGGCGTTGAGCAGCACGATGTAGTCGCCGACCTCCTGCGGGATCTCGTGGGCGATGATCGCGATCGAGGTGACGATGCCGAGCCGCGTGTCGGCGAGGAACGCGGCGGCGATGATGATGCCGTCGCAGAAGTTGTGGATGCTGTCGCCGAGGATGACGCTCCAGCCGCCGCGGCCGGCCTGCTGGCGGTCGAAGCCGTGGTGGTGGTCGTGCTCGTCGCCTTCGTGGTGGTGCGTGTGGCGATAGAGCTCGGCCTTCTCGAGCAGGAAGAAGAAGAGCAGCCCGCCGAGCAGCGTCGCGAACAGCGCCTGCGGCGGCGCCTTCGCCGAGAACGCCTCGGGCAGGATGTCGAGCAGCGCCGTCGCGAGCAGCACGCCCGCGGAGAGACTGACGAGGTGGTGGACGATCTTCGTCAGCACGCCGAGCGTCAGCGCCGCGGCGACGACGACCGAGAGCACGCCGCCGATCGCGGTCGCGAGGACGATCCAGGCGAGCGTCACGCAGTGGGCGCGTGGCGCGGGCGCCGCGACGCTGCAGCAGCGCCGCTCAAGCGACCCCGTGCCCGCGCAGCCAGCCGATGCAGCGCTGCCAGCCGTCTTCGGCCGCAGCGCGGTCGTAGTTCGGCCGGTAGTCGGCGTGAAACGCGTGCTGCGCCTGCGGATAGACGTGGAAGCCCGAACGCCGTGCCGCGTCGCTGCCGGCACCGAGCGCTGCCTTCATCTGCTCGACGGTGTCGAGCGGGATGCCGGCATCGGCGCCGCCGTACAGGCCGAGCACCGGCGCATGCAGGCGCGCCGCGACGTCGACCGGATACTCGGGCTGGAGCGCCGTCTTCTGGCCGACGAGGCGCCCGTACCACGCGACGCCGGCCTTCGGCGTCGAGCTGTGCGCCGCGTACAGCCAGGTGATGCGGCCGCCCCAGCAAAAGCCCGTGATGCCGAGCCGGCGGACGTCGCCGCGGTTCGCCTGCGCCCACGCGACGCAGGCGTCGAGGTCGCCCATCACCTGCGCGTCGGGAACCTTGGAGATGACGGTCGCGAACAGCGTGTTGATGTCGGTCGTCGACTTGGCGTCGCCCTGGCGGACGAAGAGCTCGGGCGCGACAGCGAGATAGCCGAGCTTGGCGAAGCGACGCGCAACGTCGGCGATGTGCGCGTGGACGCCGAAGATCTCGGAGACGACGAGAACGACCGGGAACGGCCCGTCGCCTTCGGGCGCGGCGCGGTACGCAGGCATCGCGAAGCCGGCGACGTCGATCGTGACCTCGCCGGCGACGAGGCCGCGCGTGTCGGTCGTGATCGCGTGCGCCGCGACCGGACCGGCGGCAGCGGCGAAGCCGACGCCGATGCCGTGCGGTGCGCTGGCCGGCGGGACGGCGTCGAGCTCGGTACGCAGCATCTGGTGCTCTCTGTTCGATGGGCGCGGCGCGCGGGAGCGCCATTGTAGGAACGACGATCGTCGCGCGCCCGACGCGCGAAGCTTCGACAATCGTCGCATGCAGTCCACCTCCGCAGCGCCCGCGCCCGAGCCGCGGTGGCCTGGCCAGCTCGCTGCGATCGACCTCGGATCGAACAGCTTCCGCCTCGAGATCGCGCAACTGCACGGCGGCCACTACCGTCGCATCGACTACCTGAAGGAGACGGTGCGCCTCGGCGGCGGCCTCGACGCACGCGGCCACCTGAGCGACGAAGCGTCGGAGCGCGGCCTCGAGTGCCTCGGCCGCTTCGCCAAGCGGCTCGACGGCTTCGCCGCGAGCCAGGTGCGCGCGGTCGCGACGCAGACGCTGCGCGAAGCGAAGAACCGCGATGCGTTCCTGGTTCGCGCGCAGGCGGTCCTCGGCCGCCCGATCGAGATCATCTCGGGGCGCGAGGAAGCGCGCCTCATCTTCGCCGGCGTCGCCCGCCTGCAGCCGTCGACGGTGCCGCGGCTCGTGATCGACATCGGCGGTCGCTCGACCGAGATGATCCTCGGCCGCGGCACCCGGCCGCGCCAGGCCGAGTCGTTCCAGGTCGGCAGCGTCAGCCTGTCGATGAAGTACTTCCCCGAGCGCCGCTTCAGCGAGAAGGCGTTCCGCGAGGCGCAGGTCGCTGCCGGCGCCGAGCTCGAGGAAGCGCTCAGGCAGTTCGCGCCGAAGCACTGGCGCGAAGCGCTCGGCGCCTCGGGAACGGTGGGCGCAGTGTCGCAGGTGCTCGCGGCGAGCAGCGTCAGCGACGGCACCATCACTCCGAACGGCCTGCGTTGGCTGATCGAGCGCTGCCTCGAGGCGGGCGATGCCGACCGTCTCGCGCTCGCCGGGTTGAAGGACGACCGCCGCGCCGTCATCGCCGGCGGCGTCGCGATCCTCTACACGCTGGCAACGCACTTCGGCATCGCCGAGCTGAGGCCGGCGCGCGGCGCGCTGCGCCAGGGCGTCATCTTCGATCTCGCGGCGCGGCAGTCAGCCGAGCAGCGCGCCGACGGCCACGACCTGCGCGATGCGTCGGTCGCGGCGCTGCAGAAGCGCTTCGAGGTCGACGTCGCGCAGGCCGATCGGGTGCGCGGCGTCGCGCTCGCGCTGCTCGACGGCATCGGCGGCCACTCGGCCGAGGCGCGTCACGAGCTGGCGTGGGCGGCGGCGCTGCACGAGGCCGGGATGATGATCTCGCACCACGACCACCATCGCCACAGCGCCTACCTGCTCGACCACGTCGACGCGCCCGGCTTTTCGCAGAGCCAGCTGCGCCACGTCGGCCAGCTCGTCCTCGGTCAGCGCGGCGGCCTGCGCAAGCTGGAGCCGGCGCTGCAGAGCGCGAGCTTCGCCATGCACCTGCTCTGCCTGCGGCTGGCGGTGATCGTCTGCCACGCTCGCGACGACGTCGACGCCGACGCCGTCACGCTGCGCGTCGTCGAAGGCGCTCCGGTCGTTCGCCTGCGCGCCGGCTGGGCCGACGCGAATCCGCGCGCGCTGCACCTGCTGCGCGCCGAGATCGACATCTGGTCGAAGAGCGGCCTCGCGCAGCAGCCACGGCTCGTCGTGACGGCAGATCCGGTGCCCGCCTGACGGGCGCTAGAGCTCGTCGGGCGACTGCACGGCGTGGATGCGGACCGTTCCGCTCTTGCTGCGCTTCAGCCACCAGACCGCGCCCTTCTTCACCTGCCAGTCGGCGGCGCCGGCACCCATCGCGAGCGCCGCGGCCTCGCCGAGCGTTGGCTGATGGCCGACGACGACGACCGTGTCGTCATCGCCGTTCGGCCAGCCGGCAGCAGCGAGCAGCGCCTCGGCGGTCGCGCCCGGGCCGAGCGCGGCGACGGTCGCCGTCTTGCGCCCGAGCAGAGCGACCGTCTGCCGGCAACGCTTCGCGGGACTGACGAGAACGCGAGCATCGTCGGGCAGGCGCTCGGCGAGCCACGCGGCGACGCGCTCGGCCTGCGCGCGCCCACGCGCCGTCAGCGCGCGCTCGAGGTCGTCACCGCGTCCGGGGTCTTCGGCTTCGGCGTGGCGCCAGAGGAGGAGATCCATCGTGCTCACGCGCTCCGGTCGTAGCGACGCACGAGCGCCTGTTGGGCCGACGCCTTGCCGCCTTCGACGCGGTCGTAGCTGCCGTCGCTGCGCAGCGTCCACGCGTCGACGTTGTCGAGCAAGTACGGCACCAGGCATTCGTCGATCACGCGCTGGCGCAGCGCCGGTTCGCGCAGCGGCCAGCTGATCTCGACGCGTCCGAACATGTTGCGTCCCATCCAGTCGGCGCTCGACAGGAAAAGCGCCTCGTCGTCGTCGCGCTCGCCCCAGCGGAAGTAGGCGACCCGCGAGTGCTCGAGAAAGCGCCCGACGATCGACCGCACGCGGATTCGGTCGGCGGGTGCGTCGCCCGGCGAGAGCAGGCACGCGCCGCGGACGATGAGGTCGATCTGCGCGCCCGCGCGCGCCGCACCGAGGAGCGCCTCGATCAACGCGACGTCGGTGAGCGCGTTGATCTTGACGACGATCCGCGCCTGGCGCTTGGCGGCCGCGGCTTCGGTGACCTTCGCGATGTGCGCGAGCATCCCCGCCTGCAGCGTGAACGGCGCCTGCAGCAACACCTTCAGCGGCTGCATCTTGCCGAGGCTCGCGAGCTGCTGGAAGACGGCGTCGACGTCGGCGGTGATGTCCTCGGCGGCGGTGAAGTAGCCGAGGTCGGTGTAGAGGCGTGCCGTGCTCGGGTTGTAGTTGCCGGTCGAGAGGTGCGCGTAGCGCTTCATCCCCTGCCCCTCGCGGCGGGTCACGAGCAGCATCTTGGCGTGCGTCTTCAGGCCGACGACGCCATAGACGACCTGCGCGCCGACAGCCTCGAGCCGCTCGGCCCAGTTGATGTTCGCCTCCTCCTCGAAGCGCGCCTTCAGCTCGACGACCGCCATCACCTCCTTGCCCGAGCGCGCCGCCTCGATCAGCAAGTCCATCACCGGCGACTCGCTGCCGGCGCGATAGATCGTCTGCTTGATCGCGAGCACCTCGGGGTCCTCGACCGCTTCGCGCAAGAGCTCGACGACCGGCTCGAACGATTCGAACGGATGGTGCAGCAGCAGGTGGCCGGCGCGGATGCGGGCGAACATCGCGAGGTCGGGCCGCGCGCCGCGCGGCGGCGCCGGCACGAACGGCGGAAAGCGCAGCGCCGGCGCCTCGGCGAGCGCGATCAGCTCGTTCATCCGCACCAGGTTGACCGGGCCGTGGACGCGGTACATCGCCCACTCGGGCAGACCGAACTGGCGCAGCAGGAATTCGGAGAGCTCGCTGGGGCAGGTGTCGGCGACCTCGAGCCGCACCGCCTGGCCGAAGTGGCGCGTCCTGAGGCCGCTGCGCAACGCCTGGCGCAGGTTGGTGACGTCGGCGTCGACCTCGAGGTCGGAGTCGCGGGTGATGCGGAACTGCGAGAACGCCTCGACCTCGCGGCCGGGGAAGAGCTCGCCGAGGTGGGCGCGGAT
>DATJIM010000156.1:0-2548 GCA_035493195.1 Caldimonas sp.
ACCATGTTGATCGCGATCAGGACAGCGGCGAGCCGCGTCCAGACGCCGATGATGAGCAGGATCGGCGCGACGATCTCGCCGAGATAGACGCCCCACGCGAGCACAGCAGGCAGGTTGGCCTGCGCGAGCATCGCGGCGATCTCCTTGGGCGGCGGTGGCAGCTTGCTGATGCCATGCAGGAGCACCAGGATCCCAAGCACCACACGCAGAATCAGCAAGGCAGTGTCGATGCCGCGGTCGCGTGTGTCCGCGGCACGGTTCGTCAGGATGGCCATCCAGCTCCTCCGGGAGAATGATCGTTGGCAAGTCGCCTGCCCGCGCGAGGATAGCGTCGCCGCCGCAACGCTGCTCGACGGCGCTGCGCGAGCGCTGCGGCTAAGCTGCTCGGCAAAGAAGAGGCATCCCGCCCTCGCTGCGTTCGTGAACGACCCCGCCTTTCGCCTGCGCGAGATCGCCCTTGCCGCGTTCGGCCCGACGCTGCTGTTCGCGCTCGGCGAAGGCGCGATCCTGCCCGTGATCGCGCTCACCGTTCGCCAGCTCGGCGGCTCGGTCGCGCTTGCCGCGCTGATGGTGACGCTGATCGGGATCGGCTCGCTCCTCTCCAACATTCCGGCGTCGCTCGTCACTGCACGCTGGGGCGAGCGCTGGGCGATCGTCGGCGCTTCGGCGTGGTGCGCGCTCGGCATGCTGATCTGCGTCGTTGCGACGGCGCTCTGCGTGTTCGCGATCGGCGTCTTCATGGTCGGCATGGCGGCCGCGGTGTTCGGGCTCGCGCGCCAGAGCTATCTCACCGATGCGGTACCGTTCCACTTCCGCGCCCGCGCGCTCTCGACGCTCGGCGGCGTGATGCGGATCGGCCTCTTCGTCGGGCCGTTCCTCGGTGCGGCGTGCATCCACGCGTTCGGCCTCGCCGGCGCCTACTGGGCCGGCGTCGCTTCGCTCGTCGCCGCCGCGTTCGTCGCGACGCGGATGCCCGAGCTGCCGCCGCACACCGCCGCGCCGCCGCCGGAGAGCGCGACGGCGCCGGTCGCGCCGACGCTGCGCTCGGTCGGCAGCCACCACGCCAAGGTGTTCCTCACCGTCGGCGTCGGCGCGCTGCTCGTCGCCGCAGTGCGCGCGTCGCGGCAGGCGGTGATTCCGCTCTGGGCCGAAGGGATCGGCCTCGACGCGGCGGCGACGTCGCTGATCTACGGGTTTGCCGGCGGCATCGACATGCTCGTCTTCTATCCGGCCGGCAAGGTGATGGACCGCAAGGGGCGCAACTGGGTCGTCGTGCCGTCGATGCTGGTGATGGGCGCGGCGCTGCTGGCGATGCCGTTCACGCATTCGGCGACGAGCCTGCTCATCGTCTCGCTCGCGATCGGATTCGGCAACGGCATCGGCTCGGGTGTGCTGATGACGCTCGGCGCCGACTACTCGCCGATCGTCGGCCGGGCGCACTTCCTCGGCCTCTGGCGGGTGATGGCCGACCTCGGCTCGACGGGCGGGCCGGCGCTGCTGTCGGCGCTCACGGCGCTCGTCTCGCTCGCCGGCGCGATCTGGTGCACCGGCGCGATCGCGTTCGCCGCGGCGTGGCTGCTCTGGGTCTGGATTCCGCGGACGCCGCGGCATCCGCCGCGCTGACGGCGTCGCTCAGCGCTTCGCGTCCTCGCTCTTCGCCCACGCCTCGTAGCGCGCGCGGGTCGCTTCGTTCGACGGATAGAGGCCGGGCAACGGAACGCCGGCGTCGACCTCGCGCATGATCCAGCCCTCGAGACGCTCCTGCTCGACGGCTGCGGCGACGACGTCGGCGACGAGATCGGCGGGGATCACGACCGCGCCGTCGGCATCGGCGACGACGACGTCGTTCGGCAGCACGGCGACGCCGCCGCAGCCGATCGGCTCCTGCCAGCCGACGAAGGTCAGGCCGTTGACCGATGCCGGCGCCGCGGTGCCCTGGCACCAGACCGGCAACGATGTGCCGAGGACGCCGGCGAGATCGCGGACGACACCGTCGGTGACGAGACCGGCGACGCCACGCTTCTTCATCCGCGCGCACAGGATGTCGCCGAAGATTCCGGCGCCGGTCGTGGCCATCGCGTCGACGACCGCGACCGCACCGGCCGGCATCGCCTCGATCGCCGCGCGCGTCGAGATCGGCGACCCCCATGACGCCGGTGTCGCGAGATCCTCGCGCGCTGGGACGAAGCGCAGCGTGAAGGCGCGGCCGACGACGCGCGCGGGCAGCCGTTCGGCGAGCGGCAACGCGCCGCGGATCCAGACGTTGCGCAGGCCCTTCTTCAGGAGCACGGTCGTCAGCGTGGCCGTCGTGACGCCCGCGAGGGCGCGGCACGTCGCGTCGTCGAGGGGCTGGGGATCGATGGGGGTCATGGCCCGAGGATACGTCGGCCCGGCGTGCTAGACGCGGAAGTACGCGATCTGCACCGACGTCGCGAGCAGCTGGCCGTTCGTGCCGTAGAGCTCCGCGGTCTGGTCGCCGAAGCTGCGGTGAAAGACACGGGCGTCGGCGACCGCGGCGAGCGGCGCGCTGCCGTGCGCGGCGAGCTCG
>DATJIM010000157.1:0-4948 GCA_035493195.1 Caldimonas sp.
TGCCCTCGACTTCAGCGAGGAGCTCGTTGCCGCCTGTTGCAGCGGTCTTGGATGTTGTTGCTTTGATGATAAAGTCCGTGGTTGCCTGATGCCCAGGTGGCGGAATTGGTAGACGCACTAGTTTCAGGTACTAGCGGGTAACTCCGTGGGGGTTCGAGTCCCTTCCTGGGCACCAATCTCAGAGGAGAAGCGGGCCGGCCTTGCCGGCCCTTCTCTTTTGCCTTTCAGATCTGGAATTTTCTTGCCAGCCCGGCCGGACGAAGCTCGTCGTACTCCTCGAAGGGCTGATGAATCCAGGGGCTCGTCGGCAGCAATTCGACGTAGTAGTCCGGCGTGTACGTCGAGACGCCCTTGGCCCAGATCACCGCCGAGCGCAGCTCGCTGATCGACGGCATCCCGCGCAAGCGGTCGACCACCGCGCGCAACGTGATGCCGGAGTCGGCGAGGTCGTCGACGAGCAGCACGCGGCCGGCGAGCTCGCCGCGCGGCAGCGTGATGTACTTGGCCATATCGAGTCGGCCCTGGATCGTGCCGGCCTCGGCGCGGTACGAGCTCGTCGCCATGATCGCGAGCGGCTTGTCGAAGACGCGCGAGATGATGTCGCCGGGCCGCATGCCGCCGCGCGCCAGGCACAGGATCTGGTCGAACTGCCAGCCCGACGCGTCGATCTTGAGCGCCAGGCGCTCGATCAGCATGTGGTACTCGTCCCAGGAGACGTAGAGATGTTTGCCGTCGTCGGTGAGCATCGGACCCTCGGCCGGTTCAGGAGGTTGCGGCTCGCCGGCGCGTGCCGGCCGGGGTCGCAGCCGCGTCGGGCAGGTACGGATGGCGAAGCAGGATCGTGTGCTCGCGGTCCGGGCCCGTCGAGACCATGGCGATCGGCGCGCCGATGGAGTCCGCGACGCGCTCGAGGTAGCGGCGCGCATTGGCGGGCAGCGCATCCCAGCGCGTCGCCGCGAACGTGCTCTCGCTCCATCCCGGCAGCGTGTCGTAGATCGGAACGCACGCCGCGATGTCGTCGGCATCGAGCGGCAGGATGTCGATCCTTCGACCGCGCAACTCGTAGCCGACGCACACCTTGATCTCGGGGATGCCGTCGAGCACGTCGAGCTTGGTGATGCACAGCCCCGAGATGCCGTTGATGATGATCGAGCGCTTGAGGAGCGCCGCGTCGAGCCAGCCGCAGCGCCGCGCGCGGCCGGTGACGGTGCCGCGCTCCTGGCCGACTTCGGAGAAGTGCTGGCCGATCGAGCCCGGCACGTCGATCGGCAGCTCGGTCGGGAACGGGCCGCCGCCGACGCGCGTCGTGTACGCCTTGGTGATGCCGAGGATGTAATGCAGCAGGTCGGGGCCGACGCCCGAGCCCGCCGCTGCGTTGCCGGCGACGCAGTTGCTCGACGTCACGTACGGATAGGTGCCGTGGTCGATGTCGAGCAGCGTACCCTGTGCGCCTTCGAAAAGGACGTTGGCGCCTGCGCGGTGCGCGTTGTGGATCGCGTAGCCGACGTCGCCGATCATCGGCAGCAACGCGTCGGCGGCGCGCATCGCGGCGTCGTACATCGGCTCGAACGCGAGCGGCTTGGCGTGCAGCCAGTGCTCGAGAATGAAGTTGTGCATCGCGAGCAGCTCGCGCAGCTTGGCGGCGAATCGCTCCGGATGCTTGAGGTCCTGGACGCGCAGCGCGCGCCGCGCGACCTTGTCCTCGTACGCGGGACCGATGCCCTTGCCGGTGGTGCCGATCTTGCCGGCGCCGCTCGTCTCGCGCAGCTGCTCGCGCGCCTTGTCGACCTCGACGTGGAACGGCAGGATGAGCGGGCACGACTCGCTGACGAGCAGACGCGAGCGCACCTCGAGCCCCATCGCTTCGAGGCGCTCGATCTCGCCGAGGAGGTGCTGCGGATCGACGACGACACCGTTGCCGATGCAGCATGCGACTCCCGGTCGCATGATCCCGGACGGGATCAGCTGCAGGGCCGTCTTGACGCCGTCGATGACGAGCGTGTGGCCGGCGTTGTGGCCGCCCTGGAAGCGCACCACCGTCTGCGCGTGGTCGGTCAGCCAGTCGACGACCTTGCCCTTGCCTTCGTCGCCCCACTGGGTGCCGACGACGACGACGTTGCGGCCGGCGGGTGGCGCCGGAGTGCCTGCATTCATGACGGTCAGTGTTGCGCGACGACCCAGCGGCCGTCCGAGGAAACGAGGCGTCGATCGGCGGGCGCGCCGTCGGCGTCGAGCGCGGCGACGACGATCTCGCCGCGCTCGCGCAGCGCACGCACCGCGCCGCGCAGCGCGACGTCGTCGCTGCACGGCGCGACGATCGGGTCGACCGCCTGCGGCGGCGACGACAGCAGCGCGAGGTCCTTGACGTCGAGACCGAAGCCGACCGCCGGGCGGTTGCGGCCGAAGATCGCGCCGACCTCGTCGTAGCGGCCGCCGCGCGCGATCGCGTCGCTCGCGCCGCGCGCATACGCGGCGAAGCGGGCGCCGCTGTAGTACGCGTAGCCGCTCGAGTCGGCGAGGTCGAAGCCGACGCGGGCGCGCGGGTGCGCTTCGCGTGCGTGCGCCGCGAGGCGGCGCAGCTCGTCGAGAGCGCGCGTGATCGAGGCACGCTCGGGAAGCCGGCGCGCCGCTTCGGCGAGCGTTGCGTCGTCGCCGTAGAGATCGACGAGCGCTTCGAGGCCCTGCCGCGCAGTTGCCGGGAAGCCCGCCGACAGCGTGCGCAACTCGACGGTGTCCTTGGCGGCGAGCGCGGCATAGACCGCCTCGAGGCGATCGGCATCGGCGGCGACGCCGCCGAGGACCGCGCGGACGATGCGCGCGTCGGCGAGGTCGACGACGACGTCCTCGATCCCCGCGGTGCGCAGGCATTCGAGCATCAGGTCGAGGATCTCGAGGTCGGCGGCGAGGCCTTCGTGGCCGTAGATTTCGGCGCCGAACTGCAGTGGCTCGCGCGTCGCCGCACTTCCAGTCGGCCGCGCGTGCAGCACCGGGCCGCAGTAGCACAGGCGCACGACCCCGCTGCGGTTGAGCATGTGCGCGTCGATCCGCGCCGCCTGCGGCGTGCTGTCGGCACGGAGCCCCAGCGTTCGCCCGCTCAGCTGGTCGACGAGCTTGAACGTCTGCAGGTCGAGCGCGTGGCCGGTGCCCGACAGCAGCGACTCGATGTGCTCGAGCATCGGTGGAATGACGAGCTCGAAGCCGAAGCCGCGCGCCGCGTCGAGCAGCCCCCGCCGCAGCGTCTCGATGTGGCGAGCCCGGGCCGGGAGGACATCGGCGATGTGCTCCGGCAGGAGCCAGGCAGAGGACATGCGAGTCGAGGCTCGTTGAAAAGGGGATTGTACGGGTCCGCTCCGAGGCGTCAGGCCCAGAACAGGACCAGCATCGCGAGCCCGCAGACGACGCTGACGAGGCCGAGGAAGCGGATCTGGCCGTCGCTCATCTCGAGCGCGCGCTCGAAGATGCGGCGCCACGACGGCGGGCTCAGGAACGGCAGCAGGCCTTCGGCGACCAGCATCAGCGCGACCGCGCTCAGCGCGATGTCCCAGAAGCCCGCCTGGGCCACTACTTCTTCTTCGGTGCCGCAGCGGCCGCCGGCGGCCCAGCCGGGCCGCGCAGCGCCTTGAAGAAGTCGCTGCTCGGGTCGACGACGACGAGGTCGGACTTGCTGCGGAACGTCGCCCGGTATGCCTCGAGGCTGCGGTAGAACTGGGCGAACTGCGGGTCCTTGCCGAACGACTCGGCGAAGATCGCCGACGCGCGCGCGTCGCCGTCGCCCTTGACCTTCTGAGCGTCGCGGTATGCCTCGGCGACGATCACCTGGACCTGGCGATCGGCATCGGCGCGGATCTTCTCGCCCTCGGCGGTGCCGGTCGAGCGCAGCTGGTTGGCGACCTGCTGGCGCTCCGATCGCATCCGGCTGTATATCGAGTCGGTGATGTTGCTGACGAAGTCGACCCGCTTGATGCGGACGTCGAGGATCTCGATGCCGAACGAGCGCGCGTCGTCGGTCAGGCGGTTGCGCACGTCCTGCATCACCTTGTCGCGCTCGCTCGAGAGCACGCCGCCGACGGTGCGCTTGGTGACCTCCTCGTTGAACGCGGCGTGCACGATCGGCGACAGCCGCGCCTCGAGGTTGCGGATGTCCGCGCCGTTGTTGCGGATGAACTGGCGCGGATCGGTGACGCGCCACTTGACGAGCCAGTCGATCACCAGGCTCTTCTTCTCGGCGGTAAAGATCGGCCGCGTCTCCGGGCTGTCGAGCGTCTGGATGCGACGGTCGAGGAAGGCGACGTTCTGGAACGGCGGCGGCAGCTTCCACTTCAGTCCCGGCTCCTGGATCACTTCCTTGATCTGGCCGAACTCGTAGACGACCGCGAACGCGCGCTGGTCGACGATGAAGAGGGTCGACGACGCGAGCAGGAGCAGCAGCAGCAAGCCGCCGACGACGAGGCCGAGACGATTCATCGCGCCCTCCTCACCGCTTCTCGCGCTCGCGGCTGCGCTGGTTGTCGCGCGAGCGCGGGTCGTCTGTCGCGGTCGCCGGGGCCGCGTCGGTGGCGCCCATCGCCGCAGGAGGCGTCGCCGCGGCGCCCGCCGGCGCCGCCGCGGCGGCCTGCTGCAGCAGCCGGTCGAGCGGCAACTGCAGCAGGTTGGTGCTGTTGTGAGCGTCGATCATGACCTTGGTGATGTTCGAGTAGACCTCGCGCATCGTGTCGATGTAGAGGCGCTCGCGCGTGACCTGCGGCGCCTTCTGGTACTCGACGAGCTGGCGCGCGAAGCGGTCGGCGTCGCCCTCGGCCTGCGCGACGACGCGCGAGCGATAGCCCTCGGCCTCCTGGCGCAGCCGCGCGGCGGTGCCCTGCGCCTTCGGGATTTCCGAGCTCGCGTACGCCTGCGCTTCCTTCTTGAGGCGGTCGGCGTCCTGCGTCGCCTTCAGCGTGTCCTCGAA
>DATJIM010000158.1:0-9615 GCA_035493195.1 Caldimonas sp.
GCAGCCGGGCGCCGGGGATGTGTCCGACCTCGTACTGGTCCTTTTCGCGGACGTCGAGGACGATGATGTCGCCGCTGCCGCCTTCGACGCGCCGGCGCAGCTCGGCCATGCTCATGAACGGGACGATCGCGGCGGCCTCCGCGAGCATCTCGCCGACCGTCTTGCCGCCGCTCATGTTGGTGCGCAGCGCCTCGGTCAGATGGGTCGGCATCGACAGGTCGAGGCTCTTCATCATCGCAACGAACGCGACGCGATCGCGCTGCTGCAGCCGCGGATTGGCCGCGAGCTCGTCGCCGATCGTCGAGTGGCTGCGGCCCTTGTAGTCGTGCGCCGGGTAGACGAGCAGCGCCGGGTCGAGCTTCAGAAGCTTGCCGAACAAGCTGTCGTAGAGCGCCTCGGGATCACCGGTCGGCAGGTCGGTGCGGCCGGTGCCGCCGATCAGCAGCGTGTCGCCGGTGAAGACGCGGTCTTCGCCGACCAGACACATCGAGTCGGCGGTGTGCCCGGGCGTGTGCAACACCTGCAGGCGGAGCTTGCCGATCACCATCGACTCGCCGTCGTCGACGCGCATCGCGATTCCCGGCGCGGGGCTCTTGCGGTGCATCACCGTCATCGCGCCGAGCCGCTCGGCGATGCGGCGCGACGCCGAGAAGTGGTCGGCGTGGGTGTGGGTGTCGATGACGAAGCGGATGCGCAGGCCGTCTCGCGTCGCCAGCGCGAGGTAGCGGTCGACCTGGCGCACCTCGGGGTCGATCAGCGCCGCCGCGCAGGTGTCGGCGCAGCCGACGAGGTAGGACTGGCATCCGCCGGTGGCGACATGCTCGAAGATCATGATGCGATCAACTCCCTCCGACGGTGGGCGTGCGATCCCGGCAACGCGCTCGCATTGTCGCCGAGCTTGACACGGGTCCTTCGTCTTTCGTAAGGTGCCAGCGCGAAAACAGCAGCGGAGAACTGCATGCACGCGCCCCAGCGAACGGCCCAGCCGGCGGGAACCGATTGAGCTCAGCAGCCGCCGACGCGGTCGAACCCGGCCGCCCGAAGAACGTGTTCATCAGTTATCGCCACGACGATAACGCGATGACCGTCGCCGTCCTGAAGAAGGCGCTCAGCGACCGACCCGACATCGCAAACGTCTTTCGCGACATCGACAACATCGACTACGGCGACGATTTCGTCTCCGCGATCGACAAGGCGTTGAACGCCGCCGACGTCGTGCTCGTCATCATCGGCCCGCGCTGGGTCGATACGATCAGAGCGCGCCGCGATGAGACCGACTGGGTCCGCTATGAGGTCACGGAAGCGTTGCGCTTGCGCGCGGCCGGGCTGGCGGACCCCGCGCGCCAGGCGACGCGCTTGCACGTGGTCCCGGTCTTGATTGCGGGTGCCACGCTGCCGGCCGAAGGCACGTTGCCGGAGAAGATTGCACCGCTGCAACGCCTCAGGATGCTGTCGTTCGACCAGCATTCCGAGCAGGAAAACATCAACACATTGCTCGAGCGAATCCAGGGAGAAACGTTCGAGCAGAAGGCGAGGCGGCTGGAGGCCGAAGCCAAGCGCCGCGAAGAGGACGCCCGGCAGGAAGCGAAGCGTCGCGAAGAGACCGCGCTGCAGGAAGCGAAGCGCCGCGAGCAGGAGGCCCGGGAGGAAGAAGAGCGGCGCGCCGCGGAGGCTCGACGCCAAGAGGAGGATCGCGCGCAGAAGGAGCGCGACCGGATTCGCCGCATCCGGGCACTCCTCGCCAGCGCGGTCGCGGTGCTGGCGCTGTTCCTGGCGAACTGGTTCAGCGCGCTCGACGTCTTCAGCATCGACACGCGCTTCGCCGGCGCGACGATGCTGCTCGCGAGCCTGGCCGGACGGCAGGAAGCACCGTGGAGTGGCGAAGTGGTCCTGGTCGGCATCGACGGGCGGACTGAACAGGCAGTCAAGCGCAAGTTCGACCCGAGTTGGCGTGCCGAGCATGCGGTGCTGATCAGCAATGCAGCGTCGGCCGCGGCGCGCGTCGTCGCGTTCGACATGGTTCTGGAAGACGAAGGCTCCAAGGACGCCAATGCGGCGCTCAAACGCTCGCTCGAGGACACGCGCGAAAAGATGGCGGTCGTCTTCGGCGTTCAACGCAACGCCGGCGACGGCACGGGGCTCATGCTGGCGCAGTTTGCCCCGCTGGTTCGCCAGGGAATCAACTGCGCCGGAACGGTGCTCGGCCAGACGGGCGCGATGGCGCTCGCGGTGCAGCGTTCCGCGCCGGCGACGAGCGCGGGCAGCGCACGCGCCGATGCGCTGACACCGTCCTTCGGCGTCGCCGCGTTCAGCGGCGGCGGGCGCGTCGAGCTCGTCGACGACCGCGCGCAGAAGGTGATGGTCCAGTTGCGCCGGCAGCGCAAGTCGCAGGCGGTCTCCTACTACGCAGCCGAAACGATCGACGATCCACAGCCGCTCTGCGACGTGATCGCCAAGGGCGACCACGTCTTCAACCAACTGATCGATCCGTTCGCCTTGCCCCCGCTGACGACGCCGCCGCAGCGGGTCGCCTACGAAAACGTCCTGGCCGGCGATCCAGCGACGCTCGCGCTGCTGAAGAATCGGATCGTCCTTGTCGGAACGCTGCTGCCGGGGATCGACATGGTTCCGTTGCCTTGGCCGGCGCAGGACCGGTGGGGCGTCGAGTTGTTCGCGGCGCAGATCGACGCGATGGCGCGAGACTTCGCGATCCGCAGGATCGGTCCGGTCGCCGAGTTTCTTCTGATCGCTGGGATGGCGTTGGTCGGTGGCTTCACCGTGCATCGAATGCGCGACCGTTCGCGGATCGCCCGCACCGTCGTGTTGCTCTCGATCGCCGTCGCGTTCGTGATCTTCGCGGTCGCCTGGTATCGCTTCGAGCAACGGCTCATCGGCGTGCCCTACGATCTGCTCGCACTGGCACTCGGCGCCGGGCTGGCGCACAACGCGATGGGGAGGAGGCCGACGTGAATCGATTCCTGACGAGCTCCCTGTGGCGCGCCACCGCGTGGACGGTCATCGTCGCCATGCTGCTGCCGACCGTGGTGGCCTGCACGACGCCGTACCCGGAGTCGGCGACCGCGCGTCTCGACGGCGTCGTCGTCGACGGCACCCGACTCGCCGGCGCACGCGAGGGCGGCCTCGCGGTCATCACGCGCAACGGCGG
Source organism: Caldimonas sp. (assembly GCA_035493195.1). Taxonomy (GTDB): domain Bacteria; phylum Pseudomonadota; class Gammaproteobacteria; order Burkholderiales; family Burkholderiaceae_C; genus Schlegelella_A. Next base: position 3,167 of record DATJIM010000158.1, read on the forward strand.
CGCGCGCGAAGAGGCTTATTCGGGGACGGCGTTGCAGGCCGGCGACCGGATCGAAACCGGTCCGCGGACGTATGCCGTGATCCGCTATCCCTCGGGCACCGAGTTGCTGATGCGGCCGAACAGCGGCGGCACGATCGGCTCGTTCAGCGATTTCGTCGGCGAGGTGTTCGTCAAGGTCAAGGGCTTGTTCTCGGTCGACACGCAATTCGTCAAGGCGGGCGCGCGCGGCACCGCCTATCTCGTTCACACGTACGCGGGCGGCACGACCGCGGTCGTGGTCGTCGAGGGCATCGTCGACGTCGGCTCGACGACCGGCGCCTGGCCGACGGTGCCTCTTCGCGCCGGCACGATGACGTTCGCGCACCCGCGCGCGCCGCAGCCGACGGCCGCCAACGTCGACGAGCTGGCGCGCACGCGCGAGTGGGTCGAGCGCGTCGAGCGGCTGGCACCGCCGCCGAGCGGCGTCTCGACTTCGACGCTCGTCGGCGCCGCACTCATCGCCGCCGCGATCGCGGCGATCTTGGCGAGTGGCGGCAAGGGCTCGTCGGGCGACCGGCCGCCGCCTTCGACGACGACGCCACCATCGACGGCACCCTCGACGACCAGAACGCCGACGCCCCCGGCGGGAGTTCCGCGCGAGCCGCCGTCGCCGCGCTAACCCACCGCAGCGGCGGACCAGCCCTCAGCTCGCCGCCAGCTTCAAGTCCGCGCGCGGCGTCCACGACGCTTCCTCGCTCGCCGTCTTCGGAGAGCCGAGGAAGAGCCGATCGGCGGCGATGTCGCGGCTGGCGAGGTAATCGCGGACGGCGACACCGCGTCGCGTCGCGAGCTGCTGCATCGCATCGTTGTCGACGGTCATGCTCGCGAGCAGGAGCGCTTCCATCTCCGCCGGCGGCAGGTCCTTCGTCAGGCCGAGGACGTTCTTCGGCTTGACGATGTCGGCGCGCCGATAGACCTCCTTCAGCAGCGTCGCGTACTCGTTTTCGGAGACGGTGACCGCCGCGGCGGCCGACGCGGCACCGCCCGCAGCGATCGCCTGGCGACGCTTCTCGGAGCGGACGAGCTGCGCGAGCCGCTCCTTCTTCCACGCGTCGGCCTCGCGCTCGAGGCGGCTCTCGCCGACGATGGTGAGCGTGAGGCCGGGACGTTCGGCGAGTGCCTTCGCGACCTTGTCGAGACTTTCGCGCTGGGCATCGCCGAGCGCCGCCGTTCCCGGAGCGAACTCGACGTACGAGCGCTCGCCGCCGCCGGCGCCGCCGAACGCCGACGCGAGCAACGTGAACGGCGCGCTCACCGCCTTGACGAAGATGTTCGTGATCGCCTTCCAGACGATGCCGCCGATCGAGAACTGCGGATCGTTGATCGAGCCGCTCACCGGCAGGTCCAGGTCGATCACGCCGTGACTGTCGGCGAGCAGCGCGACCGCGAGCTTGACCGGCAGCGTCGTCGTTGCGCCTTCGGCCTTGTCGCCGAAGACGAGCTGTTGGAGCACGATCTTGTTCGTCGCCGTCAGCTCGCCGCTCGGCTGCACGACGTAAGCGAGGTCGACGCTCATCTTGCCGCGTTCGATGCCGTAGCCCGCGTACTTGATCGAGTACGGCGAGAGCGGCGGCAGCTCGAGGTCGCGCACCTTGGCCCTGAGGTCGAGCGCGAGCGGCTTGGCGAGCGGGTTGATCTTGCCGGCGATCTCGAGCGTCGCGGTGCCTTCGACGCGGCCCTTCACCGCGAGGTCAGCGAGCTGCGGCGGTTGCCCCGGCCCCGGCGGCTCGGACGAGAACGACTCGAGCCGGCCGCTCACCTCGCTCAGGTTGGCGTTGTAGTTGGGCTTGACGAAGCGGTCGTCGTAGTTGATGCGGCCGCCGACGACGACGATCGGGCCCGAGCGGATGATCATCGGCAGCCCGGATGCCACCGCCGTCGCTGTCGACACCTGCGGCGCTGGCGGCGATGCGACGGCCGACGCTGACCCCGAAGCCGGCAGCATCGGCCCCGGCGCCGGATGGGTGACGTCCTGCAGGTTGAGGTGGCCGCTCTCGTCGAGCGCGATGCGCGCGAAGAAGTCGCTGAGCGTCGTTTCGCCGACGTTGAGACGCGTCGTCGTCCCCGGTGCCATCGCGAATTCGACGCCGCGCAGCGACAGCGACTTCCAGTTGAGGAGCTGGCGGCCACCGCCGCCGTCGCGGACCATCGCCAAGCCACGTCCGGGCACCGCGCGCTCGGGCGAGGCGCTGGACGCGCGGAAGTCGTCGAGCGTGAGGTCGCCTTTGACGTCGACGCCCATGCCCGCGCTCGAGCGTGTCCAGCGCGCGTCGCCCTTGAAGCTCGCCTGCGCGCGCTGGACGTCGATGCCGAGGACGTCGTCGAGATACGGATCGGCGACGTAGAGCGGCAGGTCCTTGAGCAGCAGCGTCGCACGGCCGCCGCCGGGAACGCCGGCGCTGATCGCCTGCAGCTCGCCGCGGATGTCGACGCTGCCGACGATGCCGTTCGCGGGCCTGCCGCTCGCGGCACTGGGCACCGCGACGCGGCCGCTGATGTGGAACGGCGCCGATGCCGCGGTGAGCGCGAAGCCGCGCAGCTCGACCGCGAGATCGACAACGTCGACCGCGACCGGGACGGCGTGCGCGCGGTCGGCGATCGCGACGCGGCCGCGCTCGACCGCGAGCTCGCCGAGCGAGAGGTTCCACGCCGGCGTGGCTGCCGCCCCTCCGCCCTCGGTTGCGACGGCGCCGACGGCCGACTTTGCGACCGCGTCGCTCCGCGGCGCCGTCTCCCCAGCCGGTGTCGTCCAGCGCTCGTGGGCCCAGCGCCTGACCGCGTCGCGCTCGACGCGCAGTCGCGGCGCCTGCAGCGCGAGGCGGCCGATCGCGAGCGTGCGCGCGCGCGTGTCGATCCTGGCGTCGCTGACCTCGATGCGCTCGGCGGCGGCCTCCGGCGCGCCCGGTTCGCCGAGCGTCATCTGTGCGAGCGCGAGGCGGCGCACCAGCGCGCGAACGTTCGCCGGGCCGTCGCCCGCGCGCCAGTCGACGTCGACGTCGGCGCTCAGCTCGCCCGCGAGCGGCGGGACGACGAGCGTCCGCAGGTATGGCCGCAGCGGCGCGAGCGGCAGCGACGCCAGCGAGACGGTGAGCTTCGCACCGGCCCCGTCGCCCTGCCCCGAAAACGCGAGCTTGCCGCGCTGCGCGTCGCCGCCGAGCGCGGCCTCGCCGCGAAAGACGACCGGCGCGGCCGGCGGCCAGGCGATCTTCTGCGCATCGAGCGCGACGTCGGCGAGCGCGAACGCTGCTGCAGGCGCGGTCGCCGCGTCTTTCCAGTCGAGCCGCCCGGCACGCAGCGTCAGCGCCTCGACCGCAACGCGCCACGGCGGCGGTGCGTCGGCCGCTGCCGGTGCACTCGCGGCGTGCAGCGGCGCGGACGCGGCCGCGACCCGCACGCCGCTCGCCGCCGCGCTCGCGCTCGTCGTCGGCAGCGGAACGCGGGCGACCGGGACGGCATCGCCGCGCGGGCTTTCGGCTGCGAGCAGCAGGTTGACGTGGCCGGACGCGTCGCGTGCGGCGAGGACGTGCGGAGCGTCGATGGCCACCCTCTGCAGGCGAACGAGGCGCTCGAGCGGCCGGAGCTCGTCGATCTTGACCTGCACGTTGCCGACCTTGAGCAGCTCGTGCGCGGCGGCGTCGACGACTTCGATGTCGCGCGCACCGAGCGTGCCGGCGACCTTGAGCGAGAGCTTGGGCCGCTGCTCGAACGCGACGACGACGTCGGCGTTCAGCGTCGCCGCGCGCGGCTGCGCCGGCAGACCGCGCGGCAGGTAGCCGAGGTAAGGCTGGACGGCGAGGCCGTCGATCTTGAGGTGCAGCTCGCCGTTGCCGCGCTCGGCGAATGGCGTCGCCTGGCCGGCGGTGTCGAAGCGGCTGCCGTCGAGCGTGAACGCGACGTGCGGCTCGACGCGGATCTCTCGCTCGGACGGCAGCGAGCTGAGAAACGGCACGCCGAGGGCGAGATCGCGCAAGCGGTGTGTCGTCGCGAGCGGCCGGTCGATGAAGTCGCCGCCGCCGTCGCGGACGACGATGTTGTGGACCGCGTAGCGTGCCGGCGGCTTGCCGGCGCTCGCCGCCAGGAACGCGGCGATGTGCTCGACGACATCGTCGACGTCGTAGCGGCCATCGGCGACGCGGGTGACGCGCACCATGGGCGTGTCGACCTCGAGCGCGTCGACGATCGGCGCGAGACGAACGAGCGACGTGATCGCGACGTCGGCGTGGATGCGCTTCGCCTCGAAGAGCGGCGGTGCACCCGCTGCCGGACCGGCGAGCGCGGCGTCGTCGATCGTCAGCTCGAGCGTCCACGGCTGGAACGTGACGCGGCCGAGCGTCAGCTCGCGGCCGAGCATCCTCTTCGCGGCGTCCTTCGCCTGCGCCGCGACGATCGGCGGCATGTAGAACCACGCCGCGCTCCAGAGCAGCGCGAGCGCAGCCAGCGCGAGCGCGATCCGCAGCCACGTCGACGGGCTGCCGAAACGACGCGGGGTGCGCGGCGTGGATTCCATCGCCGCGATTCTGCGCGTCGGAGCGTTCCTACGTCGTGGCTGCGCGACGTCCGGCATCACCCGATGTGCGGGAACGCTGGCGCGCGCGGCCGCGCGGCGCTACGCTCGGCCGCGCGATGGAGGAAGACGCCGCTGCACGAATCCGCGAGCTCGAGGCTCGCCTGGTCGCGCACGGGCTCGTCCTGAAGGCGATCGCGCGGCTGCTCTCGCCGGCGACGATCGCCGAGCTCAAGGCCGCAGCGCAAGGCATCGACGATGAAGGCATGCAGGAGGCCAACCCCAACCTGCACCTGCGCCTCGTCGCCGAGGAGATGTGGAGCATCCTCGAGATGGTCGGCTGAGCGGCCGCGTCAGTCGGCTTCGGCGCGGCCATGCTCGGTCGCGAGCAGCTGCCAGGCGGCGACGAACATCGCCGCGATCAGCGGCCCGATGACGAAGCCGTTGATGCCGATGACGGCGAGACCGCCGAGCGTCGAGACGAGGATCACGTAGTCGGGCAGCTGGGTGTCCTTGCCGACGAGGATCGGCCGCAGCATGTTGTCGATGAGTCCGATCACGAACGTGCTGAACAGGATCAGCGCGATGCCTTGCCAGACGTGGCCGACCGCGAGCAGGTAGATCGCGACGGGGGCCCAGATGAGCGCGGCGCCGATCGCCGGCAGCAGCGAGAGGAACCCCATCACGACCGCCCACAGGATCGGCGCGTGCACTCCGAGCGTCCAGAACGCGAGACCGCCGAGCGCCCCCTGCACCGCGGCAACGACGACATTGCCCTTCACGGTCGCGCGCACGACGGTCGTGAAGCGCTCGACGAGCCGCTCCCTCGCCGGCGTCGCGAGCGGGATGGCGGCGCGGATCTCGGCCGCGATCGCGTCGCCGTCGCGAAGCAGGAAGAAGAGCAGATACATCGCGATGACGAACGCGATCATGACGTCGAGCGCGTCCTGGCCGAAGTCGAGCGCGCGCGCGGTGATCGCCTGCCCGCGCTGGGTGATCGCCGCCGTCAGCTTCGCCTGCACGGTCGCGAGGTCGTCGACGCCGAGCCAGGCGAGCAGCTCGGTGACCCACGTCGGCAGCGCGGCGACGAAGTGCGCGAAGTAACTGCCGACGTCGAGCTGGCCGCTCTTGATGCGGTGGTACAGGCCCGACGCCTCGCGCACGAGCGAGATCGAGACGAGAACCACCGGCAGGATGACCATGACGAGGATCACCGCGATCGTCGTCAGCGCTGCGAGGTTGCGCCGGCCGCGAAAGCGCACGACGAGACGCCGGTACATCGGCTCGAACAGGAGCGCGAGCACCGCGCCCCAGAAGACGCCGCCGTAGTACGGCCAGAGGATCCACGCGAACGCGACCGTCAGGACGACGAGCAGGACGAGGAAGGCGTTGCGATCGAAGTCAGCGCGCGTGGTGGCCGGATCCGGTCGTTTCATGGCGGGCCGAGCGCGGCTCGGCGGGGTTGCAGGCGCTGCATCGTATCGGCTGCGCGCCGGCTCACCCAGCGGAGCCCGGCTCGGCCCTCGCCGTCGAGCATCGCCTTGAAGCGACCTTGGCGACGTCGGCGGGGTCGTCCTTCTTGCCGGCGCCGATCTTCGTGTCGAGCATGTCGGCGCGCGCGAAGAATTCGGTGTCGGTCGCTCCCGGCATCAGCACGGTGACGGTGACGCCGCTGTCCTTCAATTCGTTCCTCGGCGCGAACGAGAACGAATCGACGAATGCCTTGGTGCCGTTGTAGACCGCGTTGAACGTTCCCGGCATGAATCCGGCGATCGAGCCGGTGAAGAGGATGCGGCCGCTGCCGCGGGCGCGCATCCTGCGGCCGATGCGGTGGACGAGATCGACGGTGCCGGTCGCGTCGACGCTGACGCCGTGGCTGCGGAAATCGTCGGCAGCATCGTGGATC
>DATJIM010000159.1:0-10333 GCA_035493195.1 Caldimonas sp.
CGCCGACCGATTTCATCGCGGTGGTCAGCGTCGGGTCGGCGCCGGCGAATTTCTCGAAGGCAAAGCGCGGGATCTTGGTGACGACGTAATCGATCGTCGGCTCGAACGCCGCCGGCGTGTTGCCGGTGATGTCGTTGGTCAACTCGTCCAGTGTGTAGCCGACCGCGAGCTTGGCGGCGACCTTGGCGATCGGGAATCCGGTCGCCTTGGAGGCGAGCGCCGAGGAGCGGCTGACCCGCGGGTTCATCTCGATGACGACGAGGCGGCCGTCGGCGGGATTGACCGCGAACTGCACGTTCGAGCCGCCCGTCTCGACGCCGATCTCGCGCAGGATCGCGATCGAGGCGTCGCGCATCAGCTGGTATTCCTTGTCGGTCAGCGTCTGCGCCGGCGCGACCGTGATCGAGTCGCCCGTGTGGATCCCCATCGGGTCGAGGTTCTCGATCGAGCAGACGATGATGCAGTTGTCGGCCTTGTCTCGCACCACCTCCATCTCGAACTCCTTCCAGCCGATCAGGCTCTCCTCGATCAGGAGCTCCTTCGTCGGCGAGAGGTCGAGGCCGCGCTCGCAGATCTCCTCGAATTCATCGGGGTTGTACGCGATGCCGCCGCCGGTGCCGCCGAGCGTGAAGCTGGGTCGGACGACGACCGGAAAGCCGGTGCCCGCGGTCTCCTGCGCGATCCGCCGCTGCACGGCGAGCGCCTCGTCGAACGAGTGCGCGATCCCCGACTTCGCCGAGTCGAGGCCGATCGAGGTCATCGCGTCCTTGAACTTGAGCCGGTCCTCGGCCTTCTCGATCGCTTTCTCGTTGGCGCCGATCATCTCGACGCCGTATTTCTGCAGGACGCCGTTGCGGTGCAGGTCGAGCGCGCAGTTGAGCGCGGTCTGCCCGCCCATCGTCGGCAGGATCGCGTCGGGACGTTCCTTGGCGATGATTTTCTCGACCGTGCTCCAGGTGATCGGCTCGTTGTACGTGACGTCGGCCATGCCGGGGTCGGTCATGATCGTCGCCGGGTTCGAGTTGACGAGGACGACGCGGAAGCCCTCCTCGCGCAGCGCCTTGCACGCCTGCGCGCCGGAGTAGTCGAACTCGCACGCCTGGCCGATGACGATCGGGCCGGCGCCGATGATCAGGATCGAGCGGAGGTCGCTGCGCCTAGGCATGCGCGCTCCTCGCCTCGTCGCGTGCCGCGTCCATCGCCGCGACGAAGCGGTCGAACAGGTAGCCGATGTCGTGCGGGCCGGGCGACGCCTCGGGGTGGCCCTGAAAGCAGAACGCCGGCTTCGAGACGTGGGCGAGGCCCTGCAGGGTGCCGTCGAAGAGCGAGACGTGGGTCGGCCTCAGCGTCGACGGTAGCGACTCGGCGGCGACCGCGAAGCCGTGGTTCTGGCTGGTGATGCTGACGCGGCCGCTGTCGAGGTCCTTCACCGGGTGGTTGGCGCCGTGGTGGCCGAACTTCATCTTGTACGTGCGCGCCCCCGCCGCCAGCGCCATGATCTGGTGGCCGAGGCAGATGCCGAACGTCGGCACGTCGCGCGCGATCAGCTCGCGCGTCGCGGCGATCGCGTAGCTGCACGGCTCGGGGTCGCCCGGCCCGTTGGCGAGAAAGACGCCGTCGGGGTTGCGCGCGAGAACATCGCCGACCGGAGTCTCGGCCGGCACGACGGTGACGCGGCAGCCGCGCGCGGCGATCATCCGGAGGATGTTGAACTTGACGCCGAAGTCGTACGCGACGACGTGGCGGCGCGCATCGCCGAGCTGGCCGAAGCCGCGGCCGAGCGCCCACGTCGTCTCGTTCCACTCGTACGGCTCGCGAACGCTCACGACCTTGGCGAGGTCGAGCCCCGACATGCTCGGCGTCGCACGCGCCGCGGCGATCGCCTTCTCGACGACCGCCGGGGTCGCGACCTCGCCGCGCTCGAGCGCCACGATGCAGCCGTTCTGCGCGCCGCTGCTGCGCAGGAGGCGCGTCAGCCGACGGGTGTCGATGCCGGCGATCGCGACCGTCTTCTCACGCCGCAGGTAGTCGCCGAGCGACGCCGTGCTGCGAAAGTTCGACGCCCGCTCCGGGAGGTCGCGAACGACGAGCCCGGCGGCGAAGACGCGCGCCGACTCGACGTCCTCGCCGCTCGTCCCGTAGCTGCCGATGTGCGGATACGTCAGCGTGACGATCTGGCGGCAGTAGCTCGGGTCGGTGAGGATCTCCTGGTAGCCCGTGAGCGCGGTGTTGAAGACGACCTCGCCGGTCGTCTGGCCCGTCGCGCCGACCGATCTGCCGAAGAACACGGTGCCGTCGGCGAGTGCCAGGAGGGCGCGGGCGTGGTCGGGCAGCAGCGGGGACAAGCGAAGGGCTCCGGTCGGGCGCGAGGCCGGCACGCGGGGCGCCGGGAACCGTCGGCAGGTCGCAATTCCGGCGGTTGCAACAGCCGGAGAAATCGCGCGGGCTGGAGCAGCGGGATTGTAGCGGAGGCCTCCCGGCGGTCGATCTCCGAGGAACAGCGTCGAACGGACTTGAACTCGAACGGCGCAGCACCCATCTTGGGTAGACCGTTTCGGCGCAGATGCCGGACGGCGGCTCGGATGGGCGACGCGGGAACTAGAATCGGCGCCGGTAGTCAGAGTCAGCTGTCAGTCAGCTTCTTTCCTTTGGGAGGATCCATGGACGAAAGTCTGCGAACGAGCCAGCAAGTCGGCGGCTACGCGGTTCCGAGCGTCGAGCAACGAAACCGCGTCCTGCGCAACACCTACTGGCTGCTTGCGCTCTCGATGGTGCCGACGGTGCTCGGCGCGTGGCTCGGCGTCTCGACCGGAATCGTCGCGGCGATGGGCGTCGGGATGAGCTTCATCGTCTTCATGGTCGGCGCGTTCGGCTTCATCTTCGCGATCGAGAAGACCAAGAACTCGGCAGCCGGCGTTCCGGTGCTGCTCGGCTTCACGTTCTTCATGGGCCTGATGCTGTCGCGTCTGCTCGCGTTCGTGCTCGGCATGAATGGCGGCGCAGCGCTGATCATGACGGCGTTCGGCGGCACGGCGGTCGCGTTCCTCGCGATGGCGACGCTGTCGACGATGATCAAGCGCGACCTGTCGACGATGGGCAAGTTCCTGTCGATCGGCGCCGTCATGCTGCTGCTGGCGATCGTGATCAACCTGTTCGTGCAGTCGAGCGCGTTGTTCGTGACGATCGCGGTCCTGATGGTCGGCATCTTCTCGGCCTTCATCGTCTACGACCTGAAGCGCGTTCGCGACGGCGAGGAGACCAACTACATCAGCGCGACGCTCGCGATCTACCTCGACCTCTACAACATCTTCCAGGCGCTCCTGTCGCTGCTCGGCTTCGCCGGCAGCAGAGATTGACCGCTTCGACGATCAAGCGCTTCGCTGAAATCAAAACGGGGCTGCGGCCCCGTTTTGTTTGGCTCCCGCGCTGGCGCTATTCGGCGACGTGGGCGATCGAGTTCGCGTAGTAGCGAAGCAGCGTCAGCTCGTCGGGGTCGGCGACGAACAGGCCGTCCCGCTCGACGACGAGACCGCGCAACGTCAGCATTCGCAGGCCCACGCTGACGGCGTAGTCGCGGTCGGCGCGCGGTAGGTAGACGCGACCCCCCGCCGCCTCCACGCGCGCCATCAACGCCTGCACCTCGGACTTGAGCTCGAGCTCGCCGAGCGCCCTGGCCGGATTGCGCAGCAGCACGCTCGCGACGAGAGGCACCGGCAGCACCGGGACGATCGCGCCGATGCGCGTCATCAGGAGCGCGCCGACCGCCGCGACCGCAGCACGTCGCGCGTCGTCGCCGAGGCTGCGGAAGTCGACGCCGTGCCCGCGGACGTAGGCGCGCATCGACACCGGGCTGCCGAAGTTGACGCAAGCGTAGCCGTGGCGGTAGCGCCTGCCGACGATCGCGAGCGCCGCCTGCCGACCGACGAAGCGCGCCGTCGTCGTCACCGTCGCCGCGACGCCGACCCGCGGCGCGTCGCGGTCGAGCTTGCGAACGAGCGTGCGGTCCTCGAGGACGCGGTCGTAGTTGATGCCGACCGGGACGAAGACGATGTCGCGCTCGCCGCTCGGGTCGAACGCCTTCAGCATGTAGTCGAGGAGGCCGAGCTTGGGCGCGCGCAGCCGGCCGTCGGTGGTGAGGCCACCCTCGGGATACATGGCCTGAGGGACGCCGCCTTCGGTCGCCATCTGGACGTAGCGCTGCAGAACGAGCCGGTAGAGCGGATCGCCCGAGTCGCGGCGGACGAAGTACGCGCCCATCGCACGGACCAGCGACTGCAGCGGCCAGACGCGCGCCCACTCGCCGACCGCGTAGCTGAGCGCGGTCCGCTCGGCGGCGAGGAACGAGACGAGGACGTAGTCCATGTTGCTGCGGTGATTCATCACGAACACCACCGTCGACTCGGGGTCGATCGCGGCGAGCGCGTCGGCGTCGCTGCTGCCCAGCCGCACGCGGTACGCCATCTTCGCGAACGTCTTCGCGATCCAGTAGCCGACGCGAAAGTACGCGTACGCGTTGAACGCCGGCACGATCTCGCGCGCGTAGACGCCGACCCGCCGGACGAGGACGTCGCGCGGCACCTCGCCCTCGGCGGCGTGCTTCTGGATCGCGGCGAGGACGCGCGGATCGCTCGTCAGCCGGTCGATCAGCGCCTGTCGCCGCGTCAGCTTGAACTCGGGCAGCCGGATGTTGAGGCGCGTGCCGATCTCGTCCATGACGCGACGCACCTTGCGCCGGAAGTACCAGCGAACGCTCGGCAGCAGCAGCCACTCGAGCGTCGCGACGAGCGCAACCGCCGCCAGCACGACGAAGAGCCAGAGCGGGACGGCGACGGTCGTGCTCATCGCGCGCCTTGGTCGCGATCGAACACCGCGACGCTCTCGACGTGTGCGGTGTGCGGGAACATGTTGACGACGCCCGCGGCCGCGCAGCGATAGCCCGCCCGATGAACGAACAGCCCGGCATCGCGCGCGAGCGTCGCCGGGTTGCAGCTGACGTAGACGATCCGCAGCGGCGGCCGCCACGCGGTGGCCGCGGACGGCGCGTCGCCAGCGACGAGATCGGCGAGCGTCCTCGCGATCGCGAAGGCGCCCTCGCGCGGCGGATCGACGAGCCAGCGATCGGCGACGCCGAAGGCGACGAGGCCGGCGGCGTCGATCTCGAACAGGTTGCGGACCTCGAACGCTGTCTTCTCAGCGAGCCCGTTCGCGACCGCCGCTGCAGCGGCGCGCTCGACGAGCCCCACGCTGCCCTCGACGCCGACGACGCGCGCCGCGCGGGTCGCGATCGGCAGCGTGAAGTTGCCGAGGCCGCAGAACCAGTCGATCACGACGTCTTCGGCGCGCGGCGCGAGCAGGCGCAGCGCGCGCGAGACGAGCGCCTCGTTGATCGCGTGATTGACCTGCGTGAAGTCGGTCGGCCGAAAGGCCATCGTGACGCCGAACTCGGGCAGCCGGTACGCGAGCCGCGACGCGGCGCCGTCGAGCGGACGCGCCGAGTCGGGCCCTTGCGGCTGCAGCCACCACTCGACTCCGTGCTCGCCCGCGAACGCGCGCAGCAGCGCGAGGTCGCGCTCCGGCAGCGGCTCGAGATGGCGCAGGACGAGCGCGATGACGCCGTCGCCGACGGCGAGCTCGATCTGAGGCAGGCGGTCGCGGGTGGCCATCGCGCCGATCAGCGCGCGCAGCGGCAGCAGCATCCCGCTGACGTGGCGCGGCAGGATGTCGCAGCTCGCGATGTCGGCGACGAAGCTCGACTTGCGCTCGTGGAAGCCGACCAGCACCGTGCCCTTCTTGACGACGTGACGGACCGACAGCCGCGCGCGCTGCCGATAGCCCCACGACGGCCCGTGCATCGGCCTCAGGATCCGCTCCGGACGCACCTTGCCGAGGTGCCAGAGCGCGTCCTCGAGCGCGCGCTGCTTGACCGCGACCTGCGCGGCGACGTCGAGGTGCTGCATCTTGCAGCCGCCGCAGACGCCGAAGTGACGGCAGCGCGGGGCGACGCGCTGCGCGCTTTCATCGCGCAACTCGACGATCGCCGCCTGCTCCCAGGCGTTCTTGCTGCGGCGGACGGCGACGCGGACCGACTCGCCGGGCAGCGCGTCTTCGACGAAGACGACCTTGCCCGCGGCGTTGCGTGCGACGCCTTGCGCCTCGAGGTCGAGCGACTCGATGCGCAGCCATTCCGCTTCGCCGGTCATCGCCCGATTGTCCCCGACTGCCACTGCTACACTCGCCGCGCCAGGAGAGAGCGCCGCTCGCGCGACGCCGCCGAAGGCGCAGACCCGAGGGTCGAACGCTCAGGCAACAAGGACTGGCAAACGCTTGCTCGCAAGCGTCCTCGCTGGAGAGAGACCCGTCGCGAGCGGGTCCACCGAAGGGGCAAGCAACGCCGTTCGCGGCGCTGCCAATCTCTCAGGTAGAGCGGACAGCAGGAGCGATTCCAGCCGTCGGGCGCGAGCCCGGCGGGCGACGTGCTCCGGAGGTCCGCCGATGTCCGATCCGAACGATTCGCAGGCGCTGCTACGCACGCCCCTGCACGCGCTGCACGTCGAGCTCGGCGCGAAGATGGTGCCTTTCGCCGGCTACGAGATGCCGGTCTCGTATCCCGCGGGGATCGTCGCCGAGCACCGCCAGTGCCGCGACGCGGCGGCGCTGTTCGACGTCTCGCACATGGGGCAGCTGCGGCTCGTCGGCGCCGACGCCGCGGCGGCGCTCGAATCGCTGGTGCCGGTCGACGTCGTCGGCCTCGCCGAAGGCAAGCAGCGCTACGCGCTCTTCACCAACGACGCCGGCGGCATCCTCGACGACCTGATGGTGACGCGGCGCGCCGAGCATCTGTTCTTGGTGGTCAACGCCGGCTGCAAGGTCGCCGACATCGACCACCTGCGCGCCGAGATCGGGCGCCGCTGCGCGATCGAGCCGATGCCCGAGCACGCGCTGCTCGCGCTGCAAGGTCCTGCGGCAGGCGCGGTGATGGAGCGCCTCGCGCCGTCGCTCGCCACGCTGACCTTCATGAGCGGCGCTGCCGCGAAGATCGCGGGGATCGACGTCTTCGCGACGCGCTCGGGATATACCGGCGAGGACGGCTTCGAGATCTCGGTCGCGGGCGAGAGCGCCGACGCCCTCGTCCGCGCGCTGCTCGACGCGCCCGAGGTCAAGCCTGCCGGCCTCGGCGCGCGCGACACGCTGCGCCTCGAGGCGGGTCTCTGCCTGTACGGTCACGACATCGACACGACGACGACGCCGATCGAAGCGGCGCTCGGGTGGGCGATCCAGAAGGTGCGCCGTCCGGGCGGCGCGCGGGCCGGCGGCTACCCGGGCGCGGCGACGATCGAGAAGCAGCTCGCCAGCGGCACGGCGAGAAAGCGCGTCGGCCTGCTCGGCCTCGATCGCGCTCCCGTGCGCGAGGGCGCGGCGATCGTCGACGACGGCGGCGGCGCGATCGGCCGGGTGACGAGCGGCACCGTCGGGCCGAGCGTCGGCAAACCCATCGCGCTCGCGTACGTGCCGAGCGCGCTCGCCGCGGTCGGAACTCCGCTCGACGCCGACCTCCGCGGCAAGCGCCAGCCGATGCAGGTCGCGACGCTTCCCTTCATGCCCCACCGCTACTTCCGCGGCTGACGCCGCGCCAACCGAGGAACCGCCATGCCCGTCTTCTTCACCTCCGACCACGAGTGGATCGACACCGACGGCGCAACCGCGACCGTCGGCATCACGATGCACGCGCAGGACGCGCTCGGCGACGTCGTCTTCGTCGACCTGCCCGCCGTCGGCGCGACGTTCAGGAAGGGCGACGTCGCCGGCGTCGTCGAGTCGGTGAAGGCGGCCGCGGATCTCTACATGCCCGCGGGCGGCGAGATCGTCGAGGTCAACGAGGCGTTGCGCGATGATCCGTCGCTCGCCAACAGCGATCCGCAGGCGGCGGGCTGGTTCTTCAAGGTCCGCCTCAGCGATCCGGCGGAGACGTCGTCGCTGATGGACAAGTCGGCATACGACGACCTCGTCAAGAGCCTGTGACGCGAGTCGCGAGGAACACGATGCCCGATTCCCCGAAGCCGCTCGCCGACCTCCTGACCGGCGGCGAGTTCATCGCCCGTCACATCGGCGTCGACGCCGCCGACGAGGCGCGCATGCTCGACGCGATCGGCGCGAAGTCGCGGCGCGCGCTCGTCGAGCAGGTCGTTCCCGACTCGATCGCGCGGCGGACGCCGATGCGGCTGCCGCCGCCGCTCGGCGAGGTCGACGCGCTCGCCGAGCTGCGCGCGATCGCGAAGCAGAACCGGGTGCTCAAGAGCTTCATCGGCCAGGGCTACCACGGCACCCACACGCCTGGCGTCATCCTGCGCAACGTCCTCGAGAGCCCGGCGTGGTACACGGCGTACACGCCGTACCAGTCAGAGATCTCGCAAGGCCGCCTCGAGGCGCTCGTCAACTTCCAGACCATGGTCACCGACCTCACCGGGATGGCGATCGCGAACGCGTCGATGCTCGACGAGGCGACCGCGGCCGCCGAGGCGATGACGCTTGCGCGGCGCAGCGTCAGGTGCAAGAGCGACACGATCGTCGTCGCCGGCGACTGCCATCCGCAGACGATCGAGGTGCTGCAGACACGCGCGGCGCCGCTCGAGCTGAAGGTCGTTCTCGCGAATTCGCACCAGGAGTGGGACACGCTCGTCGGCAGCGGCGATTACTTCGCCGTCCTCGCGCAGCTGCCGGCGACGAGCGGGCGACTCCACGACCTGCGCGCCGACGCGCCGCGCATCCACGCCCACGGCGCGGCCTTCATCGTCGCCGCCGACCTGCTCGCGCTGACGCTGGTCGCGTCGCCCGGCGAGCTCGGCGCCGACATCGCGTGCGGCACGACGCAGCGCTTCGGCGTGCCGATGGGATGCGGCGGCCCGCACGCCGCGTACCTGGCGTGCCGCGACGAATACAAGCGCGGGCTGCCGGGCCGCCTCGTCGGCGTCAGCGTCGACGCGCACGGCGACACCGCGTACCGCCTCGCGCTGCAGACGCGCGAGCAGCACATCCGCCGCGAGAAGGCGACGAGCAACATCTGCACCGCACAGGTGCTGCCCGCCGTCGTCGCCAGCATGTACGCGGTCTACCACGGCCCGGCCGGGCTGACGCGGATCGCCGAGCGCGTCGCGTCGCTGACCGCGATCGTCGCCGCGGGCTTGCGCGCGCTCGGCCGCACGGTGCGCAACGACACCGCGTTCGACACGCTCACCGTCGACACCGGCGCCGCGACGGCCGCGATCGCTGCGCGCGCGGTCGATGCCGGCATGAACCTGCGCCGCTTTCCCGAGTGGGGCGACACGATGCTCGGCATCGCGCTCGACGAGACGACGACCGCGGACGACGTCGTCGCGCTCTGGCGCGTCTTCGCCGACGACGGCCGCGCCCTGCCCGACTTCGCTGCGCTCGAGCGCAACGCCGTGACGCTGATCCCGCAGACGCTGCGGCGGACGACGCCGTTCCTCACGCATCCGGTCTTCCAGCGCCACCACAGCGAGACGGCGATGCTGCGCTACTTGCGCAAGCTCGCCGACAAGGACCTCGCGCTCGACCGCTCGATGATCCCGCTCGGCTCGTGCACGATGAAGCTGAACGCGACGAGCGAGATGGCGCCGATCACCTGGCCCGAGTTCGCGAACATCCATCCGTTCGCGCCCGCCGACCAGCGCGCGGGCTACGCAGCGCTCGCGCGCCAGCTCGAGCAGTGGCTGTGCGAGGCGACCGGCTACGCCGGCGTCAGCCTGCAACCGAATGCGGGATCGCAAGGCGAGTACGCCGGGCTGCTCGCGATCCGCGCCTGGCACGCGGCGCGCGGCGACTCGGCGCGAACGATCTGCCTGATCCCCGAGTCGGCGCACGGCACGAACCCGGCGAGCGCGCAGATGGCGGGGCTGCAGGTCGTCGTCACCAAGTGCGACGCCGACGGCAACGTCGACCTCGCCGACCTCGAGGCGAAGTGCAAGCAGCACGCCGACCGCCTCGCGTGCGTGATGATCACGTATCCCTCGACGTACGGCGTCTTCGAGCGGCGCGTCCGCGAGCTGTGCGAGATCGTCCATCGCCACGGCGGCCGCGTCTACGTCGACGGCGCGAACATGAACGCGCTCGTCGGCGTCGCGGCCCCCGGCGAGTTCGGCGGCGACGTCAGCCATCTCAACCTGCACAAGACGTTCTGCATTCCGCACGGCGGCGGCGGCCCCGGCGTCGGCCCGGTGTGCGTCGTCGCCGACCTCGTCCCGTACCTGCCGGCGCATGCGAGCGGGGACGTCGAAGGCGCGGTCGGCGCGGTGTCGGCGGCGCCGCTCGGCAACGC
>DATJIM010000160.1:0-11423 GCA_035493195.1 Caldimonas sp.
TGCACCGGGCCGCCGAAGTAGACCGGCAACTCGGCGAAGTCGTCGCGGTCCAGCGACAGCTCGACCTTCTCGAACAGGTTCTTCAGCGTGATGTCGATCGGCTTGTTGATGACCAGGCCGAGCGCACCCTTGTCGCTGTGCTCGCACAGGTAGATAACCGTTCCGGCGAACGTGCCGCTGCTCATCCCCGGCATGGCGATCAGGAATTGATTCGTCAGGTTGATCGACGACTCGGTCATGCCCCGATTTTATTCCGGAGCGCCATGGGCGCGCCGGTCCGCACGGCGGGTGCGGCCTTTCGGCACACTTGGCGCCCGTGGAAAAACCCCTCGACAGCGCCCTCGTCTGGTTCCGCCGCGACCTGCGCGCTTCGGACCACGCCGCGCTCTATCACGCCCTCCGGGCAGCCCGCCAGGTCTGGTGCGCGTTCGTCTACGACCGCGCGATCCTCGACCCGCTGCCGCGCGCCGACCGTCGCGTCGAGTTCATCGTCGAGAGCGTCGACGCGCTCGACGCCGACCTCGCCGCGCTCGGCGAGCGCGCCGGAGCGCAGGGCGTTCGTTTGCTCGTCCGCCACGGCCCCGGCGCCGACGAGATCGTCGCGCTCGCCGCCGAGCTGCGCGTGCAGGCGGTCTACGCCAACCACGACGACGATCCGTACGCGCTCGAGCGCGACGCGCACGTCCGCGGCGCGCTCGCCGACCTCGGCGTCGCGCTGCACACGTCGAAGGACCACGTCGTCTTCGAGCGCAGCGAGGTGCTGACGACGAGCGGCAAGCCGTACACCGTCTTCACGCCGTACAAGGCGGCATGGCTCGCGAAGCTCGACGACTTCTTCCTCAAGCCCTACCCCGTGGAGCGGCACGCGGCGAGCCTCGCTGCCGTTCCCGCAGGCATCGCCCATGCGCTGCCCACGCTCGCCCGGCTGGGCTTCGTCAAGACCAACCTCGCCGATCTCAACGTGCACGGCGGCAACGCCGCGGCCGAAGCGCTGTTCGCGGACTTCATGACGCGGATCGACGACTACGCGGCGGCGCGCGAGTATCCGGCCGTCAAGGGGCCGAGCTATCTCGGCGTGCACCTGCGCTTCGGCACGATCTCGATCCGCCGCGTCGCCGCGGCCGCGCGTGCGCGCGCCGCGACCGCCGGCAAGCACGCGCGCGGCGCCGAGACGTGGCTCTCGGAGCTGATCTGGCGCGACTTCTATCAGCAGGTCCTGCACCACGTTCCGCACGTCGTCGGCGCGGCGTGCAAGCCGGCGTACGACCACCTTCGCTTCGAGCACGGCCGCCACGGCGACGACGCGTTCGCCGCGTGGTGCGAGGGCCGGACCGGCTATCCGCTCGTCGACGCGGCGATGGCGCAGATCAACCAGACCGGATGGATGCACAACCGTCTGCGCATGCTGACCGCGAGCTTTCTCGTCAAGGACCTCGGCATCGACTGGCGCCGCGGCGAAACGTACTTCGCGCTGCACCTGATCGACTACGAGCTGGCGTCGAACAACGGCGGCTGGCAGTGGACGGCGTCGACGGGCTGCGACGCGCAGCCCTGGTTTCGCGTCTTCAACCCGCTGACGCAGAGCCGCCGCTTCGACCCGCAAGGCAAGTTCATCCGCCGCTACCTGCCGCAGCTCGCGCGCCTCGACGACGAGCAGATCCACGCGCCGTGGCTGGCGAGCCCGATCGAGCGCGAGGCGGCGGGGGTCGAGCTCGGCCGCGACTACCCGCGGCCGATCGTCGACCATGCCGCGGCGCGCGCCAAGACGCTGCGCCGCTACGCGGCGGTCAAAGACAAGGGCTAGGCGGTCGTCGCTGCGGTCAGGCTTCGGCCTGGACCGGCGCGATGTAGCGCGCGATCAGCGCGAGGAGGTCTTCCTCGGAGTAGGGCTTCCCGAGGTAGTGGTCGACGCCGAGCTCGGTCGCGTGGTCGCGATGCTTCTGTGCGATCCGCGACGTGATCATGATCACCGGCAGGTCGCGCCAGCGCATGTCGGCGCGGATGTTGCGGACGAGATCGAAGCCGTCCATGCGCGGCATCTCAATGTCGGAGAGGACGACGCGCGGCACTTCCTCGGCGAGCCGCTCGAGCGCGTCGAGGCCGTCCTTGGCGAGCGTCACGCGGTAGCCCTCGCGAATGAGCAGCCGCTGGGTGACGCGGCGCACGGTCAGCGAGTCGTCGACGACGAGGACGAGCGGCGCCGCGTGGGTCGACGCTGCCGCTTCGGCCGGCAGCATCGGCGAGACCGGCGCGCCGGGCACGCGCGGCGCCATCGCGGCGCGCGCGACGTCGCCGTACAGCGTCGCCAGCGCGACCGGGTTGTAGATGAGTGCGACCGCACCCGACGCGAGCAGCGTCATTCCGGCGAGGCCGGGCAGACGCGACAGCTGCGGGCCGAGGTTCTTGACGACGACTTCCTGGTTGCCGAGGACTTCGTCGACGTGCACCGCGATCCGCTGCTGCGCGCTGCGGACGACGACGACGGTGCGCGTGCGGCCCTGCGACGCATCGCTGCGCGCGCCGAGCTGGAGCAGCGCGCCGAGCCAGAAGAACGGCACGACCTGGCCGCCGTACTCGTAGCCGCCGCTCGCGTAGCCGTGGTCGACCTCGCCCGGCGTCGCCCGACGGACGATCTCGACCAGCGTCGAAGGCACTGCGACCATCGTCTCGCCGCAGCGCAACATGACGACGCGCGTCACCGCCGTCGTCAGCGGCAGCACGAGCTTGAACGACGTCCCCTGGCCGGCGGCGGTCGCGGTCTCGATGCGGCCGCCCATCGCGATCACTTCGGAGCGGACGACGTCCATGCCGACGCCGCGGCCGGCCAGCTCGGTGACGGTGTCGGCGGTCGAGAAGCCGGCGGTGAAGATGAGGTTGGCGAGCTCGGCGTCGCTGTGCGCACTGCCGGGCTCGATCAGCCCGGTCGCCTCGCCCTTGGCGCGGATGCGCGCGAGGTCGAGGCCAGCGCCGTCGTCGCGGAACTCGACGCCGACCTCGTTGCCCTCGTGCGAGAGCGAGACCACGATCGTTCCGGTCGGATCCTTGCCGGCGGCCTTGCGGACCTCGGGCAGCTCGATGCCGTGCGAGACGCAGTTGCGCAGCAGATGCTCGAACGCGCCGGTCATGCGGTCGAGGACGCCGCGGTCGATCTCGATCGAGCCGCCGACGATGTCGAGGCGGACCTGCTTGCCGGTCTCCTTGGCGGCCAGGCGAACGACGCGATAGAGGCGATCCGAGAGGCCCTCGAACTCGACCATGCGCGTGCGCAGCAGGTCGTCCTGGAGGTCGCGCGTCAGCCGCGCCTGCGCGACGAGCTCGTCCTCGGTCGTCTCGATCGAACGCTGCAGCGTGCGCTGCACGGTGGCGACGTCGTTGACCGACTCGGCCATCATCCGCGTCTGCTCCTGGAAGCGCGTGAAGCGGTCGAACTCGAGCGGGTCGAACTCCTGCGACGCCGCTTTCGCGGCCTCGAGCCGGGAGCTCATCTGCACCTCGCCCTGCAGTTCGATGTCGCGCAGGTGGCCGCGCAGGCGCTCGAGGTTCTCGGTGAGGTCGGCGAGCGAACCCTTGATCTGGCCGACGCCGCTCTCGATCCGCGAGCGCGTGATGCTGACCTCGCCGGCCTGGTTGACGAGGCGATCGAGCAGCGGCGCGCGGACGCGCACCGCCGATTGCGCCGTCGCCGTCGCGCGCTCGGCGGGCTTGGCGGCCTGTGGCGTCTGCTCGGCGCGCGCGAAGCGGGCCCAGTCGATCGCCACCGGCTCGGCGGCCGCAGTGGGCGCCGCGGTAGCCGGCTTCTGCTCGACCGGACGCTCGCGCCGCGGCGCTTCGATCGGCGCCCGCGGCGGCTCGTCGTTCGCCGCCTTCGGCGTCTCGATCGCGGGAATCTCGGCGACGAACAACGGCGCTTCGACGAGCGGCGCCGGCCTGGTCTCGCGCGGCGGCGTCGTCAGCGGCGCAGCCGCCGCGGCGGCGACGGCGTCGGCGTACGCCTGCGCATCGCGGCTGCGCAGCGCCTCGAACGCCTGCGTCATCGCATCGCAAACCGACTGCAGCGACTCGACGTCGGCGGCGTTCGCCTGCGAATCGTTGGCGACGAGGCGCTCGATCCGCGTCTCGAGGCGGTGCGACATCTCGCCGAGGCGCATCGCGCCGGCGAGGCGGGCGCCGCCCTTGAGCGTGTGCAGCGTGCGCATGCACGCCGCGGCGTGGCTCGACTCGCCGGGCGCGAGCAGCCAGTCGCGCAGCTGGCCGTCGAGCTTGGGCAGGAGCTCGAGCGCTTCTTCCTCGAAGATCGGGAACAGCTCGAGGTCGACCGCGTCGATCGCATCGATCTCGTCGTCGACGTCGCCGAACGTCGACGGCCTCGCCGGCGTCGCGCGAGGCGTCTCGACCGGCGCGGCGGCGAGCGGCTTGAGCTCGGCGACACCGAGCGGCTGGAAGCTGCCGAGCGCGCCGAACGTCGACGCCGTCGCATCGCCGGCGTGCTCCTGGGCCGCCGGCTCGGCGTGCGCTTCGACGGCGCCCGGCGGCGAGGCCCGATCTTCCGCAGCGGGGACGACCGCAGCTGCGTCGGCGACGGTCGGCACCTCGGGCAAAGGCGGCACGGCGTCGACGACTTCGGGAGCGGCAGCGGGCGCCATCGCGACCGGCGCCGCGTTGGCGTGCGCGTCGTTGGCGGCGTCGGCGACATCGTCGATGCCGTCGAGCGACAGCAACGACGCGACCGCGAGCGGCTCCGGCGGCGAGACGCTGTCCTGCGCTTCGGCGAGCTCGGACGCGGCGGTCGCCGCTTCGAGCCGCTTCGCCGAGCTCACCTCGTGCTCGGCGAGACGGACGAGCAGCTCGTCCGCGGGCTGCTGCAGGAAGCCGGCCGCGAACTGGTGCAGCAGTCGGCGAATCTCCTCGGCGGCGTTGACGAACAGGCGTGCCTCGTCATCGGTGCCGTGGCCGATCACCTGCGTGCGTGCGAGCGCGTGCTCGAGCGAGCGCGCCAGGTGCGAGAGGTCGGTGAAGCCGACCGTCGCCGAGCTGCCGGCGAGCGAGTGCGCGAGCGCGATCGGCACTTCGCCGACCGGCCGATGCAGCTCCATCGCCCACTCGGCGACCTCGGTGACGAGGCGGCGCGACAGCTCGTCGGCCTCGTTGAGATAGATGTTGAAGAGCGGAATGCCGATCCTGAGCGGCCCGACGACCTTGACGTTCTCGTCGCTCGTCGGCTCTTCGGCAGTTGCGTCGGCGCCGATCTCGAGGTCGAGCGGAGCGGTGTGCTCGACGTCGCCGGTCGACAGGTCGAGCGACAGCCCCGAGATGGCGTCGTGCGCGCGCGTCGAGTCTTCGCTCGGCGCGAGCGGCTGGATCAGCTCGCGGCCGTCGCTCGGGCTCGTCAGGTCGAGGTCGACGAAATCGGACCCGGTCTCGAAATCGGAGTGGCCCGACGCCGACGGTGGCGACGACTCGCGCGCCTTGGCCTCGTCGAACTGATCGAACATCGGCGATGCCGCCGGGTCGGCGAGCGTCGGCGCCGCCGGCGGCACGCGGGCAGCGGATTCGGGAGTGCCCTCGAACTTGGAGAGATCGAGTTCGAACGCGAGGCCGTCGGAGGCTTCGACCTTGATCGCCGGTGCTTCGTCGGCAGGAGCGGCCTCGTCGGGCGCGGACAGCGGCTCGAGCGGCACGATCGACGACGTTTCACCGACTGGCAGCAACTCGAGGTCGCTGCCTGACGTCAGCTCCGCGGGCGATCCGATCGGCAGCGCGATGTCCGCAGCTGGCGCAGCAGCGATGCCGGTGCCGGCGAGCTTGCCGGCGGCGATCTGGACGTCGCGCTCGTTGTGCAGGCCGCTGCGATGCGCGGCGATGTCCTCGATCCAGTCGCCGAGGTAGTTGAGCACCCAGTCGGAGAAGTCGAGCAGCGGCGCTTCGGCGCCGCGCTGCTCGGCGAGCTGCGTGTTGAAGACCTGCTCGCACGCCCACGCCGCCTCGCCGAACGCCTTCAGCCCGACCATGCGCGAGCTGCCCTTGAGGGTGTGGAACGCGCGCCTGAGCGTCGTCATCAGCGCCAGGTCGTCGGGTGCGCTGCGCAGCTCGCTGCTCGCCGCACGCCCGGTCTCGACGACCTCGCGCGCTTCCTCGAGGAAAACCTCGCGCATCTCGTCGTCGTGCTCGAAGTCCTCGACGAGCGCGATCGGCTTGACCGGCTCGAGCGGAACCGGTGCGCTCACCGGCGTCAGGCCGGCCGGCTCGGTCGACGTCGCGACGAAGTCGACGAGCGCCTCCGAGAGCTCCGCGCGCGCGCTCGCGATGTCGCTGTCGTCGCGTGCCGCGCCGAGCGCCTCCTGCGCGGTGTGCACCGCGGCGGCGAGCGCCGGCTGGTCGGCGGCGTGCGCCTCCTGCGAGAGTCGATCGAGGTCGCGCTTGACGTCCTCGACGGGGACGTCCTCGCGCACCGACGTGAACGCGAGCATCTGCGCCTGCTCGATCAGACGGATCTCGATCGGCGGCGGCTTCGGCGGCGCGCTGCGGCCCATCACCGGCGCGAGCGTTCCCGCGGCGCTGTCGTACACGAAGAGCGACTTCGCCATCTGCGGCTGGACGCTCAGCATGTCGATCATGAAGCCGAGCGCCGACAGGTTGCCGGCGATGCGCTCGAACACTCCCGCCGAAGCGATCTTGGCGGGATCGATCTCGGTCGTCGTCAGGCCGTCGATTTCGCTGCGCATGCGCACCAGCGCCTGCGCCGCAGCGTCGACACCGAGCACCGAGAGGACGCCGCGCATCGAGCCGAGCTCCTGCGGAACGTCGTTCAGCACCGACCCGTCGGTCGGGTTGCGGAAGAACGTGTCGATCGCCTTCTCGACCTCGAGCAGCGACGCGCGCAGCTCCTGGACGACGCTGCCCATCGTCTGCCGGTCGGAGACGCGCCGGTACAGCTCCTCCATCCACGGCTCGAGCGGATCGGGAGGCGACTTCTGGCGAACGCGCGCCAGGCGTTCGCCGAGCCGCTTGATGCGCTCGGCGTGCTCGGGCTGGTCGAAGTCGCCGTCCTCGAGCGCCGCGTCGAGATAGAGCAGGCTCGTCGCGACCTCCATCGCGAGCGCGGCCGGCGGCGCCGCTTGCGCCGCCTGCGTCTGCTGCACCGCGCCCTGCAGCTCGACGGCGAACGCCTCGCCGAACGGGAACAGACGGCGCAGCGAATCGCCGACGAGCGCGAACTGCTCCGAGAGTCCCGCGAGTCGATGCAGCTCGCCGCCTGCGACCGCCTGCCACGCTTCCTTCGCCGCGGCGACGCGCTTCTTGGCGTGGGTGACGATCGCCGGATCAAAGCGGCCGAGAACGCTGTGCGAGTAATCGGTCGGCTCGTCGTCCGAAAAGCCGTACGCCTCGCGGACGGCGTCGAGGCGCGGCACGCGGGTGCCGCGGCCGGCGGGCGCCGCCTGCGAGCAGAAGAACAGCGCATCGCGCGCGAGACGCTCGGAGACGTCGGAGTCGCCGCGCTCGAGCAGGCGCAGCTGTGCGAGCAGGCGCGACGCGACGCGCTTGGTGAAGACGTCGAAGCCGAGCAGGCCGTGGTGCTGCGCCTCGAACATCGCCGCGGCGAGGTTCCAGAACGTGCGCACCTGCGGATGCGAAGAGCCGGCGCCGAGCGCGGCGCAGGTGTCGCTGATCCTGGCCGCCGCGGTCAGCGCCTGCGTGCCGCGCATCATCGCGAGGAGATGGCCTTCGAAGTCGGCACGCACCGTGGTGTCGGCGGTCTGCGGCTTGACGCTCGGGTCGTTGGCGACGTCGCGCCAGCGCCAGTCGACCGGCCAGAGGTCGGCCGGGTGGACGCGCTCGGCCTCGACGCCCTCCTGCACCGCGCGATACGCCGGGAACAGCGCCAGCGACGAGACGCTCTTGCCCGCGAGCAGGCGGCTCAGATAGTCGAGCAGCGCGAACGACGCCTTCTCGAGATCGGAGACGAGCTCGGCCGACAACGACTGCGGCTTGGCGATGGCGCGCTGCACCGCGGTCTCGCACGCCCGCAGCACGATCGCCGCCGCCGGCAGCCCGACCAGCTCGAGCGCGCCGACGCCCTGGTGGATCTGCGAGCGCGCGGCGCGCAGCACGCCGGGATCGACCGAGTCGACGTCGGATCCGGTGACCGCCTCGGTGTCCTTGAGGAAGCGCCGCAGCGATTTGTGCGCCGTTTCGAGCGAGCGCCGCAGCTCCTCGTGGACCCACGCGATCGAGCTGAGGTCGTCCCCCGGCCCCGACCTCGGCAGGTGGTCGATTCCCATCAGCTGGCTGTCCATCGGGCGTCTCGGCGAGGTTCGTCGTTGGGCGTCGGGCGCGCTGCGGCGGTCAGCCGATCTTGAATCGCGACACCGATTGCTTCAGCTCCTCGGCGATGCGCGACAGCTCGCGCACCATCTGCGCCGTCGAGCGCGTGCCCTCGCCGGTCTGCTCGGTGACGGCGAAGATGTGCTGGATGTTGGCGGCGACGACGTTCGCCGACTGCGCTTCGGAGAGCGACTGCTGCGAGATCTGGGCGACGAGATCGGTCAGCTGGCGCGTGACGCGGTCGATCTCCGCCAGCGCGGTGCCCGCAGCGTCCGACAGCCGCGTTCCCTCGACCACGCCCTGCGTCGAACGCTCCATGGCGCCGACCGCGTCCTGGGTGTCGGTCTGAATCGTCTTGACGAGCGCAGCGATCTGCCGCGTCGCGTCGGCGGAGCGTTCCGCCAGCCGCTGCACCTCCTCGGCAACGACCGAGAAGCCGCGACCCGCTTCGCCCGCCGACGCCGCCTGGATCGCGGCGTTCAGCGCCAGCACGTTGGTCTGCTCGGTGATGTCCGAGATCAGCTCGGTGATCTCGCCGATCTCCTGCGACGACTCGCCGAGCCGCTTGATCCGCTTGCTCGTCTCCTGGATCTGGTCGCGGATCGAGTTCATGCCGCCGATCGTGTTCTGCACTGCCTTCAGGCCCGACTCGGCTGCCTGCAGCGATTGCCGCGCGACCGTCGCCGTCTCCTGCGCCTGCGACGACACGTTGTTGATCCGGCTCGCCATCTGCAGCACCGACTCGCCGGTGTCGCGGATCTCGCGCAGCTGTTCCGACGCGGTCGCGAGCAGCTCGGTCGAGTTCGCCTCGACCTGCTCGGTCGTCGACGTCACCCGGCCGACCGTTCCCTGCACCTGCGAGACGAGGTTGCGCAGCTCCTCGACGGTGTAGTTGACGGAGTCGGCGATCGCGCCCGTGATGTCCTCGGTGACAGTCGCCTGCTGCGTCAGGTCGCCTTCGGCGACGCCCTGAAGCTCGTTCATCAAGCGAAGAATCGCCGCCTGGTTGGCGTCGTTGACGCGCTTGGCTTCCTTCTCCTGGCTCTCGGCCTCGACGCGTCGGGCCTGCGCGAGCGAGGCGCGCTGCGCCTGCTCGGCGACGTACAGGCGCAGGAACCCGGCGCCGCCCGCGATCACGAGCAACGCGCAAAGGAGCAGCGCGAAGAGCGTGACGCCGCTGAACCCGGTCTCGCTGCCGAGCTTTTCCTGCACCGCTTCGAGGCTCTTTCGCAGCGGCTCGCTGTCGGTGACGATCGTGTTCTGCGCGTCGCGCGCGGCGTTGAGGCCGCCGAGGTTGTCGAGGATCGTCGCGCCCCGCGCGCGCGTGTCCTGGTAGAGCTTGTTGAGAACGATCAGCCGCTCGCGCACCTGCGCATCGCGCGTGCCGGGCAGGCCCATCTGCGGATTGCCGTCGATCAGGCCCTTGCTGATGTCGTTGAACGACGTCAGATCCTTGCTGAGCTGCACGACCGCTTCGGGGTTGACGCCCTCGGCCGTGAGGAACTCGTTGGCCGACTTGCCGATCCGCTGCGTCAGCATGACGAGCTGGCTGAGCGCCGAGATCTCGCTCGGGTTGCTGTCGCGCTGCATCTTCAGCGACAGCACCGCCTCCGACGCCTCGAGGAGCGCGACCGACTGGCTGTTGATCGCGCGCAGCGACTGGCTCACCTCGGTGAGCGCCTTCTGCTGCGCGATGACGATGCCGGCGTTCTTCTCGGCGCGGTCGACGAACGGCAGCGTCGTCTCGAGCGCGTCCTGGACGCCGCTCGGTGCCGCGGGCACGCTGCCCTCGCCCGTCTTCAGGCTGCGCACGTTGCCGGCGAGCACGTCGCTCGACTCCTTGACCTCGGGGAACGCTGCCGGGTTGCCGGTGAGCGCCTGCGTCACCGACTTGGCGAGCCGCTGCGACTGCATCAGCGCCTGACCGCTGGCGGCGACCTGCGCCGAGCCGCGGCCCGCCGAAACGAACGAGAGGATCGTCAGCGCGATCAGGCCGAACAGGCCGAGGACGAGCATCACCAGCAGGATCCGCTGCTGCTCGCCCGCCGGCCGGTTGCCGATCAGCGGCAGCGCCGGACCGACCGGCGCAGCGCCGCTGTCGGACTCCTGCAGGCGGGTCTCGGTGAAGTCGGCGATGCCCGAGGGAACGCCCTCGGTGATGATCGACGAGCCGGGCTGCGGTGCGCCGTCGCCCGCCTGGGGCATCGCGTCGAACGCGGCGGAGCCCTCGGCGTCGGTCAGCGACGCGTCGCCGCTGCGGCCGGCGGTGCGCGCGGCGCGATAGTCGTCTGCGACCGCGACGTCGCTGTCGGCACCCGCCGCGTCGGCATCGCTTGCGCGCTGCCCCCAGCCTTTGATCTTGTTCACGAAGCTCATAGGGACCTCTTAGCGTGGTGCCGTCGGCGGCGCTACCCGACGATGCGCAGGAACGACTCGTCGCCGGCGAGCTCGGCGAGGTGCAGCTCCTGCCAGAGGCGCGCCGAGGAGTCGCGGAAGCGACCGCCGGCGAACGCCGGTCGCTCGCCGGGCTCGTCGCCTTCGGCGCTCAGCTCCTCCTCGCTGCGCAGCCCCGACAGTCGATCGACGAGAAGGACGCAGTTGATGTCGAGCGACTGATTGAAGCCGACCAGGCGCGCCTGGTCGCGCGCGACGTCGCCGGTCTTCAGGCCGAGAAAGCCGGCCAGGTCGACGACGCCGTGCAGGTGCCCGCGCAGGTTCGAGACGCCGACGAACCAGCGGTGGCTGTGCGGCACCGGAACCATCGGCGCGAGCGGAAAGATCTCGCCGGCCTCGCGCAGCGGAAAGAGAAAGCCGCGCGAGCCGCACTCGACCGCGAGCCACGACTTCGCGAGCGGCTCGGTGCGCGCGGCCTGCAGCCGTTCGGCGAGCCGGCTCTGGAGATCGCGGAGCGCCTGCTTGTTGGCCATTCAGTTCGGCGATCCGCCTCAGTCGAAGGCGCGGATCTTGGCCATCAGCTCGGTCGCGTCGACCGGCTTGACGATGTAGTCGCGCGCGCCCTGGCGCATTCCCCAGACCTTGTCGGTCTCCTGGTTCTTGCTCGTGCACATGATCACCGGCACGTTGACGAAGCGCGGGTCGCG
>DATJIM010000161.1:0-11830 GCA_035493195.1 Caldimonas sp.
AGCGCGATGGCCGAGCGCTACGGCATCGCTTCGCGTGCGGAGGCCGCCGCGTATCTGGCGCATCCGGTGCTCGGCCCGCGCCTCGTCGCGGCGACCGACGCGATGCTCGCCGCACCGCCAGGGTCGAGCGCGCTCGCGATCCTCGGCGCGCCCGACGATGTCAAGTTCCGCTCGTCGATGACGCTGTTCGCCGCGGTCGCCGGAGTGGCAGCGCCGTTCGCCGCTGCGCTCGACCGCTACTTCGGCGGTGTTCGCGACCCGGCGACGCTCGCCCTGCTCGGCGACGGCTGACGGGAAAGCGACCGGCGGCGCGAGGCGGCGGCGGCCTACAGCCGGCGCGGCGGCGCGCTGCCAAGCTGGGGCCTTCGGCTCGTTCCTCGCTGCTGTGTCTTCGCGCGTCTTGTCTCGTCGCGCCGCGCTCGCGTTGCTCGCGAGCGCGGTCCCCGCTGTCAGCGCAGCCGCGCGGCGCGTGCCGCACGCGCCCGCCGATCCGAACGCGACGGTCGAGCGCCTCGACGCCGCTGCGGACGAGTCGCTCGCCGCGAGCGGCGCGCACGGGCCGGCGATCGCGCGCGCGCAGGTGCTGCTCGATCGCGCCTGGTTCTCGCCGGGGGAGATCGACGGCCGCTTCAGCGCCAACATGCGTCGCGCAGTGACTGCGTTCCAGCGTGCGCGCGGCGTGTCGGCGACGGGCAGGATCGACCGTGACACCTGGGCCGCCCTGCACGACGACGCGGCGCCGCCGTTCGCGCTCTACACCGTCAGCCAGGACGACGCGAAGGGGCCGTACGAGCGCTTGCCGAAGGACCTCGGCGAGCAGGCGAAGCGCAAGTGGCTCGGCTACGAGTCGATCGAGGAAGCGCTCGCCGAGCGCTTCCACATGGGCGAGCGCTTCCTGCGCGAGCTCAACCGCGGTGCGTCCTTCGCCGCCGGCGAGCCGATCGTCGTCGCTGCGGTCCGCGCGACGAGCGCGGCGCCGGCGAAGGCGACGTCGATCGAGATCGACAAGTCGGAGAGGATCCTCTACGTGCTCGGCGGCGACCGTATCGTCGCGAGCTTTCCGATCAGCATCGGCGGGCCGCTCGACCCGCTGCCGCTCGGCCGCATGAAGATCGTCAACGAGGTCAAGGATCCCTCGTTCACGTACGACCCCGTCCTGCTGAAGCACGCGCGGCCCGGGGCGGTGAAGACCGAGCTGCCGCCGGGTCCGAACAACCCGGTCGGCACCGTCTGGCTCGGGCTGACGAAGCCGCACTGGGGCATCCACGGCACGCCGGACCCCGCTCGCCTGGGCCACGAGGAGACGAACGGCTGCATCCACCTCACCAACTGGGACGCGCAGCGACTGTCGACGCTGGCCAGGGCCGGCTTCGTCGTCGACGTGCGCGCGTGAGCGATGGCGTCGCGTGAGTTCGCCAACATGGCCGCGCCGCTGCGCGGATTCGCGGTCGCCGCCGGGGTCGCGCTCGCGGCGATCGGGCTGCTCGCTGCCGATGCGATGCCGCTGCGCCGGCTCGCGATCCCGGTCGAGGGTGTCCGCGCCACCGAGCTGCACGACACGTTCCACGAGGGGCGGCCCGGGCATCCGCACGAGGCGATCGACATCGCTGCGCCGCGCGGCACGCGCGTGCTCGCGGTCGACGACGGCAAGGTCGCCAAGCTCTTCACCAGCGTTCCGGGTGGACTCACGGTCTACCAGTTCGACCCCGACGAGCGCTTCGCCTACTACTACGCGCACCTTGACCGCTACGCGGAGGGACTGCGAGAGGGCATGCGGCTGCGCCGCGGCGACGTGATCGGCTACGTCGGAACGAGCGGCAACGCGCCGCCCGATGCGCCGCATCTGCACTTCGCCGTATTCCGGCTCGGGCCCGAGAGGCAATGGTGGAAAGGCGAGGCGATCGATCCGTTCGAAGCCTTGCACTAAGGACCCGCGGCAATGCCGCACGACAGCGAAGGAAGCAACATGGGACTCCTCGACATCCTCCAGCAGTACGCCAATCCGGCGACGGCGCCGACCGGCAACGTGCACCAGCACTTCGATCAGGTCGCGCAGCAGGCGTCGCCGCAGGACCTCGGCGACGGCGTCGCCGCGGCGTTCCGCTCCGACGCGACGCCGCCGTTCGGCCAGATGATCGGCAATCTGTTCGGCCAGTCGAATCCCCAGCAACGCGCCGGCATCCTGAACCAGCTCGTGCAGGTGCTGGGCAGCGGCGCGCTCTCGTCGGTCGCCGGCGGCGTTCTCGGTCGCGTCCTCGGTGGTTCCGGCAACCAGACGCCGACGATCACGCCCGAGCAGGCGCAGCAGGTCTCGCCCGCCGACGCGGCGGCGATCGCCGAGCACGCCGAGAAGAAGGATCCGTCGATCCTCGACCGGGCCGGCGAGTTCTACGCCCAGCACCCACAGCTCGTGAAGGGGCTCGGCGCGGCAGCGCTCGCGATCGTCCTCGGCCGGATGCGCAGCCAGTCGTGAGCGGAGCGCAGCGCCGTCAGGCGCTGCGGATCACGCTGATGTGCTCGGTGCCGCTCTCGGGCAGCCAGACCTCGCCCGCGCGGCCGTGGATCTGGCGCACGCCGGCGCCGTCGTTGGGCAGCGCGAAGCGCGTGAACGTCTCGTTCGCCGGATCGAAGCGGACGATCGCGTTGCTGCCCCAGTCGCTCAGCCACACCTGGTCGTGGCCGTCGACGTAGACGGCGTACGGTCGCGGCCCGGATCCCGGCAGCTTCCACGCGCGCCAGCTCGACTTCGCGGGGTCGTGCATCGAGACCTGGCCGCTCAGCCATTCGCTGATCCAGATCCTTCCCTGGCTGTCGCTCCAGACGCGCCGTGCGCCCTGGTTCGGCGTCGGCGGCTCGACGACCGTCGAGTCGCCGCTTGCGCGATCGATCTTGGCGATGAACGAGCCGGCGAGCGAGCAGTACCAGACGTCGCCCTTGGGCGTCGTGCAGATGCCGTACGGTCCGGTGCCGCGCGGCGACCTTTTCACCGAGACCTCGCCGGTCTTGACGTGCACCTTGCCGACGAAGCCGCTCTGGCCGGTGAACCAGAGGTCGCCGTCGCCGTCGAATGTCGCGGTGTTGAGGTTCGCGTACGGCGTTCCCTCCGGCAGCGGAAACGCGCGCACGGTGCGGTCGGGCCAGCCGACGCGGACGATCGCATTTCGGCCGCCGTCGGTGAGCCAGGCGGCGCGGTCCGGGCCCTGGATGACGCCGTGCGGCGACGAGTTGCTGCCGAGCGAGATCAGCTCCGCATGGCCGCTCTTCGGATCGAACCAGCCGAGATGGCCGCTGCGCTGCGCGCTGAACCAGACGCCGCCGTCCGGCGCCGGCGCGACGTCGTGGATGCCGGTGCGCTGGCGCGTCGCCAGCGGCCAAGTGCGCACCGCCGACGCGTCGGCGCGTGCGGCGAGCGGCCAGGCGGGCAGCAGGGCGGTTCCGGCAAGGGCGGCGATCGCGTCGCGTCGTGAGCGGTTCGGCATGGCAGCCTCCTTCGGGAGCGGATGCGCACGATCGGCACACTATATTCAAGGCATGCGGCATGCGGTCTTCCGGCTCTTCTCGCGCGAGCCGCTGCACGATCCGACGGGAGCTCCCGACGCTGGCGCGCGGCGCGAGGTGAAGACGACGACGTGCTACATGTGCGCGTGCCGCTGCGGCATCCGCGTCCACCTGCGGGACGGCGAGCTCCGCTACATCGACGGCAACCCGAACCATCCGCTCAACCGCGGCGTCATCTGCGCCAAGGGGTCGGCGGGGATCATGAAGCAGCGTTCGCCGGCCCGGCTCACGCAGCCGCTGCTGCGCAAGCCAGGAAGCGAGCGCGGCGCCGGCGACTTCGAAGCGATCTCGTGGGAGCGCGCGCTCGAGATCCTGACGACGCGGCTCGCCAAGATCCGCGCCAGCGACCCGAAGAGGTTCGCGTTTTTCACCGGTCGCGACCAGATGCAGGCGCTGACGAGCCTCTTCGCGCGCCAGTTCGGGACGCCGAACTACGCGGCGCACGGCGGCTTCTGCTCGGTCAACATGGCCGCGGGGATGATCTACACCATCGGCGGCAGCTTCTGGGAGTTCGGCGGCCCGGACCTCGCGCGCGCGAAGCTGTTCGTGATGGTCGGCACCGCCGAGGACCACCACTCGAATCCGCTCAAGATCGCGATCGCCGACTTCAAGCGGCGCGGCGGCCGCTTCGTCTCGATCAACCCGGTGCGCACCGGCTACTCGGCGATCGCCGACGAGTGGATCGCGATCCGCCCGGGCACCGACGGCGCCCTCTTCATGGCGCTGCTCCACGAGCTGATCGCGAACGATCTCGTCGATCGCGCATTCCTCAAGCGCTTCACGAACGCACCGCAGCTCGTCGTCCTCGACGGTGGCGAGCGCGAGGGCATGTTCGCGCACGATCCCGCGAAGGGACCGCCGGGCGACGGCCGCCATCCGCACAACAAGCTCGTCTTCGACCGCGCGTCGCGGACGATCGTCGCCGCGTACCCCGAAGGCGTCGCCGACGGCGTCGACGCCGCGCTCGAAGGCCGCTTTGCGCTCGCCGACGGCACGCGCGTCGCGCCGGCGTTCGCGCTGCTGCGCGAGCGCGTCGCCGCCTGCACTCCCGAGTGGGCCGAGACGATCACCGGCATCGCGGCGGAGCGCATCCGCGCGCTCGCGCGCGAGCTGGGCGAGACGGCGTTGCACGAGGCATTCGAGCTGCCGATCGCGTGGACCGACGCATGGGGCAAGCGCCACCCGACGACGCAGGCGCGTCCGGTCGCGTTCCACGCGATGCGCGGCGTCGCCGCCCACTCGAACGGCTTCCAGACGGTGCGCTCGCTCGCGGTGCTGATGAGCGTGCTCGGCACGATCGACGCGCCCGGCGGCTTTCGCCACAAGGCGCCATACCCGCGCCACATCGTGCCGAACTTTCGCGCCTTCAACTCGCCGGACATGATCCGGCCCGACACGCCGCTCAACGCCGCGCCGCTCGGCTTCCCGGCCAATCCCGACGAGCTCGCGATCGAGGACGACGGCACGCCGATGCGGATCGACCACGCGTTCTCGTGGGAAGCGCCGCTGTCGGCGCACGGCCTGATGCACACCGTCGTCCGCAACGCGACGCGGGGCGACCCGTACCGTCTGGACACGCTGCTGCTGTTCATGGCGAACATGGCTTGGAACTCGACGATGAACACGGTCGCGGTGCGCGAGATGCTCAACCGCAGGAACGCCGACGGTGAGCACGAGATCCCGTTCCTGGTCGTCTGCGACGCGTTTCGCAGCGAGACGGTCGAGTTCGCCGACCTCGTGCTGCCCGACACGACGTACCTCGAGCGGCACGACGTGATGAGCATCCTCGACCGGCCGATCTCGGAATTCGATGGGCCCGCCGACTCGGTCCGCGTTCCGGTCGTCGCGCCGCTCGGCGAGTGCAGGCCGTTCCAGGACGTCCTCGTCGAATTGGCGTCGCGCCTCAAGTTGCCGGCGTTCACGACCGCGACGGGCGAGCGCAAGTTCAGCGACTACGCCGACTTCGTCGTCCGCTACGAGTCGGCGCCCGGCCTCGGCTTCCTGATGGGTTGGCGCGGCGAGAACGGCGACCAGCACCTGCGCGGCGCGCCGAACCCCGACCAGTGGCGCAAGTACGCCGACAACGACTGCTTCTTCCACCTGCGGCTGCCGGACTCGATGCACCACATGCGCAACTGGAACCGCGAGTACCTCGACTACGCGAAGGAGAAGGGCTGGCGGCAGAAGAACGACGTCGTCCAGGTCTGCATCTACAGCGACACGCTGCAGACATTTCGTCTCGCCGCCGAAGGCAAGACGGCCGGCCGGCGGCCGCCGTCGCACCTGCGCGAGCGGATCGCGGCGCACTTCGACCCGCTGCCGTTCTGGTCGCCGCCGCTCGAGGACGCGTTCGTCGACCGCGCGCGCTATCCGCTCGCCGCGATCACGCAGCGGCCGATGGCGATGTACCACTCGTGGGACTCGCAGAACGCGTGGCTGCGACAGATCCACAGCCACAACTACCTGTTCGTTCATCCGTCGGCGGCGTCGGCGGCGGGAGTCGCCGACGGCGGCTGGTGCTGGGTGGAGAGCCACTGGGGGCGCGTGCGCTGCATGCTGCGCACGAGCGAAGCGGTCGAGCCGGGCACCGTGTGGACGTGGAACGCGATCGGCAAGGCCGACGGTGCGTGGCAGCTCGCTCCGGGCGCCGACGAGGCGAGAAAGGGGTTCCTGCTCAACCACCTGATCACCGACGAGCTGCCGGCCGACGGCGGTGCGGTGAGCAACTCCGACCCGGTCACGGGGCAGGCGGGCTGGTACGACGTCCGCGTCCGCATCGCGCCGTGCAGCGCCGGCGAGGAAGCGGTGACGTCGCCGCAGTTCGTGCGAGGCCGGCGATGATCGCGTCGCTGCTCGCGCTCTTCAAGCGCGCAGAAGCCGCGCCGGCGTCCGCGCCCGAGGCACCGGCCCGCGGCCGCCAGCTCGCGCTCGTCATCGACCTCAACGTCTGCGTCGGCTGCCACGCGTGCGTGACGTCGTGCAAGGAATGGAACACCTACGGCGCCGCCGGGCCGCTCGCCGACGAGAACGCGTACGGCGCCGCGCCGACGGGAACGTTCTTCAACCGCGTGCAGACGTACGAGGCCGGCGTCTTCCCCGCGACCGAGACGATCCACTTCCCGAAGAGCTGTCTGCACTGCGAGGACCCGCCGTGCGTCCCGGTCTGTCCGACCGGCGCGAGCTACAAGCGAAAGAGCGACGGCATCGTCCTCGTCGACTACGACAAATGCATCGGCTGCAAGTACTGCGCGTGGGCGTGCCCGTACGGCGCGCGCGAGCTCGACGAGGAACGCCAGGTGATGACCAAGTGCACGCTCTGCGTCGACCGCATCGAGGACGCGGCGCTCGCACCCGCCGACCGCAAGCCGGCGTGCGTCAAGGCGTGCCCGACCGGAGCGCGCATCTTCGGCGACGTCCACGATCCGGAGTCGGATGCATCGCGCGCGATCCGCGAGCGCGGCGGCTACGCCTTGATGCCCGAGTGGAACACGCGGCCTGCCAACCACTACCTGCCGCGCCGCGTCACGGCGTCGGTGGGCGCTCCCGCAGGCGCGACGCGCGATCTCGGCGGCGCCGCCGACGATGGCGGACACGGCGCGCCTGGGGCGACATGAACCCGGCGTTGTCGGTCGTCGTCTTCACCACGGCGGCGGGCGCCGGACAAGGACTCGTCGTCGCCATCGCGCTCGCTGCGCTGACGGGCATCCCGCTCGCGCCGGCGTCGCTGCGCGGCGGGCTCGCGATCGCGATCGTCCTCCTCGTCGTCGGCCTCGCGGCGTCGTTCCTCCACCTCGGACGTCCGAGCCGTGCCTGGCGCGCCTGGCTGATGTGGCGGACGTCGTGGCTGTCGCGCGAGGTGATCGTGCTGCCGGCGTTCATCGCGCTCGTCGCCGCGTGGTGGCTCGCGGCGCGCGACGCCGCGGGCGCGCCGCCCTCGCCGCTGCTGCCGCTCGCCGCGATCGCGGTGTCGGCCCTGCTGTGGCTGTGCACCGCGATGATCTACGCGTGCCTTCGCTTCATCGAGGAATGGGCGCAGCCGCTCACCGTCGTCAACTTCGTCCTGCTCGGCCTCTCGTCGGGGCTCGTTCTCGCGTGCGCGCTCGCCGCGCTCGCAGGCGACAGCAGGGCGCTCGCGGCGGCGCTGCCGGCGGCGCTCGTCGCGACGGTCGTCGGCGGTGCTGCGCGCGTCGCCGCGTTGCGTCGCAACGCCACGCTGCGACACCGCTCGACGCTGCAGTCGGCGACCGGAATCGTCGCTGCGCGCCTCGTGCAGACGTCGATGGGGATGTCGGCCGGCTCGTTCAACACGCGCGAGTTCTTCCACCGCGCCTCGGCCGCTGCGCTCCGCACGATCAAGGTCGTCGCGGTCGCGCTGGCGTTCGTCGTCCCTGCGCTCGTCATCGCGCTCGTCTGGGCCGGCGCTCTGCCTGCGGCTGCGTGCGCGTTCGCTGCGCTCGCGCAGGCGCCCGGACTGCTCGCCGACCGCTGGCTCTTTCTCGCGCAGGCGAAGCATCCGCAAAATCTCTACTACCAGGTCGTGTCGTGACATCGATGCGAGCGTGATCTGTTTCCCGCGCGCCGCGCCGCCGTGGTCGCGACTTCGGGCAAATGCTGACGTCGCGGGCCGCGGCGACGGCGCGTGCGATGGGATACTCGCGGCACTTTTTCGAGCGCCTCGACGCGTTCGCTGCCACCGACCTGGAGATTCGATCGATGACAGACATGCCGCTCTCGCTTCGCAGACGCCAAATCCTCGCCGGCGGTGCCGGCGCGCTCGCCGGCACCGGCCTCGTCGGTCTCGCCGGCGAGGCGATGGCGCAGGCCGCGGCAGCGCCCGCTCCCGCAGCGCGGCCGCTGCCGGCATACGCCGCGTGGAAGGACCCGAACGCGGTCATCGTCCACAGCGCGACGACGATCGAGACCAGGCGAGCCGCGTTCGGCACGAGCGGCATCACGCCGGCAGAGCATCTCTACATCCGCAACAACCTGCCCGCGCCCGACGCGTCGATCGTCGCCAACCGCGACGGCTGGCAGGTCGCGTTCGAAGGCGTTCACAACCCGCGCACGCTGACCGTCGCCGAGCTGAAGTCGATCGGCGTCGAGACCGTCGCGACGGTCCTGCAATGCTCGGGCAACGGCCGCGGCTACTTCCCGAGCAAGCCGAGCGGGACGCCGTGGACCGTCGGCGCCGCGGGCTGCGTGCTCTGGAGCGGCGTGCCGCTGCGCTACGTCGTCGAGTCGCTCGGCGGCGGCGCGCCGGGGATGAGCTGGCTCACCGGCACCGGCGGCGAGAAGCTTCCCGACAACGTCGATCCGATGTCCGTCGTCGTCGAGCGCTCGGTCGCGATCCGCGCGATGAACGATGCGCTGCTCGCGTGGGAAATGAACGGCGCGCCGCTCTCGCTCGCGCACGGCGGCCCGCTGCGCCTCATCGTCCCGGGCTACAACGGAATCAACAACGTCAAGTACGTCAAGCGCATCGCGCTGACGGCGAACGAGTCGCCGGCCAAGATCCAGCAGACCGGCTATCGGATGACGCCGATCGGCGCGCAGTCGAAGGCGAGCGAGCCGTCGATCCAGGAGCTCAACGTCAAGTCGTTCATCACCGGGCCGGCGGGCGAGCACCAGGTCAAGGCGGGGGTCGTCTACGTCACCGGCGTCGCGTTCAGCGGCGGCCAGCCGATCCGCCGCGTCGAGATCTCGAGCGACGGCGGCCGCAACTGGATCGAGGCGCCCTTCGTCGGCCTCGACCTCGGCCGCTTCGCGTGGCGGCACTTCGCGATGCCGCTCAGGATGAGCGCGGGCAACTACGTCCTCGTCAGCCGCGCGACCGACGGCGCCGGCAACGTCCAGCCCGAGCAGCGCCTCGAGAACGCGCACGGCTACAGCAACAACAGCTGGAAGGATCCGGCGGTGCTGCTGACGGTCGTCTGAGAAGCGCGATGCGACCGGCTGCGCGACGAGCGATCGCTGCTGCCTGCGGCGCTGCGCTCGCGCTCGTCGCCGCGAGCGTCGCCCGCGGTGCCGACGACGGCGACGCCAACGAGCTGCAGCTCGGCAAGACGCTGTTCACGGTCGGCGCCAATCCGCCGTGCTCGACGTGCCACATGCTGAAGGACGCGAAAGCGATGGGGGCGATCGGGCCGGTCCTGGACGACCTGCAGCCGACCGCCGAGCGTGTCGTCGCCGCGCTGAAGAACGGCATCGGCATGATGCCCTCGTACCAGTCGTCGCTGAGCGAAGCGCAGATGCGTGCGCTCGCCCGCTACGTCGCCAAGGCGAGCGGCGGCGCGCGCTAGCGGCGGTCGCGCCCGGCGTCGCGCCGATAATCGGCGCCGGTGAACGAGCTCGCTGCGCGCATCTTCGGCCCGTGGGTCCGACGCATCGATCGCAGCGGCGTGCGCGCCGACGGCGTCGCCGGGCTGCTCGGTGCGCTGCTCGTCCTGCCGCAGGCGATCGCGTTCGCGACGCTCGCCGGCCTGCCGCCCGAGTACGGCCTCTCGACCGCCATCGTCCCGTGCGTCGTCGCGGCGCTGTTCGGCTCGAGCTGGCACGTCGTCTCGGGGCCGACCAACGCCAACTCGCTCGCGCTTTTCGCGACGCTGGCACCGCTCGCCGCGGTCGGCTCGCCGCATTACATCGCGCTCGCGCTCGCCGTCACCGTCCTCGTCGGCACGATGCAGTTCGCGATCGGGGCGCTCAGGCTCGGCGCGATCGCGAACTTCATCTCGCCGGCGGCGTTGCGCGGCTTCATGGCCGGCGCCGCCGCGCGGATCGCGCTCTACGCGCTGCCCGACCTGCTCGGCCTGCCGCCGCCGACGGCGCACCGGCTCGGCAACCTCGCCGAGCACCTGTGGGCGCAGCTCGGCCGCGTCTCGCCGGCGGCGTTCTTCGTTGGCATCTTCACCATCGTCGCAGCCGTCCTGCTGAAGCACGAGCTCAAGCGCGCGCCGCACATGCTGCTCGCGCTGGCGCTCTCGACCCTGCTCGCGTTCGCGATCGAGCGCTGGCTCTCCGACGGCCGCCACATCGCGGTTGTCGGCGCGCTGCCGCCGATCTGGCCGCGCTTCGCGCTGCCGACGTTCGACCTGCGGCTGCTGCCCGACCTCATCGGCATCGCGTTCGCGCTGACGATCGTCGCGCTCGGCCAGGCGATCTCGATCGCCAAGGCGGTCGCGGCGCGCTCCGGCCAGTCGATCGACGCGAACCGCGAGTTCCGCGGCCAGGGCCTCTCGAACATCGTCGGCGGCTTCTTCTCGTCGTACGTGTCGTGCGGCTCGCTGAACCGCTCGCTGCCCAACCTCGAGGCCGGTGCGCGCACGCCGCTCTCGGCGGTGTTCGCGTCGCTCTGGCTGCTCGCGCTGGTCGCCGTCACCGCGCCGGTGCTCGCGCTGATCCCGCTGCCGGCGATCGCCGCGCTGCTGCTGCTGGTCGCCTGGTCGCTGTTCGACCTCCCCGGCTGGCGGCGCCTGTGGACCTACAGCCGGCAGGACTTCGGGATCGCCGCGGCGACCGCGATCGCGACCGTGACGATCCGCCTCGAGGTCGCGATCCTGCTCGGCACCGTGCTGTCGCTGCTGACGTACCTATACCGCACCTCGAAGCCGTCGATCCGCGTGATGGGCTTCGACAGCACCGACCCGGCGCGGCCGTTCGTCGTGCGCGCCGAGGTGCCGAATCCGCTGCCCGAATGCCCGCAGCTGAAGATGATCCGGATGGAGGGCGAGGTCTACTTCGGCGCGGTCTCGCACGTCGGCGACCAGCTGCGCGACCTGCGCGCGCCGGCCGATTCGCCGAAGCACCTGCTCGTGATGGCGAAGAGCATGAACTTCATCGACCTGCCGGCCGCCGACCTGTGGCGGAACGAGTTGCTGACGCGGCGCCGCTGGGGCGGCGACCTGTACTTCCACCGGCCGCGTTCGCCGGTGCTCGAGGTGTGGCAGCGCATCGGCTTCCTGGCCGAGCTCGGCACCGATCACGTCTTCCCGGCCAAGCGGATCGCGATCCGGACGATCTTCGACCGCCTCGACCGCGACATCTGCGCGCACTGCACGATCCGCGTGTTCGAGGAGTGCGCGACCCTGCCGCCGCCGATCCCGGAGCGCCCGTAGCCCGCCCGCAGGAGGCACCGATGCCCGAGCAGCTCACCAAGCATCCCGAGGTCACGCTCGACGTGCTGCGCAGCGCCGGCCTCGTCTGCGGCGAACGCGCCGCGCCGCAAACCATCCTGACAAAGTGCCCGGTCGAGCGCTTCTGCAAGGCGCCCGGCGGC
>DATJIM010000162.1:0-2901 GCA_035493195.1 Caldimonas sp.
AAGAGGTCGGGCGCGAGCGCGAGCTGGTCGGCGCCGTAGCCCTCGATCAGGTCGATGCCGAGCGCCGCGAGCTGCTCGCTCATCGGCGGATAGACGTTGGCGTCGCAACCGGTGACGCGGTGGCCCGACTCGCGCGCGAGCGCAGCCAGGCCGCCCATGAACGTGCCGCAGATGCCGAGGATGTGCAGATGCATCGGACGATTCTAGGGAGCGGGGATGGCCCTGATCGGCACCGCGGTGCGGCACTTGTCGCGCTTCAGACGGCGAAGCTCTCCCGGGCCGCGCGAACGGTCGCCGCGATGTCGTCGTGCGTGTGCGCCGCGCTCACGAAGCCCGCTTCGTAGAGTGCCGGAGCCAGGTAGACGCCGCGCTCGAGCATGGCGTGGAAGAAGCGGTTGAAGCGCGACTGGTCGCTCGCCATCACCTCGGCATAGTTCTGCGGCAGCTCGGCCGCGAAGAAGAAGCCGAACATGCCGCCTTCGCAGTCGGCCGACATCGCGACGCCGGCGCTCTGCGCCGCTTCGACGAGGCCGATGACGAGCCCGCG
Organism: Caldimonas sp.; assembly: GCA_035493195.1. Lineage (GTDB taxonomy): Bacteria > Pseudomonadota > Gammaproteobacteria > Burkholderiales > Burkholderiaceae_C > Schlegelella_A. Next base: position 548 of record DATJIM010000162.1, read on the forward strand.
CGTCCTTTCGGCGAGCGCGGCGAAGAAGCCGGGCTTGGCGATCTCGCGCAGCGTCGCGAGGCCGCACGCCGTCGCGACCGGATTGCCCGACAGCGTTCCCGCCTGGTAGACCGGGCCGAGCGGAGCGAGCTGCTCCATCAGCGCTCGCTTGCCGCCGAACGCCGCGAGCGGCATGCCGCCGCCGATGACCTTGCCGAAGACGCTGAGGTCGGGCGCGAAGCCGGGGATCGCGCGCGCGTACACGCTTTGCGCGCCGCCGAGCGCGACGCGAAAGCCGGTCATCACCTCGTCGAAGACAAGCAGCGCGCCGTGCGCGCTGGTGAGCTCGCGCAGCCGCTGCATGAACGGCAGCGTCGCGCGCACGAAGTTCATGTTGCCGGCGATCGGCTCGACCATCACGCAGGCGATCGCGCTGCCGTGGCTCGCGAACGCCGCGTCGAGCGCAGCGACGTTGTTGTATTCGAGGACGAGCGTGTGCTGGACGACGGCCTCGGGGACGCCGGCGCTGGTCGGATGGCCGAAGGTCGCGAGGCCCGAGCCGGCCTTGACGAGCAGCGCGTCGGCGTGGCCGTGGTAGCAGCCCTCGAACTTGACGATGACGTTGCGGCCGGTCGCGCCGCGCGCGAGGCGGAGCGCGCTCATGGCCGCCTCGGTGCCCGAGCTGACGAGGCGCAATTGCTCGACGCTCGGCACGTGCGCGAGGATCGTCTCGACGAGTTCGGTCTCGCGCGCCGTCGGCGCGCCGAACGAGAGGCCTTCGTCGACCGCCGCGTGCACCGCCGCCTGCACGGCTGGATGGCGATGGCCGAGGATCATCGGCCCCCACGAGCCGATGTAGTCGAGGTAGCGCCGGCCTTCGGCGTCGAACAGGGACGCGCCGTCGCCGCGGGCGATGAAGCGCGGCGTTCCGCCGACGGCGCGGAACGCGCGCACGGGAGAGTTGACGCCGCCCGGGATGACGCGGCGCGCGCGCTCGAACAGCTCGGCGTTGGACGGCATCGTCGCGCTCGCGCCGCGCCGCTAGTGGACGTGGCGCGGGTTCTTCGGCGCCGCCGCCTCGTTGTCCCCGGTGCCGACGTCTTCTCCGGCTTCGCCTTCCTCTTCGCCCTCGGCGGGCAGCGCCCAGAAGAAGCGGTCGGGGACGACGTTGCCCATGCCCGGACGAAAGCCCGCGTCGAGCGCCTGGTCGAGGAACGCGAGCGCCTCGCCGACGGCGGCGTGCAGCTCGACGCCGGTCGCGAGCAGCGCGGCGAGCGCCGCCGAGAGCGTCTCGCCGGCGCCGACGAAGGTCGTCTCGAAGCGCTCGAACTTCTCGCCGGTGACCGCGCCCTGCGGCGACGCGAGCACGTTGTCGAGGAACTGGTCGGGCAGCGGAATGCTCGTCACGAGGACGTAGCGCGCACCGTGCTTGTTGGCAGCGACGGCGAGCTCGCGCGACGACGCCGGCCGCTCGCCCTCCCACTCGGGCAGGAGGAAGTCGGTGAGCGTCTGGTGGCTGCCGACGAGGACCTCGGTCTGCGGCAGCACGAGGTCGCGGAACGCCTCGAGGTACGCCTGTTGCTCGTCCTCGTCGACCCATGCGAGGTTGGGCAGATACGCGACGAGGGGGACGTCGGGATAGTCGGAGAGGATCTCGGCGACGGCGCTGACGCCTTCGGTCGAGCCGAGGAAGCCGACCTTCCACGCTGCGATCGTGACGTCCTCGAGCACGCTCCGCGCCTGCTCGACGACGACGTCGGCGTCGATCGCGTGGTGATCGAAGACTTCGGCGGTGTCGCGCATGACGATGCTGGTGATGATCGGCAGCGCGTGCGCGCCCATCGCGGCGATCGTCGCGACGTCGGCAGCCGAGCCGCCGGCGCCGCTCGGATCGTTGATGTTGAAGCTCATCACGCACGCCGGCGCGGCCTGCTCTTCCAGATCGCCGGGATCGGGGTCGACAGGCTGGGAAACGTCGGTCATGGGATCGTCGGAAGGCGCGAGGGAGGCCGTTCGCGAGGCCTTCTGGGACCTCTAGGCGAACGTGAACAATGTTGCGTATGTCCCTACACAGCCTTGCTTTTGCAAAAGAGGCCGTGTCTACAATCTCCTCGCATTGTAGTGAAGGCACCCGCCCGGACGTGAGCGACCCCAAGACTTGGATGTGCCTGATCTGCGGTTGGATCTACGACGAGGCGGCTGGCGACCCGGAGCACGGTCTGGCACCGGGCACGGCGTGGGCCGACGTCCCGATGAACTGGACGTGCCCGGAGTGTGGCGCTCGCAAGGAAGATTTCGAAATGGTGCAGATCTGATCGCGCGACCGCGCGTGCGCCGGCAACGGCTCCGCGTCGCCCGAGCGGGTCATTGAGGAG
>DATJIM010000163.1:0-5659 GCA_035493195.1 Caldimonas sp.
ACGAGACGAAGATCGCGATGCAGACGCAGAGCACCGGCCACGCGGTCGACTTCATCGAGACGCCGAGGCCCGCGATGATGTTGGTGCCGTGGCCGGTCGTCGAGGCGGCTGCGACGTGCTGCACGGGCTTGTAGTCGGTGCCGGTGTAGTACTCGGTGATCCAGACGAGCGCAGCGGTCAGCACGAGGCCGACGACGCACGCGCCCCAGAGCCGCATCTGCGAGTTCGCGCCGAGCGCGTCGGCGGGCATGATCGCGCTGGTCACGAACCAGAACGCGATCAGCGACAGCACGCCGGCGACGATGAGGCCGCGGTAGAGCGCGGGCATCACGTTCTTCATTCCCGGCGACGCCTTGACGAAGCTGCAGCCGACGATCGAGGCGATGATCGAGACGCCGCCGAGCAGCAGCGGATAGATCACGGCGGCGAGCGCGGTCGTCGCATTGGCAGCGAACAGCAGCGCGCCGAGCGCCATCGTCGCGATGATCGTCACCGCGTAGGTCTCGAACAGGTCGGCGGCCATGCCGGCGCAGTCGCCGACGTTGTCGCCGACGTTGTCGGCGATGACCGCGGGATTGCGCGGGTCGTCCTCCGGGATCCCGGCCTCGACCTTGCCGACGAGGTCGGCGCCGACGTCGGCGCCCTTGGTGAAGATGCCGCCGCCGAGACGAGCGAAGATCGAGATCAGCGACGAGCCGAACGCGAGTCCGAGCAACGGCTTCAGCGTCGCGGTGTCGACCTTGGTGCCGCCGGTGAGGTACCAGAAGAACGCGCCGACGCCGATGAGGCCGAGGCCGACGACGAGCATGCCGGTGATCGCGCCGCCCTTGAACGCGACGTTGAGCGCCGGGCCGATGCCCTGCGTCGCCGCCTGCGCGGTGCGCACGTTCGCGCGCACCGACACGTTCATCCCGATGAAGCCGCACGCGCCCGAGAGGATCGCGCCGATGACGAAGCCGACCGCGGTGGTCTTGTCGAGGAAGACGAAGATCAGGATTGCGAGGACGATGCCGACCATGCCGATCGTCGTGTACTGGCGCTTGAGGTAGGCCGCCGCCCCCTGCTGGATCGCCGCGGCGATCTCCTGCATGCGCGCGTTGCCCGCGTTCTGCGCGAGGATCCAGCTGCGCTGGACGAAGCCGTAGATGACCGCGGCGAAGCCGCACGCGATCGCGATGTAGAGCGCCGTCGTGGTGGAGATCAAGAGAGTTCCTTCCTCGTTGCCAATCGTTGGATTCGTTCGCGGCCGCGGCTGGCCTGCCCGGCGTGACTTTCCGCACGGTCTCGGGCAAACCCCGAATGTTAAGGGATCGCGGTGTCGTCCCGACCTCGCCGGGCCGCGGCGGACGGTGGGCGCCGGCTGCGCCTACCATCGCGACTCGCCGTCCTCGACCGCTCCGCCATGAGCCTGCACAACGTCTCCCCCGGCCCGCGCGCCCCCGACGAGTTCAACGTGATCATCGAGATCCCGATGAACGCCGACCCGATCAAGTACGAGGTCGACAAGGAAACCGGCGCGATGTTCGTCGACCGCTTCATGAGCACGGCGATGCACTATCCGTGCAACTACGGCTACATCCCGCAGACGCTGTCGGCCGACGGCGATCCGGTCGACGTCCTCGTCATCACGCCGTTCCCGCTCGTGCCGAGCGTCGTGGTGTCGTGCCGGCCGATCGGCATGCTGAAGATGGAGGACGAGGCGGGCGGCGACGCCAAGCTGCTCGCGGTGCCGATCGACAAGATCCTCGGCATCTACCGCCATTGGCAGAAGCCCGCCGACATGAACGAGCTGCGGCTGCGCCAGATCCAGCACTTCTTCGAGCACTACAAGGACCTCGAGCCCGGCAAGTGGGTCAAGGTGAGCGGCTGGGAGGGACCCGACGCGGCGCGCGCCGAGATCCGCAACGGGATCGCCGACTACCTCGCGAGCCAGGCCGCGCGGTCGTAACCGCGGCGACGCTCAGTCGCGCCCGCTGGCGTCCTTGAACGGCCGGCGCTCGTTCAGCTCGTCGAGGTAGCTCTCGACGCCTTTGCCTTCGCGGGCGAGGAAGTCGTCGACCGCGCGCGCGAACTGCGGATGCGCGAGCCAGTGCGCCGACCACGTCTGCGTCGGCATCAGCCCGCGCGCCATCTTGTGCTCGCCCTGCGCGCCGCCTTCGAAGCGTTGGTAGCCGTTGGCGATGCACCACGCGAGCGGCTGGTAGTAGCAGGCGTCGAAGTGCAGGCAGCTGACGTGCTCCACGGCGCCCCAGTAGCGGCCGAACGCGGCTTTGCGCTCGGGGTCGATCGCGATCAGCGACGTCGCGATGGCTTTTTTGCCGCGATGGGCGACGAAGAGCAGCCAGTTCTCGCCCATCGTTGCCGCGGTGCGCGCGAAGAAGTCGCGCGTCAGGTACGGCGTCGAGTGGTGCGCGCGATACGTGAGCGTGTAGCAGCGGTAGAAGAAGTCCCAGTCGTCGCCGGCGATGGCGTCGCCGGTCGCCGCGCTGAACGTGATCCCTGATTCGGCGACGCGGCGCTGCTCCTGCTGGATCTTCTTGCGCTTGTCGCGCTGCAGGCTGGCGAGGAAGTCGGCGAAGTCGGCGTACGGCGAGTCGGCGCGATTCGTCCAGTGGAACTGCACCGTCGTCCGCAGCGACCAGCCGGCGTCGCGCGCTGCAGCGCGGTCGGCGTCGTCGAGGAAGAGCAGGTGCGCCGAAGACAAGCCCGCCGAGCGCGCGAGCTGCTCGATCGCGCGCAGCAGGAGGAGGCGGTGCTCGGCCGATCGCGCGAGCAGGCGCGGCCCGGGCACCGGAGTGAACGGGACGGCGTCGAGCAGCTTCGGGTAGTAGTCGAGCCCGTGGCGGCGATACGCATCCGCCCACGCCCAGTCGAAGACGTATTCGCCGTACGAATGGTCCTTGAGGTAGAGCGGGCAGGCGGCGACGAGATCGCCGTCTCGTTCGACGACGAGGAAGTGCGGTGACCAGCCGGTGCGCTCGACCGCGCTCTTCGACGCGTGCAGCGCTCGCAGGTACGCCATCGTCATGAACGGCGTCGCCGACGGCTGCGCGGCGACGAGCGCGTCCCACGCCGCGGCGTCGATCTCGGCGGGATCGCGGCAGACGCGGACGACATGGTCGGCATCGCTGGCCGGCCGGCTCCTGCGCGGTGTCGCGTGCTCGCTCATCGGCGGGCGATGCTACGTCGAAGGCAGCGCTGCCGCTGCGCGCTCGCGCGCGGGTCGATCGCCTACACTCGACTGCATTCGAGTCCGCGCGGAGCCGGTCCAATGAAGCAGATCACCGCCATCGTCAAGCCGTTCAAGCTCGAGGAGGTGCGCGAGGCGCTGGCCGACATCGGCGTCTCGGGCCTCACCGTCACCGAGGTCAAGGGCTTTGGGAGGCAGAAGGGCCACACCGAGCTCTACCGCGGCGCCGAGTACGTGGTCGATTTCCTGCCCAAGGTGAAGATCGAGGTCGTCGTCAAGGACGGCGACTCCGAGCGCTGCATCGATGCCATCGTCAAGGCGGCGAAGACCGGCAAGATCGGCGACGGCAAGATCTTCGTGACGACCATCGACCACGTCGTTCGCATCCGCACCGGCGAGCTCAACGAGGACGCGGTCTGACGTCGCGCGGCGCGGCGACGACGAGGCGCGTTCCGCACAGCCGGTCGTGCCAGAACTGGCGACCGGGAGCGAAGAGCGCGAACAACGGATAGGTCGCGATCCAGGCGAGCACGGCGAGCAGGCTTGGCAGCGGCGGCCAATGGAGCGCCGACGCGAGCGCCGTCGGGACGCCGAGCCAGGCAATGCAGCAGGCGGCGAAGCGAAGCAGCGCACGGCCTTGCGAGACGCGCGCGCCGGCAGCGGTGACGACGCGGATCCGCCACGTCTGCATCGCGAGCGTCTGGCCGCGCGTCGACCAGAGGCCGACGAAGTAGATCGCGTCGAGGACGAGCGCGTAGATCCTGAGTGCGGTGTCGCTCTGCAGCGGGTGCTGCTGCCCGGTCTGGGCGACGAAGATCGCGCCGAGTACGCCGGGGACGAGCGCGATGCCGAAGAGCAGCATCGCGTCGTAGCAGAAGCACGCCATCCGGCGCGTCAGCGACGGCGCGGCGGCGCTCGGTGCATCGCCGGGCTCGCCGGCGCCCGCGGTCACCGCGCCGCGGACGATGCCGGCTTCGCCGCGGCCGGCGCCGACGTCCGCGCCGGCGCGACCGGTGCCGTCGGCATGGCGGCGTTCGATGCGACGGCGGCGGCCTGCGGGCCGCGCTTGGGCAAGAGCGTCGAGCGGTGCACGAACTCGGGAGTCGCGGCGATCTTGGGCATTCCGCTCTGCTGATGCGGCGGTGGCGTCGGCTGCCGGGTGATCAGCGTCGTCGTCGCCCCGGGCGCTGCCTGGACGAGCGTCGGGGCGACCGGTCGCGGCGCCTGCGCCAGCGCCGGGTTGGGGACGAGGTTGGACTTGGCTTCCTTGCTGTCGCGGCTCGCCGTCTTGCCCGCACGGGCGCTGCCATCGACGGGCGCCGATGCCGCGTGCGCGGCGCGTGCGGCGAACTGGGCACGCTGCTCTGGCGGCAGCGCCTGGTACTCGTGCCAGCGCGCGCTGCGGTCGGTCGCCGGCACTTGCCGCGCCTCCTCGAAGCGAAGCCGCGCCTGGCCGCGCTCGGCCGGCGTCATCTTGGCCCACTCCGACATCCGCGCCTGGATCCGGGCGCGCTCCTCGGGAGGCAGCGCGTGGTAGCGTGCCGCGAGCGCGAGCCACTTCTGCTTTCGCGGCGCTTCGATCGACGGCCAGTCGCGCTCGAGCGGCTTGAGGGCCTCGCGCTGCGCCGGCGTCAGGCTCTGCCAGCGGACGCCTTCCTCGCGCACCGGCGTCGGCGTGCCCGGGGGTCGAGCGCCTTCGGCAGCGACGGCGTGGTCCGGAACGGCCAGCACGACGGCCGCGGCGAGCGGGAGCAGGGCACGCCACGCCGCGGCGAGGGGCAGGGCGAGGGCGGGGCTCGGCTCGCGCTGCATCGCGGCTCGGCTCATTCGCTCGGAGGCGCTTTCAGGAACTCCGCGAATCCGGGATCGCGATACGCGTTGATCGGCAGGTCGTCGCCGAGCAGCGCCTCGTCGATTTCGGCGGCGACCGAGATCTGCGTTCGCGTCTGCCAGTTCTGGATCATCACCAGGCCGCCGACGAGCGCCACGAGCGGCAGCACCGAGGCGAAGCGCAGCCACCAGGGCGACCTGCCGAAGCCGGCGATCGCGGCGCCCGACGCCGTGACGCCGACCGCCTCGCCGCGCGAGCTGCGCGCGAGCTCGAGCGCCTTCTCGCGCCCGAAGCGAAGCCGCTCGGCGACGTCGGGCGAGAGCCGGTCGGCGCTTTCGCTCAGGCACGCCGCGACCGCGCGCGCAAAGCGCGCTTCCGACGCCGCGCGGGCGGCGTCGCGATAGGTGCGGTCGTCCAGCTTCATGACGTGATTCCCTTCGCCTTCAGGGCTTTCGCCAAGGCGTGCACCGCCCGCGAGCAGTGCGTCTTGACGCTTCCTTCGGAGCACCCCATCGAGGCGGCGGTCTCGGCGACATCGAGTTCTTCCCAGTAACGCAGCAGAAACGCCTCGCGTTGACGCGCCGGCAGGAGCGCGACCTCGGCCTCGATCGTTTGCAAGATCTGCGCCCGCGAGACCG
>DATJIM010000164.1:0-4635 GCA_035493195.1 Caldimonas sp.
CCGGAGCGCATCGCGGCGTACCGCCACCTCATGCAGCGCGTCGACGACAAGCAGCTCGACGCGCTCTTCGAGGCGGCATCTGCCGAGCCCGCCGCGAAGGCGAGCGAGACGGCGATCGCACTGCCGCTTCCCGGCGGCGAGGCGATCGCCCCCGAGATCGGGATCGACGACTTCACCAAGCTCGACCTGCGCATCGCGCTCATCGTCGCTGCCGAGAAGGTCGCCGGCTCGACCAAGCTGCTCAAGCTCACGCTCGACGTCGGCGAGACGCGCACGCGCACCGTCTTCAGCGGCATCCAGTCGGCGTACGACCCCGAGCAGCTGGTCGGCAAGCTCACCGTCGTCGTCGCCAACCTGGCGCCGCGCAAGATGAAGTTCGGCGTCAGCGAGGGAATGGTCCTGGCCGCGTCGCACGTCGACGACAAGGCGCATCCGGGCCTCTTCCTGCTCGATCCGCATGCCGGTGCGGTGCCGGGGCTGCGGGTGCGCTGAGCGACGCTGCGATGGAAGCGCCGAGCGATCCGGGGGACGTCGTCAGGACGTACGACGACGCGAGCTGGGCCGACGACGGCCCGACGCACGGCGTCGAGGCGGTCGTCGAGGCGGGCCACGTGCTCGCGTTTCCGCGCCTCGCCTTCGCGCTCGCCGACGACGAGCGGCGCTTCCTCGATCCGCGCTGGGCCGATCCGAAGGCGAAGAACGTCTCGGTCCGGTGGCCGTCGGGCGAGCTGCGCGGCGGCGCCGGCGACTCCGGCGAGCTCGCTGCGCTGCGGGCGATGGTCGTCCGCTTCGCCGAGCAGAGCGAGGCGTTCGCGTTGCGCCTGTTCCCGCACTACCGCGGCCATCTGCGCCGCGGCAACACGTCGTTCCGCCCGACCGACGTCACCAAGCGCATCCGCAGCTGGCGCCAGGACGACACGCGGCTGCACGTCGACGCGTTCCCGTCGAACCCGATGCGCGGCACACGACTCCTGCGCGTCTTCTCGAACGTCAACCCGAACGGCGAGCCGAGGCGCTGGCGCGTTGGCGAAGCGTTCCACGCGCATGCGCGCCGCTACCAAGACGCGCTCGGCCCGCCGCTGCCGGGCTCGGCGTGGCTGATGGCTGCGCTCGGCATCACCAAACGGCAGCGCACCGCGTACGACCACGCGATGCTGCGCTTGCACGACCGCGCCAAGGCAGACCTCGACTTCCAGCGCACCGGCCCGCAGGCGCGGGTCGACTTCGCGCCGGGCACGACGTGGGTTTGCTTCAGCGACCAGGTCCTGCACGCCGCGATGGGCGGCCAGCACATGCTCGAGCAGACGTTCCTGATCGACGTCGAGCACCTGCGCGAGCCCGCGACATCGCCGCTGCGCACCCTCGAGCGCCTGCTAGGGCGCCCCCTGCGCTAGCTTGCCGTCCGCGCTTCGGCCGCGCCGCGCGGCGGCGGCTTCCACGCGTGCACATTACATGCAAATGGTATATGCTCTGCATGAGCATTTCATTAACATGCCGACGAAAATGGAATCGAAGACGGCGCGCCTCACGCTGCTGATCGATCCGGCCAAGAAGGAAGCGTTCGAGCGGCTCTGCGCGGCGCAGGACCTGACGCCGTCGCAGGTCGTGCGCCAGCTCATCCGCGACTACCTCTCGCAGCACGGCGTCAGCTACACGCCGAGCGGCGCACGGGCGGCGAGCAAGGCGCAACACCGCCGCTGAGGACGCCGCCGTGGCAGGATTTCCCGACCCGACGCGCTGGCTCGCGCTCGACTGGGTGCTGGTCGCCGTCGCGGCATGGCTCGTCGTCGGTCTCGGCGGCCTGTTCGCGCTGCGCAAGCTCGGCTGGGTCGCCAAGGTGCTCTTCCCCGCCGGCGGCGCGGTCGCGCTGCTCCTCTTCGCCACGGCGCTGGTCGCGATGTTCTCGCCGGCCGAGCACGCGGTGCTGCCGCTCGGCCTGCCGGGGCTGCCGTTCCACTTCCGTCTCGACCCGCTCGCAGGCTTCTTCCTGATGGTGATCGGCGCGACCGCTGCCGGCGTATCGGCATTCGCGGCGGGCTACTTCCGCAAGGGCGAGGGCACCCCGCCCGGCCTGCTCTGCCTCGAGTACCACGTCTTTCTCGCCAGCATGGCGCTCGTCGTCGTCGCCGACGACGCGTATGCGTTCATGGTGATGTGGGAGACGATGGCGCTGTCGTCGTTCTTCCTCGTCATCGCCAACCATCGCCTCGCCGAGATCAGGCAGGCCGGCTATCTCTATCTGCTGATCGCCCACATCGGCGCGATCGGCATCCTGCTCTCGTTCGGCGTCCTGCAGGCGAACACCGGCGACTACACCTTCGCCAACATGCGCGCGCAGCACCTCTCGCCGTTCTGGGCATCGGTCGCGTTCCTGCTCGCGCTGTTCGGCTTCGGCGCGAAGGCCGGCATCGTGCCGCTGCACGTCTGGCTCCCGGAAGCGCATCCGGCAGCGCCGTCGCCGGTCTCGGCGCTGATGAGCGCGGTGATGCTGAAGACGGCCGTCTACGGGCTCCTGCGCGTCACCTTCGACCTGCTGCCGGCGCAGCTCTGGTGGTGGGGCGTGCTGCTGCTCGGGATCGGCCTCGCGAGCGCGCTGTTCGGCGTCGTCTTCGCGGCGGTGCAGGTCGACATGAAGCGGCTGCTCGCCTATTCCTCGATCGAGAACATCGGCCTCGTCTTCGCCGGCATCGGCTTGGCCGTGCTCTTCTCGGCGTACGGCATGAAGCCGATGTCGGCGCTCGCGCTGACGGCGGCGCTCTATCACGTCGCGAGCCACGCATTCTTCAAGAGCCTGCTGTTCGTGGGCACCGGCGCCGTCCTGCACGCGACCGGGCAGCGCAGCCTCGGCAAGCTCGGCGGCCTCGTCCGCGTGATGCCGTGGGTGACCTGGCTGACGCTCGTCGGCACGCTCGCGAGCGCCGGCCTGCCGCCGCTCGGCGGCTTCGTCTCCGAGTGGCTGCTGCTGCAGAGCTTCCTCTTCGCCCCGGGACTGCCGAGCTCGTTCCTCAACATGCTCGTCCCCGTCGTCGCGGCGCTGATCGCGCTCGTCGCGGCGCTTTCGGGCTACACGATGGTCAAGTTCTTCGGCGTCGTCTTCCTCGGCCAGCCGCGCGAAGAGCAGCTCGCCGACGCCCACCGCGCCGGCTGGTGGGAGCGCGCCGGCATGGTCTGGCTGGCGCTCGGCTGCGTCGCGCTCGGCCTCGCTCCGGTCGCGTTCATCGACGTGATCGGGCGGGTCACGCGGCAGCTCGTCGCCGCCGGGCTCGCGCCGGCGTCGAGCGGCTGGCTGCTGGTTCCGGTCGACATCGACCGCGCGAGCTACGGCCCGATCGTCTTCGCGCTCGGCCTCGCGACGAGCTTCGCGCTCGCGTTCGCGCTCGTGCGCCGGCTCTACCACGGCAGGATCCGCCGCGCCGCGCCGTGGGACTGCGGCTACCCGTGGCAGACGGCCCGGATGCAGGACACGGCCGAGGGCTTCGGCCAGCCGATCCGGCAGATCTTCGAGCCGTTCTTCCGCATGCGGCGCGAGCTGCCGTCGCCGTTCGACCGCGAGCCGCGCTATCGCGTCATCGTCGGCGACCACTTCTGGCACTGGCTGTACCAACCGGTCGCCGATCTCGTCGAGCTGCTGTCGCGCTGGATCGGGCGCCTCCAGCAGGGGCGGATCGCGGTCTACCTGCTCTACAGCTTCCTGACGCTGATCGGGGTGCTGCTCGTGGTGCGCAGATGAGCGTCCTCGGCAGCCTCTCGCAGCTGCTCGAGATCGTCGTCGCGCTGCTGCTCGCGCCGCTCCTCGTCGGCTGGGTCAACCAGTGGCGCGCCTGGCTGCAGAACAAGTCGGCGCCGCCGCTGCTGCAGCCGTATCGCGTTCTGCACAAGCTCTTCAACAAGGAATCTGTCGTCGCGCACCACGCCTCGAGCCTCTTCCGCTCGGCGCCGTACGTCGTCTTCAGCTGCATGCTGCTCGCGAGCGCGATCATCCCGACGCTATCGACCGACCTGCCGCTCGCTCCGGCGGCCGACGCGATCGCGCTCGTCGGCCTGTTCGCGCTGGCGCGCGTCTTCGCCTCGCTCGCGGCGATGGACGTCGGCACCGCGTTCGGCTCGATGGGGGCGCGCCGCGAGATGCTGATCGGCTTTCTCGCCGAGCCGGCCTTGCTGATGGTGCTGTTCTCGGCGTCGCTGATCCCGAGGTCGACCTCGCTCGCGACGATCGTCGAGACGCTCGCCCATCGCGAGCTCGCGATCTATCCCAGCCTCGCGTTCGCCGGCGTCGCCTTCACGATGATCTCGCTTGCCGAGAACGCGCGCGTCCCGGTCGACAACCCGGCGACGCACCTCGAGCTGACGATGATCCACGAGGCGCTGATCCTCGAGTACTCGGGCCGCCACCTCGCGCTGATCGAATGGGCGGCGAGCCTGAAGCTGTTCGCGTACTCGTGCCTCGGCCTCGCGCTCTTCCTGCCCTGGGGCATCGCCGAGGCGCACGCGCCGCTCGAGCTCGTCCTCGCGCTGCCGGTGCTGGTGCTCAAGCTCGCGATCGGCGGCATGCTGCTCGCCGCGCTCGAGACCGCGAGCGCGAAGATGCGGATCTTCCGCGTCCCCGAGTTCCTCGGCACCGCGTTCTTGCTGGCG
>DATJIM010000165.1:0-14446 GCA_035493195.1 Caldimonas sp.
GGAACGACGTCGGCGCGGGAGCGAAGTTCGCGCCCGGCCAGACCGTCGTCGTCTACGTCGCGCCGAAGGGCAGGACGACGACGCGCTTCGCGTCGACGGTGCACGGCACGAAGGTCTCGCACAGCGCGCACCACAGCACCGCCTCGCGACCGAGCGGCAGCCGCACGACCGGCACGAACAAGCAGGTCGTCGCCAAGCACTGAGCGGCGCGCGCCGCGTCAGCGCCGATCGTAGAACGCGTGCGCGATCGTTCCGAGGTCGACGTACTCGAGCTCGCTGCCGACCGGAACGCCGCGCGCGAGCCGCGTGACGCGGATGCCGCGCGAGCCCAGCGCCTCGGCGAGGACGTGCGCGGTCGCCTCGCCCTCGGCGGTGAAGTTGGTCGCGATGATGACCTCCTCGACGCGGCCGTCGCCGGCGCGGTCGAGCAGCTCGCGTGCGCCGATCTCCGACGGGCCGACGCCGTCGAGCGGGCTGAGCCGGCCCATCAGCACGAAGTAGAGGCCGCGGTAGCTGCCGGTGCGCTCGAGCGCGGCCTGGTCCGCGGGCGTCTCGACGACGGCCAGCTGGCGGACATCGCGCGACGCGTCGAGGCAGATGCTGCACACCTCGCTCTCGGTGAAGGTATGGCAGCGCGCACAGTGGCGGATGCGGGCGACGGCATCCTCGAGCGCGCCCGCGATCCGGCGCGCGCCTTCGCGATCGTGCTGGAGCAGATGCCACGCCATGCGCTGCGCCGACTTGACGCCGACGCCGGGCAGGCGGCGCAGCGCCTCGATCAGGCCTTCGAGCGCGGGTTCTGCAGCCAAGCGATGGCGCGGCTCGGCGCTAGAACGGCAGCTTCATTCCCGGCGGCAGCGGCATGCCGGCGGTGAGCTTGCCCATCTTCTCCTGACTGACCTGCTCGGCCTTGCGGATGCCGTCGTTGAATGCGGCAGCGACGAGATCCTCGAGCATGTCCTTGTCGTCGGCGAGCAGGCTGGGATCGATCGCGACGCGCTTGACGTCGTGCTTGCACGTCATCGTCACCTTGACGAGGCCGGCACCCGACTGGCCCTCGACCTCGATCGTCGCCAGCTCGTCCTGCGCCTTCTTCAGGTTCTCCTGCATCGCCTGCGCCTGCTTCATCAGGCCGGCCAGCTGACCCTTCATCATCTTGGTTGCTCCTTCGAATGTCAGGGCGCGGGCAGCGGCTTGACCGAGCCGGGAACGATGCGCGCGGTCTTGTACTGCGACATCAACGCGCGCACGAGCGGATCCTCCTCGATCGCGCGCTCGGCCGCTGCCTGCCGGCGCTCGCGTTCGGCGGCGTCGCGCGCCGCCGGCGTGTCGGCGACCGCCGCGGCCTCGATCTCGAGCCGCACCGTGAGGCCTTCGGCCTCGCTCGCAGCCGCCTGCAGGCGTTCGCGCAGCGCGGGCGTGCGCAGATTCTCGCGCTCGACGCGCACGTGCCAGGTCCGCTCGGCGCCCTCGCCTGTGATGCGAACGCATTCGGCCTGCATCGCCAGCTCGCGCACCATCGCCGCGATTGCGCCCGCAGCGACGAGACGCGCGACGAGCGCGCACCAGAGGTCGGCGGCCACGGTTCCTTCGGCGACCGCCCGGATCGGATCGATCGCGGCACGCTGCGGCTCCGCGGCCGGGGCAACGACAACGGAAGGAGCTGCCGCGGCGACGGCAGCCGCGTGCGTCGGCTCGCTGCGCTGAACATTCGCAGGACGCGACCGTGCCGCATTCGTCGGCCCCGACGCCGGCGGTGCCGCACCGTCTCCGGCCGGCGCGAACGCGAGCATGCGAAGGAGCACCATCACGAGGCCGCTGTATTCGTCGGGCGCGAGCGGCAGCTCGGCGCGGCCGGCGAGGACGATGCTGTAGAGCAGCTGCGTCTCGTCGGCCGGCAGCAATGCGGCGAGGCGAATCGCATCGGCATCGTCGGGATCGTCGCTCTCGGCGGCGCCGGGAACGGCCTGCACCACCGCCATCTCCTGCAGCAGGCTCGCCATTTCCTCGAGCGCTCCCGAAGCCGAGAGGCCGAGCTCTCGCAGGCGATCGACGGCGGCGACGAGCGCCGCGCCGTCGCGCGCCGCGACCGCCTCGATGCACCCGATCGCCTGGCCGCGGTCGACGGCGCCGAGCATCTGGCGCACCGCGGCTTCCTCGATGCGTCCGCTGCCGAACGCGATCGCCTGGTCGGCGAGCGACTGCGCGTCACGCATCGAGCCGCGCGCCGCGCGCGCGATCAGCCTCAGCGCGGCGGACTCGGCTTCGACCTGCTCGGTGGCGAGGATCGTCTGAAGGTGGCCGACGATCGTCTCGATCGCCATCGGCCGCAGGTTGAACTGCAGGCAGCGCGACAGCACCGTCGCCGGCACCTTCTGCGGATCGGTCGTCGCGAGGATGAACTTCAGGTATTCGGGCGGCTCCTCGAGCGTCTTCAGCATCGCGTTGAAGGCGGTCGTCGAGAGCATGTGCACTTCGTCGATCAGGTAGACCTTGAAGCGCCCGACGACCGGCTTGTAGACCGCCTGGTCGAGCAGCCGCGTGATCTCGTCGACGCCACGGTTCGACGCGGCGTCGAGCTCGACGTAATCGATGAAGCGGCCGGCGTCGATGTCGGTGCAAGCCGGGCAGATGCCGCACGGGTGCGCGGTGATGCCGCCGTTGCCGTCGGGCCCGGTGCAGTTGAGCGACTTGGCAAGGATGCGCGCGATCGTCGTCTTGCCGACGCCGCGCGTCCCGGTGAAGAGATACGCGTGGTGCAGCCGCTGCTGCGCGAGCGCGTTGGCGAGCGCCTGGACCACGTGCGCCTGGCCGACGAGCGACTCGAAATTGCGCGGCCTGTACTTGCGCGCCAGCACCGTGGAGGACATGCGAACGATTCTACGAGGCGGACTCGCTCGCGCCGCGCTGCCGGATAATCGCCGGCAACGTGGCCGCATCGCCTCCCCCGCCTTCCGGCCCGCTCAGCTACGGCGCATCCGGCGTCGATTACGGCCGCATCGACCCGCTCAAGATCGCCGCGCAGCGCGCGGCGCTCGCGACCGGCGCGCAGCTCGACGGCCACGGCTTCAGCGAGGTCTCGGCGTCGCGCGGCGAATCGGCGTTCGTCGTCGACGTCGGGCCGTTCTACCTGGCGAGCATCGTCGAGTGCCTCGGCTCGAAGGCGCTCGTCGCCGACGCCATGGCCGAGCTCACCGGCATGAGCGCGTACGCGGACATCGCGCAGGACACGATCGCGATGGCGGTCAACGACCTCGTCACCGTCGGCGCGACGCCGCTTGTCGTGCAGGCGTACTGGGCGGCCGGCGGCTCCGACTGGTTCGACGACGCGAAGCGCTCGGCCGCGCTGGTCGCCGGCTGGCAGCGCGCGTGCGAGCACTGCGGCGTCGCCTGGGGCGGCGGCGAAACGCCGGCGCTTGCCGGCATCATCGAGCGCGGCCGCGTCGACCTCGCCGCCGCGTGCACCGGGATCGTCAGCCCGAAGCCGCGGCTCACGCTCGGCGACCAACTGGCGCCGGGCGACGCGATCGTCCTGCTCGCGTCGAGCGGCATCCATGCCAACGGCGTCAGCCTCGCGCGCCAGGTCGCCGAGCGGCTGCCGCGCGGCTACCGGTCCCCGGTGGTCGACAGCCCGGTGCCGATCAGCTTCGGCGAGGCGCTGCTGGTGCCGACGATCCTCTACGCGCCGGTGACCGAGGCGCTCCATCGCGCCGGCGTTCGCGTCCGCTACGCCGTCAACGTGACCGGCCACGGCTGGCGCAAGCTCATGCGCCATCGCGCCGACTACACCTACCGCATCCGGCGGCTGCCCGAAGTGCCCGCGGTCCTCAAGTTCCTGCAACGCGAAGCCGGGCTCGACGCGCGCGGCGCCTACGCGACCTTCAACATGGGCGCCGGCTTCGCGGTCTTCGTTCCTGCCGAGGAGGCCGAGCGCACGGTCGCGGTCGCGCGCAAGGCCGGCGTCGAGTCGTGGATCGCCGGGAGCGTCGAGGCCGGCCCACGGCGCGTCGTGATCGAGCCGCTCGACGTCGAATACGGCGGCGACGAACTCGGCGTTCGCCTTTGATCTCGCGCCAAAGGCGTCGCCAACTAGAATCGAACGTGACGGGCCCCCTCGCATGGGAGCGCGGCCAACCGGGTCAGGTCGGGAACGAAGCAGCCCTAACCGTTGCAACCAGTGCCGAGGTCAGGCTCGTCACCCTCGCTGCGGCTCGTCACCCTCGCTGCCGTTCGTCGGTGGCGGCGTGCCGTCGGCGCCCGCCATGCGTCACGGCGAGAAGGAGTACCGGGTTGCGCAGGTCGCGTTCGCGTTCACTCGGAACGCGACGCGTAGACTGGTTTCGGCGCGACGCTCGCGAGGCGAGACGGTCATGCCGACCCCAGCACCCGACATGCGCAACGCCCGCTCGCTCACCGTCGCCTGCACGCTCGCCGTCGCCGCGATTGCCGCATCCGCGGCGCCAGGCGACGTCGTCGTTCCTGCGCACCGCACCAAGGACGGCCAATGGGTGCCGGCGAACGTGGCGCCGTCGTCCGCCAAGACCGACTCCGCGCGGCGACCGGCGCGCGTCGCAACGGCGTCCAAGCGCCAGTCGGCATCGACGAGCGAGGCGGCATCGACGCGGTCAGAGCCGCTGCTGCCGCCGCTTCTCGTCAACGCGCAAGAGATCCGCCGCTGAAGCGCCGCGCGCAATCCTTCCCTCGTCGGATGGATTCACACGCGCGGTTGCGCTGCCTAGAGTTGCGCGATCGCTCCCGCACTCGCCGCCATGCGCTCCCCTTTCGTCGACTCTGCTTCGTTCCTCTCCGAAGGCATGGGTGCCGCCGCCCGGCGTGCGCCCTCTGCGATCCGCCTGCTGGCGTTCGCGCTCGTGACGGTGGTCGCCGCGAGCTCAGCCGTGCTGCTCGCGATCTAACGTCGTCGCAGCCGCGACTTCCGACACGCTGACGCCGTCGAGATCGGCGGCGTCGGCGGCCGCTTCGTCGGCTTGCGCCCGCGACGACGGCCGGATGCCGTCGTCGGCGAGCGCTTCGCGCGCTTCCGCGAGCGCATCGTCGAGCGCGCGCGCCGTCAGGCGAAGCGTCCGCGCGTAACGCAGCACGACCTCGTTGAGCGCGGTCGCGGATTTCGGCGATGGCAGCGCGAGCGCCTCGATCGCTTCGTTGGCGGCACTGGCGACGATGCGCAGCAGCTCGTTGTCGTTGTCGGGCTTGCGCACCGGCGCGTCGGTCGGGAGGCGCCGGATCATGTGCGCGATCTCGTTGCCGAGCCCCCAGTGGCGCGCGGCGGCGTTGCCGAGCGTCTCGATCGTGACGCCGAGCACGGCGTACGCCGCGGCCTCTTCGTCGAGCCCGGGCTGCGGCGGCGAGACGATCTCGCCTTCGCTGCGCACCGCCGGGACAGGCTGCATGAGCTGGTGGATCTGCTCGGCTTCGTCGGCGAAGTGATAGCGCAGCAGCAGGTGGCCGAGGTTCTGCAGCACCGTGACCAGGTAGACCGCTTCCGGGTCGTATCCCGCGGGACGAATCGCCTGCGCGAGATGGCCCGCGAGGCGCACGGCGTCGATCGCCTGGCGCAACGCCTGCTCGCGCTCGTCTTCGAGCGCTCCGGGCCAGGTCCGCAGGCTGTTGGCCGCGGCGCGGACGCCGTCGACGCCGATCAGCGCGACGATGCGCCTGAGCGTGAGCACCGCGCCGTTGCCCGGGATCTGCGTTCCCTGGACGCGCGCCGAGCTGAGCGTCTTCAGGAGCTCGAACGACAGCGCCATGTCGGGCAGCAGATGGCGCGCGATCTCGTCGGTGCGCGTGCTCTCGATCGAGGTGACGCGCTGCACGCGCGCCGCCAGGCCCGGCAGCGCGGGCAGGTGCCCGACGCTGTGCAGGCGGTCGAGCAGCAGACCGACCGGGCCGCCGTTGTCCTCCGCCGCCGCTTCGCGCCAGCCGGCGATCGCGCCGAGAAACGTGCGCGCGCTGCGGTAGCGCAGCCGCACCTGCGCCGACGTGCTGCGGTTGGCGATCGCGCGCAGCGCTTCGGCGATCGGCTGCGGCGTCGTCCATGGCAGGCGAACGAGCTCGCGCCCGCGCGGCGCCACCCGTGCGATCGCGCGGCCGACGTCGTCGCAGTCGAGCGCGTAGGCGCCGACGAGCAGGCGGTGCAGCAGCAGGCCGGTGGCGAGCACGTCGCGCGCGGCGGCGGCGCGCTGCGCACGCAGCAGCGGCGTCGCTCCGGCGACGTCGGCCTGCGCCGAGTCGGCAGCGTCGAACGGGCCGACGCCGAGTGCCATCACGCTCGCCTGGCCGCGCTCGTTGATGACGATGTGGTGCAGCTGCAGATCGTGATGGGCGAGGCCGGCGTCGTGCGCGAATGCGAGGCCGCGCAGGGCGCTCTCGATCCAGACCGTGGCGTCGTCGAGCACCGGCAGCGGGTGCTGCGTCAACCGCTCCTCGAGCGTGACGCCCGCGCGCCGGTCGACGGCGACGTACGGCCACTGCTCGTGGACGCCGCAGTCGGCGACGCGGACGAGGTTCGGATGGTCGAGGCGCGCCGCACGCCGCGCGGCGAGCAGCCAATTGCCAAGCCCCGATGTACCCGCCGGCGGAACGCGCGGGACCGAGAGCATGACCTCGAGACCGGTGCGTGTGTCGATCGCGAGCCAGAGCGTCGTCAGCTCGCTCTTGCCGAGCTGGCGCTGCAGCGCGTAGTGACCGAACGGTCGCGACGGTGACGGAGCAGTGGCGGTCGGGTCGGGCGCGGACGGCATCGCGGGCGGCAAGGGATTCCCGGATTGGAGCGTAGCGGAGCCATCGGCGATGGCACGGACAAGGCGGCGAAAGTGAGGTTTCTTGCCGTGAAGCGCTGCACCTCAGGCCACTTCGACGACCCTGCCGTCGCCGCTGACGAACGCGCAGCGCACCTTCTCGCCCGGCTGGGCGCGCTCGACGATGGCGCGGTAGCGCAGCAGCTGCGCACGGTACGGCTCGAGCTCCTCGGGTCGATGGTGCAGCTTGTAGTCGAGCACCCACCAGGTCGGGCCGGCCGCTTCGTCGAGCTGGACGAGACGGTCGATGCGAAGCACGTCGCTGGCGTCGCCGATCGCGACCTCGTTGCCGCTCCAGAGAATCTGCGGCCCGACGAAGAAGCGCGCGCCTTCGGGATGGCGAAGCATCGCCGTGCCGTGCAGAGCGACATCGGCGGCGTCGACGCCGAACTCGGCGGCGGCAGCCTCGGCCAGCGCGGCGAGCGGAGTCGCCGCGGCAGGGCCGGCGGCCCATTCGAGGAAGCGGTGGACCGCACGACCGAGCGACCGCGCGCGCTCGTCGCCCGCCGGCGCCGACGTCGGCACCGCGCTGCGGCGCGCTGGCAAGACGTCGAACGGCAGCGAGAGCTGCCCCGGGCCGGCGGGCTGCATTGGAGCCCGCGAGCGAACGGGCAGCACGCGCAGCGAGCTGCGCTGATCGGACGATGGCGAGCGCGCCGTCGTCGCGCCGGCGTCGACATCGCGATCGACCGCGGCCGCGAACGGCTGCACGCGCTGCCACCACGACGGCCGCAGCGGCGGCTGGAACGGCTCGGTGGCGCTGAAGACGAGACGCTGCTTCGCGCGCGTCATCGCGACGTAGAGCGCGTTCATCTCCTCGCGTTCGCGGGCGGCGAGCTCCTCGCCGAGCAGCGCGACGAGCGAGGGCGGACAGCGCGCCTCGTTGTAGACGAACGCGCAACGCCGTGGATGCGGCGCTTCCACCGGCCAGTCGACGAGCAGCGTCGTCGTCTCGGTGCCCGGACGCTCGGGGTCGGCGTCGGTGATGAAGACGGACTCGGCCTCGAGCCCCTTGGCGCCGTGCACCGTCAGCAGCCGGACGGCGTCGGCGCGCAGCGGCGGCGCGCTCTTCACGGCGCGGCGCTTGAGCGCGCGGACGAACGCGTACGGCGTCGCGTAGCGGCCGCCGTCGAGCAGCAGCGCCTGCGCGAGCACGGCATCGATCGCATCGAGCGCGAGCGCGCGTTGCTCGGCGGGAACGACGGCGACCGTGCGCTCGCGCAGCTCGCCTTCGCCGACGATGCGATCGAGCAGGTCGTGCGGGGGCAGCTCGGCAGCGGCCGTCCGCCAGCGCTGCAGCAAGCCGCGGGCACGGGCGAGCGCCGCGCTCGGCGACGCCGTCGCGGCGAGCGCGCGCCACCAGTCGCCATCGCCGGCAGCGCTCGCGGCCGCCGCGATCGCGATCAGGTCGGCGTCGGTCGCGCCGAAGATCGGGCTGCGCAGCGCGCGCGCGAGCGAGAGCCGGTGCGCCGGCGAAACGATCGCGTCGAGCACCGCGATCAGGTCCTGCGCCTCGGTCGTCGCTGCGAGCGCAGTGTCCTCGACCGCCGAATGCGCGACGTGCCGACGCTCGAGCGCGGCGGCGACCAGCCGCAGCGTCTCGCGCTTGCGGCAGAGCACGAAGATCTCGTCGGGTGCGGCGCCGCGCGCGAGCAGTGCGACGACACGCTCGGCCACCGTTGCCGCCTCGCGCTCGCGCAGCACGATCTCGGCTTCGAGCCGAGCCGTCGTCAGCGTGTCGCGCCACACGGCAGTGGCAGGATCGAAGCGGGCGCCACCGGGGTCGCGCGGATGCCGCGGCAGCGACTCGACAGCGCCCGTCGGCGCTTCGACCTCGGTGGTGTGGGGACGGAAGCCTTCGAACGCGCCCTCTTGCGTCGCTGCACCGAACACGCCGTTGATCGCAGCGACGACCTCGGGCGCGTTGCGGCGCGTGTGATCGCACGCGAGCACGCTGCCTTCGAGGCCGTCGCGAACGAACTCGGCTGCGGCGGCGAAGACGCGCGGTTCGGCGCCACGAAAGCGGTAGATGCTCTGCTTCGGGTCGCCGACGATGAAGATCGCAGGCGGGCGCTGCCCGCTCGCGCCGCCGCCCGCGCCCGCGTACGCCGACAGCCACGCTTGCAGCGCCTGCCATTGCAGCGGGCTGGTGTCCTGGAACTCGTCGACGAGGACATGGCGGAAGCGAACGTCGAGGCGCTCCTGCACCCAGCCGGCGAGCTCGTCGTCGCGAAGGATCGCGAGCGCGCAACGCTCGAGATCGGCCATGTCGGCGAGGCCGCGCGTGCGCTTGTAGTCGGCGAACGCGGCGAGCAGCGCGCGCACGAGGCGGACCATCCGTCGATGCTCGATGCGCGCGTCTTCCTGCTCGACCTGCTGGCGCAGGACGCCGAGCTCCTGCTGGGTGTCGGCGAGGACCGCGATCCGCCCCCTGAGAACGCGCGGAGTGTCTTTCTCGGTGTAGAGCGTCGACCAGGCGACTTCGAACAGTCGGCGCGCGTCGCCAGCAGCGAGAGCATCGGAAAGCAGATCGGCCGCCTGCTGCTGGGTCGGCGCACCGCGTCCGAGCACCTCGACGATGCGCTCGATTCGCTTTCTCCAGAACACTTCTCGAACCGCATCGACGGGATGCCCGAATCGCGCGACCTCGGGCCAGAGCGCCGCCGCTGGCTCGACGCTCTCGTCGAGGACGCCGGATTCGTCGGCGGTCTCGAACTCGACGCGGCGCCACCACGCCGCAGCGAGCCACCTGCCCAGCTGCGTCCGGCCGCGGCGCGCGGTCATCGCGTCGTAGTCATCGCGAAGTGCGGGATCGCGCACGACACGTGCATGGAATGCGCGCAGCACCGCCGCGCGGTGGTCGTCGAGCTCCTCGATCAACTCCATGTCGGCTGCGAGCCCGAGCCGATCGAGCAGCGCGAGGGGCGCCGCGCGCAGCAGCTGCGCGAACCAGGCATGGAAGGTGCGGATCTCGATCGGCCGCCCGGCGGCGAGGATCCTGCCGTGCAGCGTCGCGAGCTCGTCGGCGAGCGTCTCTGCGCGCGGTGGCGCGACGCCGCGGTCGACGAGCGCGCCGACGCGCTCGGCGTGGCTCGAATGCGCCGACGAATAGCGCTCCAGCCAGCCGCGCAGCCGCTCGCGCATCTCGCCGGCGGCGGCGCGCGTGAACGTGATCGCGAGGATCTCGTGCGGCGCGGCACCGTCGAGGAGCGCGCGCAGCATCCGCGAGACGAGGATCCACGTCTTGCCCGAGCCGGCGCACGCCTCGACGACGCAGCTGCGCGAAGGATCGCACGCGACCGCGTAGAACGCGTCGCGCGACGCCAACGCTCCGTCGACGCGAAAGGCAGGCGCCGTCATGCGCCGCCGGCGGCCTCAGGGTCGGCGTCGGGCGACCAGTGGTCGCGCCGGCACAAGCCGCGGGCATCGCAGTACTCGCACGCCGATCCGGCGCCGAGCGGCGGCAGTGCGGCACCCGTGCGCAGTCGCCGCAGGTCCTCGGCGAGGCCCGCCAGCAGCGCATTCGCCGTCGCCGCGACGTCGAGGTGCTCGTACTGATCGAGCCCGCGCGTCGCGTCCATCGCGAGGTAGAAAGCGCGCAGCGGCAGCGCGCTCCGATCGCCGACGAGCGCGGCGTAGAACGCGAGCTGGGTGTCCTCGAAACGGTCGCGGACGGCCTCCTTGAGCTTGCTCGAGCCGGCGGTCTTGTAGTCGATCAATTCGAGCCGCGCGCCGTCGTCGACGATGTCGATGCGATCGATCCGACCCTGCAGCTGGGTGCCGCCGAGCGCCGGGGGCGAGGCGCGCAGCTCGACCTCGCCCTCGGACCACGTCGCACCCTTCGCTTCGCGCGCGTGCAGCCATTCGACGTAACGCGGCACGAGAACGGCGAACGACGCGCTGTAGGGGAGGAACGCCGCCTCGTCGAGACCTTGCGCCGCAAGGCTCGCCTCGCCAGTCGCGCGCAGCCGCTCGACGTCCTCGTCGACCGTCGCGCCGGGCGCGCGGTCGACGTGGAACGCGTGCAGCACGTCGTGCAGCCAGCGGCCGTAGTCGCGCTTCTCGACCTCGACCTCGAGCTCGTCGACGGCGCGCAGGCCGAGCACGCTCTGCGCGAAGAAGCGGTACGGGCACGCACGCAGCGCCTCGAATGCGCTCGCCGAGAGGACCCGCGGCAGCCGGTCGCCGGCGGCAGGCGCGCTCGGCCGGATCGGCCTCGCCGAGATCGTCTGCTCGCGGCGCGGATCGCGCCAATCGCGCAGCGCGCTCCCGCGCTCGGCGAGCGTCAGCTCGAGCCAGTCGACGAACGCGCTGTTGGCGAGCGGGTCCGCGCTGTCGACGCGGCGTCGCAGCAGCGTGACCTCCTCGATGCGAAGCAGCTGCGCAAACGCCAGCAGCTCCGCGGTGCGCCGTGCCGCCGGGTCCGGCACGCCGAGCGCCTGCGCGGCGACGCGCGGCAACAGCGAATCGGCAACGTCGGTCGCACCGAGCCTGCGATCGTCGGCGCCGGGAACGACGGCAGCAGCGAACGGTCGCAGCATCGCGCGCGCGAGCGGCGTGATGACGACGTCGGCCGCGAGCGGCGACGCACCATCGTCGACGGGATCCGGCGGCAGGAAGGTCTCGCGCTCGAAGACATCGTCGATCCAGCGCGTGAGCTCGACGAGCGTCATCGGCTCGAGATCGGCGGCAAGCTGTGCGCGCCGCTGCGGCGCGAGCGCGGGATCGATCCCGAGCGCCGCGAGCGCCTGCTGCCCGGCGGCGTCGGCGCGCAAGCGCTCGAGCGCGCCGGTCGCGTCGAGCGCCGCCGCGAGCGCGTCGAGCCAGTCGACGAGCCCGCGGCGCGGCGATCGCGCGAGCTCGTCGACGATGCGCGTCGCGTCGTCGCGCAGCGCGGCGGCGGCACCTTCGAGCGGCAACCGCGCGATGCCGCGCGCGTCACCGACCTGGAGCTTGCGCAACGTCGCCTCGAGCGCCTCGAGCGCAGCGCTGCGGCGCGTGCCGAGCGGCACCGCCTTCAGCCAGTCGAGCCAGGCGTCGCTGCTCGCGCCGCTCTCGGCCGCATGCAACGTCGCCATGATCGTCGCGCCGGCGCGCGTCGTCGCGAGCTTCCAGCCGGTCTCGTCGTGAACGACGACGTCGCTGCGCTCGAGCAGAGCGCGAACACGGCGGACGAGCACGCGGTCGAGCGCGACGAGCGCGACCGGGGTCTCGCCGCGGTCGACGTGCAAGAGCACCTGCGCTGCGGCTGCCGACGCTTCGTCCTCGAAGCCGTCGCAGACATGGAACGCCGGCGGCCGCGAGGGCCGCTCGCGAAACGGCTGCTTCGGGTCGACGTCGGTGTCGATGACGAGCGCCGGCACGTCGGCGCGGTCGAGCAGCGCGCGCAGCAACGGATCGGCGCCGCCGGCGATGAGGGCGACCCACGCAGCGGGTCGCAAGGCGAACAGGCGATCGGTCGCGGCGGCGGCGGAACGTTCGGCCCACTCGAGTGCCGCCTGCACCAGCAGCCGTTCGCGGCTCGCGGGCGCTCCTTGCGCGCGCACGAGCTCGCGGGCGCGCTGCCACCATGCCGCGCGCTCGCCGGGCGCGACGGCGGCCGCCGCCGCGATCAGCGCATGCGCAGTCGCGACGACGCGCGCCGCCGCGTGGGCGAAGCCGCGCGAGTCGCGGCGCGACCATTCGGCCGCCCACGACTCGGCGGCGAGACGCTGCGTCGCGAGCAGCGTGTCGTGCGCGATGCCCCAGCCGAGCTCGCCGCTGCCGCGCGCCGGCGGCGGGCCGAGCGACGCGGCGAGCGTGCGCGTCGTCTCGATCCGCGGCAGCCATGCGCCGCGCCCAGCGAACGCGCGCCGCGCCGGCGCGAGCAGCTGCACGAACGGCAGGACGACGACCGCGTCGCGCAGCGCCAGCCCTTCGAGGGCGAGCCACGAAGAGATCTGCTCGGCGACTGCGTCCCAGGGCGACGATCCCGGGCCGGCAAGGGGAAAGCGAACTATCGTCGCCATAGGGAGAAGGAAGGCTCGGGCACCCTGTTCGAAAGGTGCTTGTGTCACAATGATTGTGCCTTCGATGCACCTCGCGAACGCGGCTTGCGTCCGTCTTCGGGTGCAGGACCGAGGACCCGAACCGATGAGCAGCGAACTGATCACCCACACGTCCGACGCTTCGTTCCAGGCCGACGTCCTCGACGCCGGCACGCCGGTCCTGGTCGACTACTGGGCCGAGTGGTGCGGTCCCTGCAAGATGATCGCGCCGATCCTCGACGAGGTCTCGAAGGACTACGACGGCAAGCTGCGCGTCGCCAAGATGAACGTCGACGAGAACCGCGACGTGCCGTCGAAGTACGGCATCCGCGGCATCCCGACCCTGATGCTGTTCAAGAACGGCCAGCTCGCCGCGACCAAGGTCGGCGCGCTGTCGAAGGCGCAGTTGACCGCCTTCCTCGACTCTCACCTATAATTCGCTTCCAACGAAGGAGGCCGCGCGCCAAGGCGTCGGTCTCCGGCACGAGACGACCCTCCGGGCGCCTGGTCGTCGATCCGCAATGATCGGCTGACCGGCTCGCCGCCCGGGCCCGAAGCGCTCGCCGCTTCGCCTCCCGACCGCCGCTTTTCGACGTCCCGAGCTGCGTTCGACGCAGCCTTGCACGCCCGGCCGATCACAGCACCGGGCACCTTGTAGCGAGCTTCCAGCGCCGCACGGCGCACCCCTCTATGCACCTCTCCGAACTGAAGCAGATCCACGTCTCCGAGCTCCTCAAGATGGGCGAGGCGCTCGAGATCGAGAACGTCGCGCGCATGCGCAAGCAGGAGCTGATGTTCGCGATCATGAAGAAGCGCGCCAAGGGAGGCGAGCAGGTCTTCGGCGACGGCGTCCTCGAGGTCCTGCCCGACGGCTTCGGCTTCCTGCGCTCGCCCGACGCCAGCTACATGGCGTCGACCGACGACATCTACCTGTCGCCGAGCCAGGTCCGTCGCTTCAACCTGCACACCGGCGACGCCGTCGAGGGCGAGGTCCGGGTGCCGAAGGACGGCGAACGCTACTTCGCGCTCGTCAAGGTCGACAAGATCAACGGCCTGACTCCCGAGGAGAGCAAGCACAAGATCATGTTCGAGAACCTGACGCCGCTCTTTCCGAAGGAGCAGTTCAGGCTCGAGCGCGATATCAAGTCCGACGAGAACATCACGAGCCGCATCATCGACCTGATCGCGCCGATCGGCAAAGGCCAGCGCGCCCTCCTCGTCTCGGCGCCGAAGAGCGGCAAGACGGTGATGATGCAGAACCTCGCCCACGCGCTGATCGCGAACTACCCCGAGGTCTACCTGATCGTCCTCCTCGTCGACGAGCGTCCCGAAGAGGTGACGGAGATGCAGCGCACGGTGCGCGGCGAAGTCATCAGCTCGACCTTCGACGAGCCGGCGGCACGCCACGTCCAGGTCGCCGAGATGGTGATCGAGCGCGCCAAGCGCCTCGTCGAGCTGAAGAAGGACGTCGTCATCCTGCTCGACTCGATCACCCGGCTGGCGCGCGCCTACAACAACGTCCTGCCGTCGTCGGGCAAGGTGCTCACCGGCGGCGTCGACGCCAACGCGCTGCAGCGCCCGAAGCGCTTCTTCGGCGCGGCG
>DATJIM010000166.1:0-4732 GCA_035493195.1 Caldimonas sp.
CTTCCGGAAATCGGCCACCCGCCACCCACGCCCGAACCGCGCCGCACCACCGTCGGCGCGTGCTGCTCGGTGCGGGATCGGGATGGCAGGGCACCCTGCTTTGCGGAAGTAGAGGAGGAGGGCCGGCCGTTCAGGCCAGGCCCGGGGGACATGGAGGAAATCGGCCACCCGCCGCCCGCGCCCGCGTGCGCCACGAAAGACGCGCGTCATCAGGCCCCAGCGTGATCACCGTCCGGCGCTGTATCCCGCGTGAACGGAATCGTCGGTGACGAGGTTGAGCTGTCCGCTGAAACGCGCTCGCCAGCGGGAACGGTCGAGCCATTCACTGAGGCCGCCTTCGGGCTTGCCCGAGACCTCGGTGCGAAAGCGCTTCAGCAACAGCCAGCTGCCGAGCCGCTCGGCGCAGAACGACCACAGCCGCGCCTGGTACGCGTCGCGCACCGTCGCGTGCTTGGTGATGCAGGCGCGAACGACGCGCTCGATCTGCCCGGTCGCTTCGAGCCAGAAGTCGGCGGGGTAGACGCCGAGCTCGACCCCGCCGGGAACGATGACGTCCTCGCGAAAGAAGCGCTCGACCTCGCGCGCGCCAAGGACGCCCTGCCCGACCGCTTCGGCGGCGAAGCGCAGGAGGTCCTCGACGCAGTGGTCGCGCGCGTACTCGCGAAGGTAGCCGCGCCGGTGCCAGAAGACGCGCGTGAAGCGACGCGGCTTGCTGACGAGAAAGCGCGCGTCGCCGGGCCAGAGCGCTTCGGCGTAGCGGTCGCCCTCGAGCGCCGACCTCGCGACGACGTCCATGACGCGGTAGCGCGGATCGCGCACGCCACTGATGCGCCGGCGCGAGACGAACTTGCGGTACTGGCAGATGCCGACGCGCGTCGCGTCGGGGCGCCGCTCGAGAACGTAGCGACGCAGCGCAAAGCTGCCGGCGGTACCGCCGAGCACCGGGTGGTGCGGCAGCCAGTCCGGCGCGAGGTCGCGCAGGTTCAGGCGACCTTCGCCTTGCGCTTCGCCGAGGTGGATCGTCGTGACCCAGGGCGGCGGCTCGAGCCAGAGCGGAACGTGCGTGATGCAGGCGTAGACGAGGCCCGCGTCGCGCACGCTCACGCTCAGCGGACCCGTTGCAGCCAGCCGTCGGGTGCGACCGTGATCATCAGCTTGTGGTCGATGTCCTTGCGGATCTCGAACTCGGGATGGCGCTTGAGGTACTCGAAGAGCGCCGTCTTCGGGTTATCGCCGGGGCCCCACGGGCGGTCGGGAAACATCGACGCCGGCATGTCGTCGATCACGGTGTCGAAGACGACGCAGTAGCTGCCGACCGACGTCAGCGGCGCATACGCCTCGAGCTCGGCGAGAACGTGGGCGTGGGTGTGGTTGCTGTCGAGCGCGACGAGGACCCGCTTGCGACCCTGCGCGAGGCGCCGCACCTCGGCGACGATCTCCGGCGCGACGCTCGAGCCCTGCAGCATCGTGATGCGCCGCGCCAGCGGATGCGCCTCGATCGCGGCGCGGTTGTGGGCGCGGATGTCGATGTCGACGCCGACGACGCGCGCGTCGGCCGCGCCGCCGCACGACGCGTTCAGCTCGAGCATCGACGCCGAGAAGATCAGCGAGCCGCCGTGCGCGATCCCGGTCTCGACGACGAGGTCGGGCTGCACCTTCCAGAGCAGCTCCTGCATCGCGACGATGTCCTGCGGGTACTGGATGATCGGCCGGCCGAGCCACTCGAAGTGGTACGAGTACTTGCGTCGATTCGCGCGGTCGATCCATTCGCGCGTCGCCGCCTGCAGCGCGGCGTCGGCGCCCTGCGCGGCGATCTCGTCGCGGCACTCCTGCATGAACTGTTCGTACGGCGTCATCTGCTGGCCCTCGTGTCGATCCGCGCCGGGTTGCCCCACACCACCGCGCCCGCGGGCACGTCGCGGGTCACGACCGCGCCCGCGCCGACCATCGCGTCGTCGCCGATCGCGAGGCGCGGCAGGACGACCGCGCCGGCGCCGATCATCGCCCGCGCACCGACGCGAACGAGCCCGCACAGGGTCGCGCCGGGCGCGACGTGGACGCCGTCGCCGATCGCGCACTCGTGGTCGACGCTCGCAGCATGGTTGACGATGCAGGCCGCGCCCAGGACCGCGTCGGCAGCGACGACGGCGCGCGCGAGCACCTGGGCTCCTGGCCCGAGTTGTGCGCTGTCGCACACCGACGCGTCGGGATGGACCACCGGCTCGATGCGCAGCCCGCGGCTCGCGAGCAGCGCCTGCAACGCGAGGCGATCGGCGCCGCGGCTGCCGCCGATCGCGACGAGGCCGCGGATCGCCGCCGGCTCGGCCATCGCATCGGCCCATGCAGCGAAGCCGCGCTCGCCGATGAAGAGCGGTACGCCTGCGAGCGGCCGCGCCGCCGGATCGTTGTCGAACGTCGCGACGACCTCGCCGCCGAGGGCGCGCACCAGGCCCGCCAGCACCTTGGCGTGGCCGGCGCTGCCCCAGATCGCGACGCGCAGCTCAGGCACCGAGCAGCTCGCGGAGCGGGGCGACGACGCGGCGCTGCTCGTCGTCGGTCATGTCGTGAAAGCTCGGCAGGTTGATCGCACGCGTCGGGATGTCGGCGGCGAGCCTGCCGCCGCGCGTGCCGGCGAACATCGGCAGGCTCGACAGCGGATGGAAGAAGACGCGCGCGTCGATGTCGAGCGCGGCGAACGCGGCCTGCAGCCGCTCGCGCGTGACTCCGGTCTCGGGCGCGAAGACCGCGGTCGGCATCCAGGCGCCGTTCTGCGTTCCCGCCGGCTCGGGGTTCATCGCGACGCCCTTGCGGTCGGCGAGCAGCTCGCGGTAATTGCGCAGGATCGCGCGCTTGCGCGCCTCGAGCTCGGCGATGCGCTCGAGCTGGCCGAGGCCGATCGCGGCCTGCACGTTCGACAGCTTGTACTTGTAGCCGACGACGTCGGGCCAGAATTGGCGCTTCTGGCCGCGCGCGCGGCCATGGTTCGAGAGCGTCAGCACGCGCTCGTGGAGGTCGTCGTCGTCGGTGACGAACATGCCGCCCTCGCCGGTCGTCAGCGTCTTCGTGCCGTGGAACGAGAACGCGCCGAACGCGCCCATGCTGCCAGCGCGCTTGCCGTGCCAGACCGAGCCGATCGCCTCGGCAGCGTCCTCGACGACCGGAATGCCGCGCTCGCGGCCGATCGCGAGCAATCGGTCCATCGCGCACAGGTTGCCGTACAGGTGCACCGCGAGGATCGCCTTCGTCCGCGGCGTGATCGCGGCCTCGACCTGCGCCGGGTCGAGGCACCAGCTGTCGGCGAGGATGTCGACGAAGACCGGCTGCGCGCCGAGGTGGACGACCGGTGCGACCGACGCGACCCAGTTGGTGTCGGCGAGGATCACCTCGTCGCCGGCGCCGATGCCGAGCGCGGCGAAGCCCATGTGCAGCGCGCCCGTGCAGCTCGACGTCGCGATCGCGTGCTTGACGCCGACGTACTCGCGAAAGCGCGCCTCGAAGCGGTGGAGATAGTCGTAGCAGTGCTCGCCCCAGCCGTTGCGCGCAGCGTCGGTGGCGTAGCCGACCTCGAGCTCGGTGATCGACGGCCGCGTGTAGGGAATCCGCTTTCCGCTCATGCGATCTCCAGATGCGGCACCGCGGTGACGAAGCGGCCGCCCCATGCGCGGACATAGTCGAGCTGCGCGACGAGCTCGTCCCGCAGGTTCCACGGCAGCAGCACGATGTCGGCGGGGCGCGCTTCGCGCAGGCGTTCCTCGCCGACGATCGGGATGCGGCTGCCCGGCATGAAGCGGCCCTGCTTGGCAGGATTGCGGTCGGCGACGAACGCGATGTGGTCGGGGCGGACGCCAGCGTAGTTCATCAGCGTGTTGCCCTTGGCCGCCGCGCCGTATGCAGCGACCGTGCGCCCGGCGCGCCGCGCCTCGATCAGGTAGGCGACGAAGTCGTCCTTCAGCTTGTCGATGCGCGCCTGGAAGCCCTCGTACCCGGTGGTGCTCGCGAGCCCGGCGGCCGCCTCGTCGGCGAGGACGCGCGCGACCACGTCGCCCTTCGCGCGCTTGCCGCGGTCGCCGCGCTGCGCGAAGACGCGCAGACTCCCGCCGTGCGTCGGCAACTCCTCGACGTCGAACACCGCGAGCCCGTTGGCGGCGAAGACGCGCTCGACGGTGCCGAGCGAGAGGTACGAGTAGTGCTCGTGGTAGACGGTGTCGAACTGGTTCTCGCGCAACAGCCGCAGCAGGTGCGGGAACTCGAACGTCGCGACGCCATCGTCCTTCAGCAGCAGCGCGAAGCCGCGGACGAAGTCGTTGATGTCGGGCACGTGGGCGAGGACGTTGTTGGCGGCGACGAGGTCGACCCGCCGGCCCGCGGAGACGAGCTCGGTCGCGAGCTCGACGCCGAAGAAGCGCTCGATGATCTCGATCCCGAGCGCGCGCGCCGTGCGCGCGGTGCTCGCCGTCGGCTCGACGCCGTAGCACGGGATGCCAGCGTCGCGCACCCAGCGCAGCAGGTAGCCATCGTTGGCGGCGACTTCGCAGACGAGGCTCGCGCGCGTCAGGCCGAAGCGCTCGCGCATCGCGCCGACGTAGGCCTGCGCGTGCGCGAGCCACGACGTCGAAAACGAGCTGAAGTACGCGTAGTCGGCCGAGAACAGCTCGTCGCGGCCGGCGTGGTCCTCGGTCTGGACGAGCCAGCAACGCTCGCAGACCAGCAGTCTCAGCGGATACCAGACCTC
>DATJIM010000167.1:0-2663 GCA_035493195.1 Caldimonas sp.
ACGCTCGGCTTCGAGATCGAGTTCGACCATCCGGTCGTCAGCGAGACCGGTCAGCGCTTCGTCTTCGACATGGGGTCGGGCAAGTACAAGAACGAGATCGCGCGGGCGCGCACGTTCGGCTTCACCAAGGACGTCGAGATGATGCGCTCGCGCGGTCTCGCGCTCGGCGGCAGCCTCGACAACGCGGTCGTCGTCGACGAGTTCAAGGTTCTCAACAGCGACGGCCTCCGCTACGACGACGAGTTCGTCAAGCACAAGATCCTCGACGCGATCGGCGATCTCGTGCTCGCCGGGCATCCGCTGCTCGCCGCGTACCGCGCGTTCAAGTCCGGGCACGCGCTCAACAACCGACTCGTCCGCGCGCTGCTCGCCGATCGCTCGGCGTGGCAGATCGTCACCTTCGAGGACGAAGCCGAGGCCCCGCCGGGGTTGGCCGAGCTCGCGCCGGCGTGGTGAAGCGTGCGCGCCGGGCGCCGCCGCGCTCGGGCGAGGCGCGGAGGGTGCGGCGATGCTCGTGACGATCGTGCGCTGGGCGGTCGGCGTCGTCGCCGCGCTGCTGGTCGTCGCGGCGCTCTCCGGCTTCGCGATCTCGGTTGCGTTCGACAACGAGATCTGGCGCCAGCGCACGAGGAGACTCCGCGCCTGGCTCGGTGTCGTCGCGCTCGCCTGGTTCAACGGCGAGGTGTGGGGCCGCGTCGTCTATACGCTCATCCACTGGGCGGCTTGAGCCGCCGCGATGCCGTCAGGCCGAGGAAGGCGAGCACCGCGCCCAGGTGGTCGTCGAAGTCCGAGATCGCGTGGTCGCTGCCGTCGATGACGCGCAGCCGGCAGGCCGCATAGCGAGCGCGCATCTCGCGCCACGACAGCACCTCGTCGCCGGTCGCGATCACCGCGAGGTAGCGCGCGGGGTCGGTCAGCTCGGCCGGCGGCGCGAGCGCGCGCAGCTCGTCGACGTAGTCGCTGCGGAATTCGAACGGCGCGTCGCTGTGCCACGCCGTCGTCGTGCCGACGGCCTTGGCGAGGTCGCGCGCCGGATCGACCGCGGGGTTGAGGACGACGGCGCGGCCGCCGTGGCGCTCGGCGACGACGGTCGCGTAGAAGCCGCCGAGCGAGCTGCCGATGATCCCGGTGCGCTCGCGCGGCCAGTCTGCGATCCCCGCGAAGACGTCGCGCATCGCCGCCGCGGGCGACGCTGCGAGCTGCGGACACCACCAGACGACGTCGGGACGGTGCGCTGCGATCCAGGCGCCGACTTTGGTCGCCTTCGTCGACTGCGGCGACGAGCGAAATCCGTGCAGGTAGAGCAGGTGCGTCACCGCCGGCGCCGCGGCGGGCGCGGCGCTCATGCCGCTGCGCGGCCGGGCGGTGCGAGCGCTTCGAGCAGCTTCTTGTGGATGTCGCCGAAGCCGCCGTTGCTCATGCACACGATGTGGTCGCCCGCGCGCGCCGCAGCGACGACGCGCTCGACGAGCTCGGCGACGGTCGGTGCGACGACCGCGCGCGCTCCCATCGGTGCGAGCGCCTGCGCAGCGTCCCAGGACAGGCCGCCCGAATGGCAGAACGCGAGGTCGGCCTCCTCGAGCGCCCACGGCAACTGCGCCTTCATCGCGCCGAGCTTCATCGTGTTCGAGCGCGGCTCGAAGACGGCGAGGATGCGCGCGTTGCCGACCTTGCGGCGCAGGCCTTCGAGCGTCGTGCGGATCGCGGTCGGGTGGTGCGCGAAGTCGTCGTAGATGGCGATCCCGCCGACCGTGCCGCGCAGCTCGAGGCGGCGGCGGACGTTGCGGAACTCGCCGAGCGCGCGTGTCGCCGCCTCGGGAGCGACGCCGACGTGCTCGGCGGCGGCGATCGCGGCGAGCGCGTTGAGCTGGTTGTGCTCGCCGAGCAGCGACCATTCGACGCGGGCGATCTTCAGGCTGCCGCGCAGGACGTCGAACGCGTGCGGCTCGCCGCGCGCGCGCAGCATCCCCGGCTCCTCCTTGCGCGCCCCGAAGCGCTGCACCTCGCTCCAGCAGCCCATCGCGAGGACGCGCTGCAGGGCTTCGTCGCGCGCGTTGACGACGAGCCGGCCGTGGCGCGGCACGGTGCGTACGAGGTGGTGGAACTGGCGCTCGATGGCGGCGAGGTCCTCGAAGATGTCGGCGTGGTCGAACTCGAGGTTGTTGAGGATCGCGGTGCGCGGGCGGTAGTGGACGAACTTGCTGCGCTTGTCGAAGAACGCGGTGTCGTATTCGTCGGCCTCGATGACGAACGGCGCGCTCGCCGCGCCGAGGCGCGCCGAGACCCCGAAGTCGAGCGGCACGCCGCCGATCAGGAAGCCCGGCGCGGCGCCGGCGCGCTCGAGGATCCACGCCAGCATCGCCGTCGTTCCCGTCTTGCCGTGCGTGCCTGCGACGGCGAGCACGTGGCGACCCGCGAGGACGTGGTCGGCGAGCCATTGCGGCCCGCTCGTGTACGCGACGTCGGCGTCGAGGATCGCTTCGACGAGCGGGTTGCCGCGCGTCAGCGCGTTGCCGATGACGAAGAGGTCGGGCGCGAGCGCGAGCTGGTCGGCGCCGTAGCCCTCGATCAGGTCGATGCCGAGCGCCGCGAGCTGCTCGCTCATCGGCGGATAGACGTTGGCGTCGCAACCGGTGACGCGGTGGCCCGACTCGCGCGCGAGC
>DATJIM010000168.1:0-5680 GCA_035493195.1 Caldimonas sp.
CTGTTTTCAGGCGCCGAGAAGGCCGAGTTCGCGCAGCTTGGCGATGACTCGGTCGGCCGCCTCGTCGGCGCTGCTGCCGACGGTGTCGACGGTGAGCTCGGCGTGCTCGGGCGCCTCGTACGGCGAGTCGATGCCGGTGAAGTTGACGAGCTCGCCGCGGCGCGCCTTGGCGTAGAGGCCCTTGACGTCGCGCCGCGCGGCGACCTCGAGCGGCGTGTCGACATGGACCTCGACGAACTCGCCCGCGCCGACGAGCGCACGCGCCATCGCGCGCTCGGCCCGGAACGGCGAGATGAAGGCCGTGAGCACGATCAGGCCGGCGTCGACCATCAGCGCCGCGACCTCGGCGACGCGACGGATGTTCTCGACGCGGTCGGCCTCCGTGAAGCCGAGGTCGCGGTTGAGCCCGTGGCGGACGTTGTCGCCGTCGAGCAGGTAGCAGTGGCGGCCGAGCGCGTGCAGCTTTTTCTCGACCAGGTTGGCGATCGTCGACTTGCCCGCTCCCGAGAGGCCGGTGAGCCAGACGACGACCGGCCGCTGGCCGAGGCACGCCGCCCGCGCCGCCTTGTCGACGTCGAGCGGCTGCAGGTGGATGTTGTGGGCACGGCGCAGCGCGAAGTGGAGCATCCCGGCACCGACCGTGTGGTGCGTCATCCGGTCGATCAGGATGAAGCCGCCGCCGTCGCGGTTGCGCGCGTAGGAGTCGAACGGAACGACGCGGTCGAGCGCGATGTTGCAGACGCCGATCTCGTTGAGCTCGAGCGTCTTCGCCGCCAGGTGCTCCATCGTGTTGACGTTGAGCTTGTACTTGGGCTCGGTGATCGTCGCGTTCGTCGTGCGCGTGCCGAGCTTCAGGAGGTAGCCGCGGCCCGGCAGCATCGGCTCCTCCGCCATCCACACCAGCGTGCACTCGAACTGGTCGGCGACCTCGGCCGGCGCTTCGGCCGCCGAGATCACGTCGCCGCGCGATACGTCGACGTCGTCGGCCAGGGTCAGCGTGATCGACTGCCCGGCGACGGCGAGCGGCAGGTCGCCCGCGATGCCGACGATGCGCGCGACGCGGCTCTCGCGGCCCGAAGGCTGGATGCGGACGCGGTCGCCGGGCTGGACGACTCCGCTCGAGACCATCCCGCAAAACCCGCGGAAGTCGAGGTGCGGCCGGTTGACCCACTGCACCGGCAACCGGAAGGCGCCGCGCTGCTGCAGCGTCTCGTCGAGCTCGACCGACTCGAGCAGACCCATTAGGGTCGGGCCGCGGTACCACGGCATCCGGGCGCTCGGCTCGAGGATGTTGTCGCCCTTGAGCGCGGACAGCGGAAGCGCGCTGATGTCGTGCACGCTGGCCTGCGCGGCGAACGAGCGATACGCCGCCTCGATGTCGCGGAAGGCCTGCTCGGACCAGCCGACGAGGTCCATCTTGTTGACCGCGAGGACGACCTGGCGGATGCCGATCAGGCCGACCAGGCACGTGTGGCGGCGCGTCTGGGTGAGCACGCCCTTGCGGGCGTCGACCAGGATGATCGCGAGGTCGGCGGTCGATGCCCCGGTGACCATGTTGCGGGTGTACTGCTCGTGGCCCGGCGTGTCGGCGACGATGAACTTGCGCCGATCGGTCGAGAAGAAGCGGTACGCGACGTCGATCGTGATGCCCTGCTCGCGCTCGGCGGCGAGGCCGTCGACGAGGAGCGCGAAGTCGAGGTCGCCACCCTGCGTGCCCCACTTGCGCGAGTCGGCCTCGACCGCCGCGAGCTGGTCCTCGAACAGCATCTTCGACTCGTAGAGCAGCCGCCCGATCAGCGTGCTCTTGCCGTCGTCGACGCTGCCGCAGGTGATGAAGCGCAGCAGGCTCTTCTGCTCGTGCTGAGCGAGGTAGCGCTCGATGTCGCTCGCGATCAGCTCGGAGACGTGGGCCATCAGAAATAGCCCTCCTGCTTCTTCTTTTCCATCGATGCCGACGTGTCGTGGTCGATCATCCGGCCCTGGCGTTCCGAGGTTCGCGTCAGCAGCATTTCCTGGATGAGCGACGGCAGCGTGTCGGCATCCGACTCGATCGCACCGGTGAGAGGGTAGCAGCCGAGCGTGCGGAAGCGCACCTTGCGCAGCTTCGGAACTTCCCCGGGTTGCAACGGCATCCGCTCGTCATCGACCATGATCAGCGTGCCGCTGCGCTCGACGACCGGCCGCGGCGCCGCGAAGTAGAGCGGCACGACCGGCACCTTCTCGAGGTAGATGTATTGCCAGATGTCGAGCTCGGTCCAGTTCGACAGCGGGAAGACCCGGATCGACTCGCCCGGGTGCTTGCGGGCGTTGTAGACCTTCCAGAGCTCGGGTCGCTGGTTCTTCGGGTCCCAGCGGTGCTGGGCGTTGCGGAACGAGAAGATGCGCTCCTTGGCGCGCGACTTCTCCTCGTCGCGACGCGCACCGCCGAACGCGGCGTCGAAGCCGTGCAGCTCGAGCGCCTGTTTCAGGCCCTGCGTCTTCCACATGTCGGTGTGAAGCTGCGAGCCGTGGCTGAAGGGGTTGATGCCGAGCGCGGCCGCCTCGGGATTGCGATGCACGAGCAGCGGCATTCCCGTCTCGCGTGCCATCCGGTCGCGCATCTCGTACATCGCGCGGAATTTCCACGTCGTGTCGACGTGGAGCAGCGGAAAAGGCGGCACCGACGGGTAGAACGCCTTCTTGGCGATGTGAAGCATCACACCGCTGTCCTTGCCGATGGAATAGAGCATCACCGGCCGCTCGCACTCGGCGACGACCTCCCGCATGACGTGGATGCTCTCGGCCTCCAGGCGCTGCAGGTGAGTGAGCGACGCCGGCTGGCTCGTCGCGTTCCCCCGTTCCGATTCCAGATCCGCGGCGATCTCGCAGCGATCGTCTCGCTTCATTCCATCCTCCGGCCCACCTGCGGCCTTCGAGCGAGTATCCCGCGAGGCCAGGTCGCCTGCCGCGGGACCCCCGCGAATCGGTGTGCTGCGCCCGGCGGCGGCCGGCGCCGTTCGTCCAGTGCCTCGCCGATCGCAGTGCTGGCGCGAAGCCGATCCGCGCAATTGGCGGCTCTTCGTGCCGCGAATCCGACGAGCGGCGCGCCCGCCATGCCGCACAGTGCGCGAGACATTGCAGTCCGAGCAATGGTGGGAGCCCGGTGATGACGATGCAGATCCGCCCGACGGGTGCCTTTGCCCCCGAGCACACGGCGAGCGTGGCGCACGAGCGCCGTGGCGCCGTCCGAGATCTCGCGCAGGCGCTGAAGGCCGGCGACCTCGGTGCGGCGTCGGACGCGTATGCCACGCTGGCGGCGAAGGCGCCGCTTCGCGCCGAGCGCAATCCCGACGGGCCGTTCGCCCGGATCGGCACTGCGCTCGCCGCCGGCGACCTCGCCGGCGCACGCGAGGCGTTCGCGAGCGTCTTCACCAGCCACATGCCGAGCCGCGGCGGCGACGCTCCCCTGCCCCAGCAAGCGACAACGCCTCCCGCGAGCGGCCCCGGCGGCCTGCTCGACGTCAGCGCCTGACGCGCGTCGCTGCGGCGACAATTCGCGGCTTCGCATGGAGCCGCGCTTGTCCTTTTCGAACGCTGAACTGCTGCAACGTGTCGAGACGATCGCGCTCGAGGCCGGTCGGCTGGTCATGGAGGTCTACGCGACCGAGTTCGCTGTCGATTCGAAGGAGGATGCGTCGCCGGTGACGTTGGCCGACCAGCGCGCCGAAGCGCTGATCGTCGACGCGCTGCATGCGCTCGCGCCCGACATTCCGATCGTCGCCGAGGAGTTGGCGGCGGCCGGCTGCGTGCCCGACATCGGCAACCGATTCTGGCTCGTCGACCCGCTCGACGGCACTCGGGAATTCATCAAGCGCAACGGCGAGTTCACCGTCAACGTCGCGTTGATCGAGAACGGACATCCCGTGCTCGGGATCGTCTGCGCGCCTGCCCTCGGCACCGTCTACGCCGGCGCGGCGGCCGGCCCGGCCTACGTGCGCAGCAGCGCTGGAACCGAGGTGCTGCGCTGCCGCACCGTTCCCGCCGAAGGGCTGACCGTGGTCGCGAGCGCGTCGCACGGCGACGTCGCCGCGCTCGACGCCTTCCTTGCGGGCCGGCGCGTCGCTGCGCGCCGCGCCATCGGATCGTCGTTGAAGCTGTGCCTGCTCGCGGCCGGCGCGGCGGACCTGTATCCGCGCTTCGGGCGGACGATGGAGTGGGACATCGCCGCCGGCCACGCCGTGCTCGTCGCCGCCGGCGGGTCGGTCACCGACCTGGCGGGCGCGCCGCTCCGTTACGGCAAGCCGGGCTTCGAGAATCCGGCGTTCGTCGCCCGCGGCCTCGCGGCCTGCTGAGCACGGCCGCCGATCGGCGCCCCGACGACCGTCGCCACAATCGGCGCGTGAGCTCCTCCGCGTCCAGCAACGCCAGCGCCGATGTCATCGTCGTCGGCCTCGGCGCGATCGGCAGCGCCACCGCGTACCAGCTCGCCAGCCGCGGCGCCAAGGTCATCGGCATCGACCGCTACGCGCCGCCGCACACGATGGGATCGAGCCACGGCGCGACGCGGATCACGCGGCTCGCGATCGGCGAAGGCATCGAGTACGTGCCGCTCGTCCGCCGCTCGCACTCGATCTGGCGCGAGCTCGAGCGCGAGTGCGGCGAGCCGCTCTACCGCGCGACCGGCGGCCTGATCTTCGGCCCGACGCGAAGCGACGCGCTGCACCACGGCAAGCGCGACTTCGTTCGCCGCACGATCGACGCCGCCGTCGCGCACGGCATCGCGCACGAGGTCCTCGGCGCCGCCGAGATCGGCGCGCGCTTCCCGCAGTTCATCCTCGAAGGCGACGAGATCGGCTACTGGGAACCCGAGGCCGGCGCCGTCTTTCCCGAGGCGTGCGTTCGCGCCCAGCTCGACGCCGCGCGGCGGCGCGGCGCAACGCTGCGCGTCGAGGAAGAGGTGCTCGCGATCGAGGCGGCGCCGGGCGGCGCGCGCGTGCGCACCGCGCGCGCGAGCTACGTCGCGGCGGCGGTCGTCGTCGCCGCGGGGCCCTGGCTCGCGCGTCTCGTCGGCGGCGTCTACGCCGAGCGGCTGCGCGTGCTGCGCCAGGTGCTCCTCTGGTTCGAGACGTCGGCACCGTCGCTCTACGCGCCCGGCGCGTTCCCGATCTTCATCCGCGCCGCCGGCGACGGCGACGAGCACCTGTACGGCTTCCCGATGGTCGACGACGTTGCCGGCGTCAAGGTCGCGTCCGAGCAGGAGACGACGACGACCGACCCGGATGCCGTCGATCGCACCGTCTCCGCACGCGAGGCCGACGCGACGTACCGCGGCAACGTCGCGTTGCGCCTGCGCTCGATCGGCCCGCGGGTCGTCCGCGCCGCGACCTGCCTCTACACGACGAGCCCCGATTCGGGCTTCATCTTCGACCGGCACCCCGAGCACGACGCGATCTGGATCGTCTCGGCGTGCTCGGGCCACGCGTTCAAGCACTCGGCGGGGCTCGGCGAGGCGATCGCGGATCGCGTGCTCGGCCGGCCGGGGTTCGACCTGTCGGTCTTCGCGTCGCGCCGCTTCGACGTTGCGGCATGATGGCCGGGCCATGACCGCCGTCGCTACCGCCGACTCGGCTCCGACTTCCGCCGCCCGCGGCATCGCGATCCCGCCCTTCTACGCCGGCCACATCGGCGCGCGCGCGGCCGA
>DATJIM010000169.1:0-4310 GCA_035493195.1 Caldimonas sp.
CTTTCTCGTCGAGACAGGCGTCCTCGAACGCGAGACCTTCGGCGTGGCGAACCGCGACGTCGCCGAGCGCTACGCGCGCGGCGCGATCTCGGCCGACGAGTTCGCGGGCTTCTACGCGGCGACGCTCGCCGGCCGCTCGGCGGCGGCGTGGGCACCGGTGCGCGACCGTTTCGTTCGCGCCGAGATCGAGCCTCGGATCGGCAGCGCCGCGCGCGCGCTCGTCGCACAGCATCGCGACGCCGGCGAACGGCTCGTCCTCACCACGGCGACGAACCGGTTCCTCGCAGCGCCGATCGCCGCGTCGCTCGGCATCGACGAGCTGATCGCGACCGAGCTCGAGATCGCGGCCAACGGCGACTTCAGCGGCCGGACCGCGGGAATCGTCAACATGCGCGCCGGCAAGGTCGCCCGCATCGCGGCGTGGCTCGACGCGCAGCACCTGCCGCCGGCGGCGCTCGACGCCGCGACGTTCTACAGCGACTCCGTCAACGACCTGCCGCTGCTCGAGGCGGTCGGAACGCCTGTCGCCGTCGACCCGGATGCACGGCTGCGCGCGGAAGCGACGAAGCGCGGCTGGCGGGTCGTCCGCGTTTCCTGACCGCCATCAGCCGGCGACTGCGCGCCAGACGAGCGACGCACCGCTCGCGAGCAGCAGCCCCCACACGATCCGTGCCGCCTGCCGAGGCGGCAGTCGGTGGTGCAGCCGGCTGCCGGCGAGGTAGCCGAGCACCGCGCACGGCAGCAGCAGGAACGCGAGCGGCAGCAGCGACGGCTGCAGCATCAGCCCGCTCGCCGAGAAGAGCGCGAGCCGCGCCCACGCGGTGCAGAAGATGAGGACCGCGATCGTCGCGCGCAGCTGCTTGGCGTCGCCGACGCGGCGTGCGAGGTACGTCGTGTAGATCGGTCCGCCGCTGCCGTAGAGCGCGGTGAAGACGCCGCCCGCGACGCCGGCCGGCGCCACCCAGCGCGCCGACACCGGGCGCGGTGCGCCGCGCTGGACGAGGCTCCAGCACGCATACGCGAACACGAACGCGCCGAGGCCGCCGAGCAGCCAGCGATCGGGCGCGTGAACGAGCGCGGTCACGCCGAGCAGCATCCCGAGCGCGATGAACGGAGCGAGCAGCAGCAGCTCCCTGCGGTCGACGTCGTTGCGGCTGCGCAGCCCGAGCAGCAGCCCGGCGGTCAGGTCGAAGACGAGCATCATCGGCACGACGAAGCGGATCGGCAGCAGGTGCGCGAGGAGCGGCGCGCCGACGAGCGTCGCCCCGAATCCCGTCATGCCGAAGACGCTGTAGGCGAGGACGACGACGAGCGCCGCGGTGACGATGCTGGCGAGCGGCAGGTCGGGCATCGCACCGATTGTCGGTGCAGCCGTCCGACCGCGGCGATCAGCGGACCGGCGCCGCCTTCACTTCGCCGACCGGGATCAGGCTCATCAACGCCGACGGCGTCGGTGCCGAGATCGCCGGCGCCGAGGTCGATTCGGCCCCCGCAGGCTCCTCCGCGGCGGCAGGCGCTGCGCTGCCCTCGACGCGCCGCGCCGCGTCGCGCTTGGCGACGAGCTCGGCGTCGGCGCGGCGGAGCGCGTCGCCGACGGTCTCGTTGGACTTGAACTGGACGGCGCCGACGTTGAGCGCGACGCGAGCGATCCGCGGCGCGACCTGGCGATCGTCGAGGCGGGCGACGATGCGCGAGACGACGATCGCCGAGTCGGCCAGGCGAGTGCGTGGCAGGATGACCGCGAACTCGTCGCCGCCGAGGCGGCCGGCGACGTCGCGCCGGCGCAGCGTCTCGCGCAGCGCGGTGCCGATCTGGCGCAGCGCCTCGTCGCCGGTCGCGTGGCCGAGCATCTCGTTGATGCGCTTCAGGCGGTCGACGTCGAAGACGATCAGCGTCGCGGCGTCTCGCGCCTGCTCGATCGCGCGCTCGGCGAGCTCGTGGAAGTGGCGGCGGTTCGGCAGCCGCGTCAGCGCGTCGACGTCGACGAGATTGCGGAGCTTGCGCTGCGACGCGAGCAGGTGTGCGATCCTGCGCTCGAGGTTCATCACCGGCGCGAGCTGCGTCATCGTCACCGCCATCGCTGCGGTCGCGAGCATCGCGACCAGCGAGCCGTCGCCGACCGGAACGAGGGCGCCGAGGACGGCGCCGATCAGCGCCAGCCACGCGCCCTGCGCCAGCGCCGCGGTGACGAAGGCGAGGCGCAACGTGCGCAGCGTCGAGCTGCTCGCGAAGTCCTCGAGGTGGGCGATCGCGGAGGCGGCGTAGAGCGTCAGCACGAAGGCGGCGACGGCGTGCACCTTGGGCGCGCCCGCGAACTCGATCGGCTCGATCCAGCTCGCGACCGCAGCGAGCGCGGCGACGACGAAGACGACGCCGTCCTGCCATTCGGAGATCCGGGTCCCGCCGCGCGCATAGAAGCGGCGGATGCCGGCGAGGGTGAGGATCGGCCACTGCAACGCGAGCACCGCCGCGATCGGCGTGCCGATCTCACCGGGCCCGTTCATCGCGTGGACGACGAGCGCGGCGGCGAGGACGGCGTTGGCGACGAGCCACCAGCGGGCGCCGCGGCGGCCCTGCTGCTGGCGATGAACGGCGATCGAGACGACGCTGGCGAGCGCAACGACGATCGCGAAAGCGACGAGCAGGGTCGGCGAGTGAAGCCAGGGCATCCAGAAATTATCGGCAGCGGCCCGGTGCGACATGACTCGATCTCGCCGGCCGTCCGGCCCTTCTGCCATGAAAGCGTGACGAAGTGGCAGCCTCTTACACTCCAGTCGGTGGACTACCGATGACGCGCGAGTTGCTCGATTCGTTCTGGCGCGCGGCCGCGTATTGCCTGCACCCGAAGGTGATCGCGCTGTCGCTGCTGCCGCTCCTGATCGTCGGGGGCGCCGCCGCAGCGCTCGGCTACTGGTTCTGGGAGCCGGCCGTCGCCGACATGCGCGCCTGGCTCGAGAACAACGCCCTCCTCGAGCCGCTCTTCGCCTGGTTGCGCGCGGTCGGCGCCGGCGGCTGGGCGAGCGTGCTCGCGCCGCTCGTCGTCGTCGCGCTCGCGGTGCCGGTGTTCGTCGTCGTCTCGCTGCTCGTCGCCGCCCTGCTGATGACGCCGGCGCTCGTTCGCCTCGTCGCGGCGCGGCGCTTTCCGACGCTCGAGCGGCGCCACGGCGCCGGCTTCTGGAGCGGCGTCGCCGTCTCGATCGGTTGCACGCTGGTCGCGCTCGCCGCGCTGATCGTCAGCATCCCGTTCTGGTTCGTGCCGCCGCTCGTCCTCGTCCTGCCGGCGCTGATCTGGGGCTGGCTGACGTACCGCGTGTTCGCGCACGACGTGCTCGCCGACCACGCCAGCCGCGACGAGCGGCTGCAGCTGCTGCGCGAGGAGCGCTGGCCGCTCTTCGGCATGGGGATCGTCTGCGGCGCGCTCGGCGCAGCGCCGTCGCTGCTCTGGGCGGTGAGTGCGCTCGCGCTCGTCTTCGCGCCGCTCCTGATCGTCGTCGCGATCTGGCTGTACACGCTCGTGTTCGCGTTTTCCTCGCTCTGGTTCGCGCACTATCTGCTCGCGGCGCTCGAGCGGCTGCGCGCGAGCCAGGGTGCACGCGGGACGCCGATGCCCTTGCCGCCCGAGCGCCCGCCGTCGATCGAGGCGCCGCCGGGATTCGCGGCATGAACATCGGCCTCGTCATCGTCGGCGACGAGATCCTCTCGGGCAAGCGCGCCGACAAGCATCTGCCGAAGGTCATCGAGCTGCTCGCCACGCGCGGCCTGCAGCTCGCCTGGGCCCGCTACGTCGGCGACGACCCGCCGCGGATCACCGCCGACCTGCGCGACGCGTTCGCGAGCGGCGACCTGGTGTTCTCGTGCGGCGGCATCGGCGCGACCCCCGACGACCACACCCGGCAATGCGCCGCGGCAGCGCTCGGCGTTCCGCTCGCGCTCCAGCCCGAGGCCGAGGCGCTCGTCATCGAGCGCATGCGCGACGTCGCGCGCGAGCAGGGAACGGTGTTCGACCCCGACCGCGAGGACAACCGGCACCGTCTCAACATGGCGGTCTTCCCGGTCGGCGCCGAGATCATCCCGAACCCGTACAACAAGATCGCCGGCTTCGCGGTGCGCTCGGGCACGGGCGGCGTCTTCTTCGTGCCCGGATTTCCGGTGATGGCGTGGCCGATGATCGAATGGGTCCTCGACACCCACTTTCGCCATCTTCACGTCGCGCCGCGAACGGTCGAGCGCTCGGTGATCGTGTTCGGCGCGATGGAGGCGACGCTGACGCCGCTGATGGAAGCGGTCGAGCGCGAATTCCCCGGAATCCG
>DATJIM010000170.1:0-17241 GCA_035493195.1 Caldimonas sp.
GTACTGCTCGCGCGAGAAGAGCAGCGTCACGTTGATCGGAATGCCGGCGAAGATCGACGCCTCGATCGCGCGCACGCCGGCCTTCGTCCCCGGGATCTTGATGTAGAGGTTCGGCCGGGCCGCCGCCGCGTGCAGGCGCGCCACCGACTCGATCGTCTTCTCGGCATCGTCGACGAGAAGCGGCGAGACCTCGAGCGAGGCCCAGCCGT
The DNA here is from genome assembly GCA_035493195.1 of Caldimonas sp. Lineage (GTDB taxonomy): Bacteria > Pseudomonadota > Gammaproteobacteria > Burkholderiales > Burkholderiaceae_C > Schlegelella_A. Next base: position 210 of record DATJIM010000170.1, read on the forward strand.
CGACGCCGCCGCTCGCGTCGTGCGCCGGCTTGAAGAGATCGGCCGCGCGCGTCAGGTCGCGCAGCGCGAGCTGGAAGAAGAGGTCCTCGCCCGAGCGGCCGGCGCGGGCGAGCGAAGCGATCTGCTCGTCGTACGCATCGCCCTTGCCGATCGCGTGCTCGAAGATCGTCGGGTTCGACGTCAGGCCGGTGATCGAATAGTCGCGGATGTAGCGCGCGAGCGTGCCGTCGTCGAGCATCTGGCGGGTGATGTTGTCGAGCCACAGGCTCTGGCCGAGCGCGTGCAGCTTCGCGGTGTTCGCGTTCATGGGGTCTCCTGGAGTTGGCCGAGCCGGGACGTGAGGTCGAGCTCGAGCAGGTCGCCGATCGTTTCGACGGCGACGTCGGGCGCCGGATAGCGGGCGACGTCGGCGGCGTCGAGCGCGTAGTGGCCCTGGCGCGGAAAGACGGTGACGAGGCGATCGCCGAGCACCGCCTTCATCGCCGTCAGGATGCGCACCTTGTCGTCGACCATGACGTAGCGCTCGGCCGGGTAGTTGCGCTGCACGCTGGCGAGCATCTGCTCCTTGTGGACGTGGATCAGGACGCGCCCGTCGACCGCGTCCCAGAGGCCCGAGCGCATCACCTTGCGAGGCTGGAAGACGACGTCGCCGTCGGAGAGGATCGCCGTCGTGCCGAGCCGGCCGAGCCGCGTCACGACCTCGAGCGCGCGCGGGTAGAGGCGGTCGGCGAACGGATAGTCGATCAGGAACGTCGACACCGAGAGCAGCCGGTGCGCGGCGGCGTCGTCGGTCTCGACGGCGCTGCGATAGCGCTGCAGCGCGCCGAGGTAATCGACGTAGCCGAGCTCGCTGCGCAGCGCCTCGAAGATCGTCCAGTAACGCTCGGCGCTCGCGGCGCCGAAGTCGCGCGCGAGGTGCTCGCGCAGGTCGGCGATGATCCGGTCGTTGTCGAGCAGCGTGTTGTCGACATCGAGCAGGACGACGATCGGCGCGGTCATGGCGGGCAGCGCGGCGGCGGCGCTTCGGGAGCCGGGTCGTGCCAGCCGCCGTCGGCGGCGATCAGCGCGTCGGCCGCCTTCGGCCCCCACGTTCCCGGCGCGTACGGCAGGCACGGCGGATGGTCGACGAGGACGCGGTCGACGACCGCCCACGCCGCCTCGACCGCATCCTGACTCGTGAAGAGCGAGCCGTCGCCGGCCATCGCGTCGCCGAGCAGCCGCGCGTACGTCGGCTCTTCGCCGCTGAAGTCCTCGCACAGGTAGAGCTCGCGCTGCTCGCCGCGAAAGCCCTTGCCCGGCCGCTTGATGCGCGCGGCGAGCGCGACCGCCGAGCTCGGCTGCAGCTTGAAGCGGACGTGGTTGGCGCCGCTCGCGTCGAGCGGCGAATCGTCGAACAGCCGCTGCGGCGGCGCCTTCAGGCGGACGAGCACCTCGGCGGCCGTCGTCGGCAGGCACTTGCCGGCTCGCAGGTACCACGGCACGCTGGCCCAGCGCCACGAGTCGATGAAGAGGCGCAGCGCGCAGTACGTCTCGACGTCGGAGTCGGCGGCGACGTCCTTCTCGCGGCGATAGCCGTCGTACTGACCGCGCACGAGGTCGTCGCGCGCGAGCGGCCGCATCGCGTGGAAGACGCCGGCCTTCTCGCCGTGCACTGCGGCGAAGCCGCGATACGCGGGAGGCTCCATCGCGAGCAGGGCGACGATCTGGAACAGGTGGTTCTCGATCACGTCGCGCAGCGCGCCGGCGCCCTCGTAGAAGCCGCCGCGCCCGCCGATGCCGAAGTCCTCGGCGAGCGTGATCTGCACGCTCGCGACGTGGTCGCGGTTCCAGATCGGCTCGAGGAACGAGTTGGCGAAGCGGAAGTAGAGGATGTTCATGATCGCCTCCTTGCCGAGGTAGTGGTCGATCCGGAAGATCGACGGCTCGGGAAAGACGGCATGGGCGACGGCGTCGAGCTCGATGGCGGAGGCGAGGTCGCGGCCGAACGGCTTCTCGACGATGACACGGGCGTCGCGCGCGAGGCCGGCGGCACCGAGGCCCTGGATCACGGTTTCGAAGAGCGCCGGCGGGATCGCGAGGTAGTGCGCCGGCCGCTTCGCTTCGCCGAGCGCGGCCTTCAGCGCCTGGAACGTCTGCGGCTCGCGGTAGTCGCCGCTGACGTAGCGGACGAGCGAGAGCAGCCGGTCGAGCGCCGCTGCATCGTCGACCTTGCCTTCGTGCTCGACGCTGTCGCGAACGCGCGCGAGCACCTGCGCGGGCTCGAGCGCCGTCGACGCGACGCCGATCACCGGCACCGCGAGCGCCTGCTTCTTCACCAGCTCGTAGAGCGCCGGGAAGATCTTCTTGTTCGCGAGGTCGCCGGTGAAGCCGAAGACGACGAGCGCGTCCGACGGCTGCTCCGCGGGGCGGACGGCGGCGGCGGGAGCGGTCATCTGCCTCCTCCCGCGGGCTTCTCGACGTGGCCGCCGAATTCCTTGCGCATCGCCGACAGGATCTTGTTCGCGAAGTCGGCTTCGCCGCGCGACGAGAAGCGTTCGTAGAGCGCCGCGCTCAGCACGGGTGCAGGCACCGATTCGTCGATCGCGGCCTCGATCGTCCAGCGGCCCTCGCCCGAATCGGAGACGCGGCCGCCGTAGTTGCCGAGCCGGGCATCGCCGTGCAGGGCGTTCGCGGTCAGGTCGAGCAGCCATGAGCCGATGACGCTGCCGCGCCGCCAGACCTCGGCGATCTCGGGAAGGTTCATCTCGTAGCGATAGAACTCCGGATGGCGCAGCGGGCTCGTCTCGGCGTCGGCGGCGTGTTCTCGCTTGCCGACGTCGGCGTTGCGCAGGATGTTGAAGCCTTCGGCGTACGCGGCCATGACCCCGTATTCGATTCCGTTGTGGACCATCTTGACGAAGTGGCCGGCGCCGTGCGGGCCGCAGTGCAGGAAACCCTGCTCGGCGCGCGCCGGCGCGCCGGCGCGGCCGCGTGTCCGCGTCGCCGCGCCGACGCCGGGGGCGAGCGCTTCGAAGATCGGCGTCAGCCGCTCGACGACCTCGGCCTCGCCGCCGATCATCAGGCAATAGCCGCGGCGGATGCCCTCGACGCCGCCGCTCGTGCCGACGTCGACGTAGTGCAGGCCCGCGGCGGTCAGTGCTTCGGCGCGGCGGATGTCGTCGCGGTAGTACGAGTTGCCGCCGTCGATGACGATGTCGCCCGCTTCGAGATGGGATTGCAGCTGCTCGAGCTCCTGGTCGACGATCGCGGCCGGCACCATCAGCCAGATTGCACGGGGCTTGGTCATCTTCGCGGCGAGCTCGGCGAGCGTCGCCGCGCCGACGGCGCCGTCCTTCTGCAGCGCGGCGATCGCCGCGGGCTGCATGTCGTGGACGACGCACTCGTGGCCCTTGGCGAGCAGCCGCCGCACCATGCCGGCGCCCATGCGGCCAAGGCCGATCATCGCGAGTTGCATTCTTGGTTCTCCGCTGTTCAGTCCCGCGCGTGCGGAAAGGTCGCGACCAACGTCGCGACGACGGAGAGTTTGCACGCTACGCCGCTGCCGCCGCGCCGCAAGGGCGCAACCGAGCGCCAGTCCGTAGGAGGTCTCCGACGGCCCCGCCCGGCTGCGCGGAGCGGCTACCCGGTCGCAGGTCGCGCCTGCGGGCGCGCATGCGCGCGCAGGCGGGCGATCGCCGCGGCATAGTCCGGTGCGCCGAAGATCGCCGAGCCGGCGACGATCGCGTCGGCACCGGCATCGACCGCCTGCCAGGCGTTCGCGCCGTCCTGGCCGCCGTCGACCTCGATCCATGGGTCTAGTCCGCGCGCATCGCAGAGCTCGCGCAGCGCGCGGATCTTGGGCAGCACCTCGGGCAGGAACGACTGGCCGCCGAAACCGGGGTTGACCGACATCACGAGGACGATCTCGCACAGATGCAGCACCTCCTCGACGAACGCGAGCGGGCTCGCCGGATCGAGCACGACACCGGCCTTCCTGCCGAGTGCGCGGATGCGCATCAGTACGCGGTGCAGGTGCACCGTCGCCGACGGCTCGGACGGCACGAGCACGTGGTCGGCGCCCGCGCGCACGATCGCGTCGACGTGGCGCTCCGGCTCGACGACCATCAGGTGGACGTTGAGCGGCTTGGCCGTCGCGCGACGAGCGGCCTCGACGACGACAGGGCCGAAGCTGATGTCGGGGACGAAGCGGCCGTCCATGACGTCGACGTGGATCCAGTCGGCGCCGGCGGCGTCGACGGCGCGAACCTCTTCGCGCAGCCGACCGAAGTCGGCGGCGAGGATCGAGGGAGCGATGACGAGCGGCTTCACGGCGACGCCGACGCGAGCCAGCCGCCGGCAAACCCCGCCGCACGCAGGCCGCGGACCACCGCCTCGCACCGCTGCATCAGCGACCAGACGAGCCCCGATCGGTAGTTTTCGATCATCAGCACGGTCGGGCCTTCGTTGATGCCGAAGTGGTATGGCGAGATCCAGCCGATGCCGTCGTCGCCGCGGACGCGGTATTCGGGATTGATCGAAGCCTTGAAGCCGTACGTATTGGCGACGCGGATCGGAAGCCGCGCCATGCTGTCGAGCGCCGGCAGCACGATCTCGGGCGCGAACGGGAGCGAAGCGGCGACGGCCCACGGCGCCAGCGTACCGTCGTCGGGGCCGTACGGCGCGCCGCGCGCGATGTAGTCGAAGAAGATCCGCGGCACGCCGTCGACGATGCGCGTCTCGAAGCCGGGCCCGTCGCACGCAGTGAGGCCCCAGCACGTTCCGTCCATGTGGGCGAAGCCCTGCGGGTTGCGGATCGCGTACTGCCGCTGCACGTGCGTGGCGCGGCGGCTGTTCTCGAAGTAGTCGCAGTCGTGCTCGCGCATGAAACCGTCGCGGATCCCGCGGAAGTCGCACCAGACGTGCGAGATCTGGTGCGTGAAGAGCGGCCCCGCGTAGAGGTAGTCGATTCCGTAGACGCTCTTCCACTCGTAGGTGCGGCACCAGGCGTCGTAGCAGGACGCGTCGATCGCATGCGTGGGCGAGCCGAGGGCGAGGACGTAGAGGATGAGCGCCTCGTCATACCCCTCCCAGTGGAAGGGCAGAAAGTCGTGCTCGGGCCGCCAGCCGTGGCAGAGCGTGTCGCGGCCGGCGAGCATCCAACGCCACTCGACGCGCTCGTAGAGCATCCGGGCGCGGTCGCGGATCTCCCGCTCGCGCTCGTCGCTGCCGTCAAAGAACGCCGCCGCGGTGAGCACGCCGGCGATCAGGAGCGCCGTGTCGACGCTCGACAGCTCGCTGTGCCAGGCGCGCCGGCCGGTCCGTATGTCGAGGAAGTGGTAGTAGAACCCTCGATAGCCCGTCGCCTCGGGCGACTCGCTCTGCTCGCTCTCGGCGAGGAAGCGCAGCATCGTCAAGGTCCGTGCTGCTGCGTCGTCGCGGCCGATGAACCTGCGAACCACTCCGACCGGATACGCGGTGAGCGCCATCCCCATCGCGGCGATGCTCGCCGGCCAGTCATCGCTCGTCTTGTCGAGGACGAGGCCGTTGCTCGGGTTGGTCTCGTGGACGAAGTAGGCGAACGAATTGCGCTGCAGCCGAAGCAGCAGCCTTGCGTGTGCCGGAGCCAGAGCCATCTCGCGCCAAAGTCGAGTCCGTGTCAATGCTATGCGGAAGGCGTGTCAGACATCGGCGCCGCGGCTCCTATCCTGCATGCTGCAATGATCGAACGAGCTTGTTTACCCGGGAAACACGACCAAGGCAACGATGTCCCGAATCAACTGCGACCCGAACGGAGGTCGGGCGCATTCCCATCGCTAGGCTCAGCATCGCAGCAGCCCCAACGAGGCTCGACCCCGCGGCAGGGTGGTCGGCTCGATCCGATTCATCGTGGGAATTCGGGCAGCGGCTCGATCCCGCTGCCGGCACGCGCCGGCGTGTGGGCAACGTTGAGCAGCATGGACATCCAGGTGAAATAGCCGACGGTGCCGATGAGGTCGATCAAGCCCTGCTCACCCAACAGTTCGAGCGTTGCATCGTACGTGGCTTGCGCGACGCCCTTGTTGTTGGTCAGCTCCGTGACGAAATCGAGGACGACCGCCTGGGCTGCGGGCAGCGACGCTGGCCGGCGTCCCTCACGTACTGCCTCGATGATTTCCTCGCCGATGCCGGCCTGGCGCGCCAGCGGCACGTGCACGGCCCACTCGAATTGCTGCGACCACGATCGCGACACCAGCAGCGTCGCGAACTCGGTGATTCGGGGCGCGAGCGCACTGTCGAAGCGAAGGTAATCGCCGACCTTCTGCAGGCGTGACATCAGCTCGGGACTGCGCAGGAGCGGAATGAAAGGCCCGACCACGGCCTTGCGTGGACCTGCGATCAGCTCATTCGCGGCCGCTCGCTGGGCTTCGGTCATGTCCTCGAGCGAGGGCAGCGGCAGGCGGTCTGGCATCGTCGACACGGGAACGTTCCTCCTCTGTCAGCAACAGGGCAACGGCACTGCCGAGCAAAAGCGCTACAGCAACTGCGCTCGGCAACGTAAAAGGGTCTCTTTCGGAAAGGCGCAGCCTGACGACGACGGGCCCGGCCAACTGTCCGACGGCAAATGCCGCCGTCAACGCAGCGATGAGCTTCGTCGGCTCGCCTCCGGCGATCCTCCTGGCCTCCTGCACCCCCGCCATCGTCATGACCATGAAAGTGCCGCCAACGCAGACTGCCGAGATGGCAAGGCTGCGAAGGCTCGCATGCACCAACGGTGCGGCGACTCCGGCCGCCATGACAAGAAGACTTACCGCTGCGGTTCTGCGCGGCGGCGAGGAGCGAAAGATCGTGGTCACCAAAACCGTGGAGACCGCTGCTGCAACGCCGAACAACGGCCAAGCCCAGCCGAATACGAGCGGATCGTTGAACAGACTGCGCGCCGCGGCGGGGATGAAGGTCGCGGGGAGGATGTATCCGAACCCGAACGCTCCATAGCAGACGACGAGCAGCCACGCAGAGCGATCGAGCGGCTGTGCGGCACGAGAATCCCGGACGTCGTAAGCCGGAGCCGCTGCAGACAGGCGGCGCCAGGCGGCGACGACGACGGCCAACGCGCCCGCCCCCAGCGCAGCCCACGCGTGCTCGGGCTTGCCGCCAGACGTCGAGGCGAACAGTGCAACGCACCCGGCGACACAGATGCCGACACCCACGCCCGCGAACACCCATCCAGCCAGCTCGGCTCGGCGAGAAGCGGCGAGATGCGCGAGTGCCCACGCCGACGCCCCGACGAGGACGAACGCGCTCGCGATGCCGGCGACCAAGCGAAGAAACAGCCACACGGGCAGCGAACTGGTAAACGCCATCGCGAGCGTGGAGAGGGCGACGGCAAGCAAACCCCATTTCGCGGAGACGCCAGCGCGGGGTGGCAGGACGAAGCTCGCCAATGCGCCGAGCAGGTATCCGACGTAGTTCGCCGTCGCCAGCCAGGCTCCTTGGCCGAGCGTGACGCCGAGCGCTTCCTGCATCAGCGGGAGGATGGGCGTGAACGCGAAGCGGCCGATCCCCATGGCCGCAGCGAGGCTTGCCAGGCCGAGGCCGGCGGCGGCTCTTACGCTGACGCTCGATTGATCGGCCATGTAGCCATGGTAGAAATGGGCGCCCTTCTTGAATAGCGAATTCTTGAGAACGCGCTATTCTCCGATTCTGAATGGATCTCGGTGACCTCGCGATCTTCAAAGCCGTCGCGGAGGAAGGCGGCGTTGTGCGCGCGGCGCGCAAGCTCCATCGCGTGCCCTCGAGCGTGACCAGCCGGATCCAGCAGCTGGAGAGCTCCGTTGGCGCGCAGCTCTTCCATCGCAGCAAGCAGCGCCTGCACCTATCGCCGAGCGGCGAAGTGCTCCTCGCCTACGCAGGCAAGCTGCTCGGCCTCGCCGATGAGGCCAGGAACGCAGTCGCCGACGGGCCCCCTCGCGGAACCCTGAAGCTCGGGGCGCTCGAGAGCACCACGGCCAGCCGCCTGCCCGCGATCTTCTGTGCGTTTCACCAGAGCTTTCCGGATGTGCGGATCGAGCTGACCACGGGGACCAACGATGCGCTTGTGGCCGGGGTAGCCGAGCGGCGACTCGACGCTGCTTTCGTTGCCGTGGCTCCGAACCGGCCCGGGCTTTCACACGCGTCTGTGTTCAGGGAAAGGCTGGTGCTGATCACGTCCCTCGCGCACCCGATCGTCAAGTCGCCGATGCACATCGCCAACGATTCGGTCATTTCCTTCCCTCGCGGATGCGCGTACCGACGCGTTCTGGAGCGCTGGCTCGGCGACAAGGACTTGGCTTCCATGAGAGTGCTCGAGCTCAGCTCATACCACGCGATCGTCGCCTGCGTCGCTTCCGGCACCGGAATCGCTGTCGTGCCGGAGTCGGTGCTGGCCACAGTGCAGTCAGCCTTGGTCGCCGTTCACTCGCTTCCGAAGGTACTGAGCGACGTGTCGACACCCATCATCTGGCGTGCCGGCGAACAGTCGCCGTCGGTCGTCGCACTTCGCGAGTTGACGCGAAAGATGTCATCGCTCTCGGAGCGAGCGCCTCGATTGCGTGCCGGGCGCGCGTAGAGTTTTCGCGTCGATCCAGAGACCGACAGCGTTCCCAGGGCGCCGCGGAATTCGCCGCCGGCGGTATCTGCAGACAACTGCAGGAGCCCGCGAGCGCCCAGGCAGACTACCCTTGCCGCGTCGGGTCAGCAGATCTCGTGCGATGCCTTGAATTTCCTGCCGCGCCGTGCAAAACACGTCGTGGCGCGCCGGAAAGCGGCCGTTTGAGAACGAGCGCTCGTGGCCGAAAGCGGCCTCCGCTGACGTCTGCTCTGACGGACTGACGGCGCGCTGGTGTCACGCGTGGTGCACAAGCGTACCGAGATCAGTCGACGGCGAGGTGGATGCGGCGCGCCAGCGCGCCCCATCTCTGCGAGTCGGCCGACAACGTCGCCGCAGCCTCTTGCGGCGAGCTGCCGACGACGATCTGGTCGCCGGCTCTGAGCTTCTCGGTCACGTCCGGCGCTCGCAACGCGTCGACGAACGCCTGGCGGAAACGGCTGGTGATCGCCTCGGACACGCCGCGCGGCGCGAACAGCACCAGCGTGAAATCGGCTTGGTAGCCCTTGACTCCGGCTTCGGCGAGCGTCGGCACCTCCGGCAGAGTCGGTGACCGGCTGCTGCCGGAGACGCCCAGCGCGACGAGCTTGCCGGACCGCACGTGCGGCAACACCGTCGGACCCGCGAGCAGCCCGCACGACACCTGGTTGCCGAGGACGTCCTGCATCGCTGGCGCCGGACCTTTGTACGGAACGTGGTTCATCTGGAAGCCTGCCATCGACTGCAGCAACTCCATCGACAGATGCCCAGGCACGCCGACGCCGCCCGAGGCATAGCTCAGCGGCGACGCCTTCGCCTTGGCGACCAACTCGGCAACCGACTTCACGCCGAGCGCCGGATTGCAGACGAGCGTCTGGTTGAAGCGCGTCGCGACCGTCACCGGCGTCAGGTCATCGACCTTGAACGGCATTTGCTTGTAGACGTGCGGATTGACCGTGACGAGCGAATCCGGGCCGAACAGCCACGTGTAGCCGTCGGGTGCGGCGCGTGCCACTTCCGCGCTGCCGACATTGCCGCCTGCGCCGGGCTTGTTCTCGACGACGATCGGCTGCTTCAGCGCCGGCTGCATCTTGTCGGCAGCGAGACGAGCGGCGATGTCGCTCGGCCCCCCGGGCGGAAACGGCAGGACGATCCGGATCGGGCGCTCGGGCCACGCGGCGGCGCTCTGCGCCGCGGCGGGCTGGATCGCGGTGCCCACCCAAAGCACGCCGAGCACCGACGCGAGGACTCGGGCGGGACGTCGTTGCATGCAAATTCGCTACCCGAGTGTCGGGCTCGCAGCGAATCTAGCGTTGACGGCAGCGTCGAGCGAGGGGAATAACCCGCTTTGGCAACAGCGGCGCACTCGGCCGCCTGCCGTCGACCTAGGTCTGCTGACGGTGTCTCAAGCTACCAGGGTGGCTGAAACAGGAACAGCTTCGTCACGTTGTCTGCCAGGGTCCGATTGGCCGGCGCTTGAGCGGCCACCCAAGCCTGACGCTGGGCCTCCGCAATGGCAAACGTCAATTCGTCGGTCATCTGCATGTCGATCTTCGCGTGATCGAGATCTGCATCGAAGACGATGGCCTTGGGTCCTCCGGAGGCGTTCGTCCATTGCTCCCATTTCGTGCGTGGCGCCGGCAACGCATGCTGCGAATCGCCTGAGTTCGGATTGCCGGTGCGGGCGAAGTTGGACAAGTACGCCATCATCGCGCCCTTCAGTTCGTCTCTTCCCTGCTGGTTCGCAGGGACGAACGGAAGATTGAAGAGCCCCTGATCGGCCCCGATTCCGAAGAACGCGATCTCGGAGGCGTGGCCGGCCGCGTAGATGCGGTCGAACGGATACGGCCCCGATCCGACACCGCCCCACTTGAAGAAGTACGCATAGACCTTGTCCTGGACCAGCGAAAACTCGTGCGCCAGCGAGTCCACGTTCTTCGCCTTCCATTGCAGGGTGCCGAAGTATCCCGCCTTGTCGTACAGATCCTGGTCGAACGGTGTCTTCAGGATGTCTTCGTACTTCGGCGTGTTGTTGTTCCGGACCGACGTGAACAGATCGAACCAATTGTGCGCCGGCAGCGTGGAGGGTGCCCCGTAGAGCGCCACGATGGATCCGAACAGGACCTCGAACGGCTTCAGCTCGTATTCGTTGCTGCCGAGGATGATCGGCATCTTGTTGTAGTTGCGGGATTGGATGGCCGGAATCCAGCCTCCCGAGGGCATCACGTAGCCATCCTCGATGATCGGAAACGTCGGTACGGATCCGTACTTGAGAATGGCGAGGAACAGATCGCCCGCCTTGGCGTGCCGGAGGTACGAAGCGAGCGTCCCGGCACTTTCCATCGCGACGCGCTTCTGCGCATAGACCGCCCTCGTGGCCGACGAGACCGGCGTGCCAACGCCGTCCGCGAACATCAGGAGCTTCTCGATGTAGTCGTTGGCCGAAGCTCTCCCGGAGTCAGCGGTCACCGGGGCCATCCCGCCGCTCTCGTACATGGCCCCGCTGAAGAGCCCTTTCGCTACCGGCGAGATCACCAGATTCATCGTGTTGTGCGCGCCTGCGGATTCGCCGGTCACGGTCACCTTGTTCGTGTCTCCGCCGAAGGCCGCGATGTTTTTCTGAATCCACTTCAGCGCCTGGGCGGTGTCCAAGGTGCCGAAGTTGCCCGAATCGGAGAGCGGGTCTGTTCCCGACTGCAGCGCCGGATGGAAGAACCACCCGATCGGTCCGAGGCGGTATTGCACGACGACGACCACCACGTCGGATCGGACGGCGAGCTCGGCGGCACCGTATTCCCGCGCCGATCCGAAGTTGTTCGATCCGCCATGAATCCAGACGTAGACCGGCAGCTTCTTCGAGTTGTTGGGTCGGTAGACGGTGACGTACAGGCAATCCTCGCCGCTGTCGGGGTCGATGATCCCGGTTCGGAGCCAATCGTCGGTCGTCTGAAGCTGAGTGCACTTCAAGGCCGGCTTCGTCGCGTCGCGGACTCCTTGCCACGGTGCCGGGTCCTGAGGCGCCTTCCAGCGAAGGTAGACCTGGTTGACGAAATCATCGACGGGCGGTTTGGCGTAGGGAACGCCCTGCCAGATCATGGTCGTCCCGTCGCTGCTGAGCGATCCTTCGAGGACCCCGTTGACGGTGCCGACCCTCACATCGTTGTTCCAGGCTCGAGCGAGCGATGGAATGAGCAGCAAAGACGCAATCGATAGAAACGCAGCCACGCGGGCGCGGACTGGACGGTGGTGCCCCGAGTTCATGGTGGTCTGTCTCCTTCGCTTCGAATCGGAGAAGTCGGCGTCGTCTCACGACGACGTCTGAGAGGCCGGCTCCCAGGGCAGAGCTTCAGCGACCCGTCGGTGGGCGGCAATGTGCGGCCGACACATAAGTCGGCACGTTCTTGTATGTCACCCGAACCGGGCCGGCGTGCTGAGACTCCAGAGACGCAGCGCGATGTGGAGCTCGAGCGCGCGCGACGCGTGCCCCCAATGGCCGAGCAGGTCCTCGATCGTCGCCAGGCGCTGCCGCACCGTGTTGACGTGGATGCCCATCCGCTGCGCGGTCGTGCGCGCATTCTGGTTGCAGTCGAACCACGCCAGCAGCGTCGCGGCGAGGTCGGAGCCGCGCTTCTGGTCGTGCGTCAGAAGCGGGCCGATCGTCGCGTCGAGAAAGCTCGCGAGGCTCGCGCGATCGTGCGTCTCGAACAGCGTCGAGTAGATCGCGAGCTCGTGCTGGCCGACGATCCTGCCCTCGACACCGATCCGGCCGAGGACCGCGAGCGCGCGCCGCAGCGCGGCGTAGAGCGCCGGCAACTCGGCAGGTTGCGCGACCGGACGCGAGATCACGCCGCGGTGCACCGCCTTCAGTTCCTTGCCGACCCATGCCGAGACCGCCTGGCGGACCTCGTGCGCCGCGCTCGCGCCACAGAGGACGACGAGCGTGCCGTCGATGTCGTCGGCGACCGCGCTCGCCGGTAGCGCGACGCTCGAGAAGCGGCGGGCGGCGTAGTCGGCACGCGGCCGATCCATCTCGACGAGGACGAGGGCCAGCGGCCGCGAGAGGTCGATGCCGTGCTGCCCGGCGCGGTCGGCGAGGACCGCGAGATCGTCCTGGCGCGTCGACACGAGCGAGCGCAGCAACTCCGACGCACTGCGGTTGCGCGACGCCTCGGCGCGGTGCTGCGAAAGCAGGACGACGCCGATCACGCTGCAGCTGCGCTCGAACGTCCGCAGCGCGACCTCGTCGAGCTCGCCCCGGTGGAAGAGGAGCGCGGTGCCCAGCGCATCGTCGCCGCCGATCACCGCGAGCGCGCGGCACGTCTCGCCGCCGGCCTCGTACGCGACGACCGAGCGGCCGTTCGCGCGGCTCGCGCGCGCGGCGCGCGCGAGGTCCGCGGCACGCTCGCCGTTGGCCGCGAACGACGCCTGCGTGGTGCCCTGGTAATCCGCGGCGGCGCCGCCGGCGACGACGGCGCCGGTTTCGTCGAGGACGGCGACGCTGCCGCCGACCAGCTGCGCGACCGCCCCGCACAGCATCGCGAGCGACCCGCCGCGCGCGAGCAGCGACGTGATCTGCTCGTGCGCGTCGGTCGCCGCCTGCACGCTCGCGAGATGGCCTTCGAGCTCGGCGCGCGCATGATCGGCCTTGGCGAGCGCGGCGCTGAGATGCTCGAAGTCGCGCGCGTTCTTCAGCGCGACCGCGGCGTGCGTCGCCAACGTGCAGAGGATCGACGTGCTCTGCGCGGTGTGCATGCGGTGGTAGCGGTCGGCGACGAAGAGCAGCCCGACGACCTCGTCTTCCCAGATCAGCGGCACGCCGACGAGGGCAGCGATGCCCTCCTCGCGGAACGTGTCGTCGAGGTTGGCCTCGTGCGCGAAGCGCTTGTCATGCAGATAGTCGGGCGTCGTGAACGGCAGCCGGGTCGACATCACGAGCCCGGCGGCGCCGCGGTCGCGGCGAGCGACCATCGCTGCCGGGCCTTGCGAGAGCGCGCCGTCGACGACGACGACATGAAACTCGCCGAGCCCCGCATCGTAGGTCGAGAGCCACGCGACGTCGGACCCGAGGAGGTTGCGCGCGCGCGAGACGATCGCGGCGAGCAGCTCGCGCTGGTCGAGCCGGCTCGACAGGTCCTGAGCCGAAGCGATGACCGCGAGCAGGCCGCGCTCGCGTTGCTCCTGCAGCTCGAGGCGGTTGCGCACGGCCATCGCCATGCGCACGGTCTCGACGAGCGCCGATTTGCCCGGATAGCTCGCCGGCAGCATGTCGAGCTCGGCGAGCCGCGCGGCGAACTCGTCCGCGCCGGCACCCTGGTGCAGCATCGCGACCAGGTCGCTCATCGCCTGCTCGCCGCCGTCGACGTGGATCGCGCGCCTCATGTCGCCGTCGTTCTCCTCACATCCGATCGTCGACCCGAGTGTGCGCCATGACATTGGGTTTCGCACGCCAAGCGGCGAGACTCGCTGCGCCCGTGTCCATCCTCGATGCCCTTCGCCCGGCGCGCGACCTGCGCGTGCTCGTCACCGCCGGGGCCGGCGGCGTCGGCGCCGCGATCGCACGCGCCTTCCATGCCGCGGGCTCGCGCGTGCATGTCTGCGACATCGACCGCAGTGCCCTCGACCAGCTGCATGCCGAGCTGCCCGGCATCACGGGCAGCATGGCAGACGTCTCGCTGAACGCCGATGTCGAGGAAGTCTTCGACGACGTAGAGGCGTCGCTCGGCGGCCTGGATGTCCTCGTCGGCAACTCGGGAATCGCGGGTCCGACCGGACCGATCGAGACGATCGACGGCGCCGGCTGGGAGCGCGCGATCGCGGTGAACGTGCACAGCCAGTTCTATTTCGCGCGGCGCGCGGTTCCGCTGCTGAAGCGCTCGCGCGCGGCGCCGTCGTTGATCATTGCCGGTGCGGGGGTCGAGCGGCCCGCCGACCTGCGCGCCGCTGACGCGTCGAGCACCTGGGCGATCGTCGGTCTGATGCGCGCGCTCGCGGTCGAGCTCGGGCCGCACGGCATCCGCGTCAACGCGATCCTGCTCGGCTCCTGCACCGAGGCCGACCGCCTCGGCCCCGGGTCGGCGCGCGCCGCGATGCTCGACAACGCCGCCGCGGTCGCGCTGTTCCTCTGCTCGCCGGCCGCGCGCGCCGTCACCGGCCAAACCGTGCGGCTCGAGGGCAGCGTCGCGTCGCTGTGACGCGGCCGCCGCGCGCGCCAGCTTCGACTATCGATTCACGCAGGTGAAGGAAGCGGCGGCGTTGATGTCACCGCTGCCGTTGTACCGCGCCCACTTGGGAAAGTCGCACAACGGCCTGCTGCGGCCCGGCACGCCGACCGTGTCGACGGTCACCTGGTTCGCCGGTGCGACGCCACCCTCGGCCCACTGCTCCAGCGCCGTGAGCGAATCCCACGTCGCGTTGAATTGGCTGCTGATGGCGTGTCCGAACCCGGGAACCTCGTAGAAACGCACGAAGTTCTTGACGCCCTCGCGCCCGAACAGGCGCACCAGGCGCTCGTAGTAGTCCTCGGTCGCGCGGGCGCTGACGAGCACGTCCTGCAGTCCGTGCGCGAGCAGCAGCTTGCCGCCGTGCGCGACGAACCCGGAGATGTTGGGCGAATCGTCGATCATCCGGCTCAGCTCGCGCCAGCGACGGCCCCACTCGCTTTTCTGCTCGGGATCGAACGACAGCGGGTCGAACGTCGGGTCGCGCGTGATGATGTACTTCAGGGCGCCGTCGACCTGCTGGCTGACATAGGGCGCCGTCGCCGGCATCGGGTTGGCGGGCTGCGACGTCCCGAGGTTGAGAAACACGACGGTCGGCTCGACGGGCGAAGACGACGTGATGCCGAGGTCCGCGCCCCAGACGTTGTAGCCCGGGTATCCCTTGTGGCCGTGGGCGAGCACGAAGCCGAAATGGGCCGGCTCGTTCATCTTGCGCAACGCGGCGATCTGCGCATCCGAGAGGCAGCTGTCGCCGGTGTCGGCGCCGCCGGGGCAGCGCAGCGGTGACGCATTGAGCATCGCGGTCGCCGGATCGAACGTGGCGTTGCACGCCGCCTGGTTGCTGATGAGACCGTCGATGAGCCCGTCGAGATGGTCGCAGGCCTGCATCGCCGACTGGAACAGCGCCAGGCGCTTGTTCGTGTTCGGGTACGCACCGGGCTTCGACATCGCGATCGTCATCACCTGCCCGCCGAGCATGGCCGACGCCTGGTTCCACGCCGGGTACCACGCGATCGCGCCGTCCCAGTCCTGCGGCCAGCGCTGGATGCTCTCGAGCGACTCGCGGCCGCCGGTCGAGCCGCCCGCGAAGTACGACTTCACCGGCGCCATGCCGTAGCGCGCCGCGATGATGTACACCGCGGCGTCCCGCGTCTTCTTCAACGCGTCGCCGCCCCAGTTGGCCAGCGCCTCGTCGTTGGCACCGAACGTGCCGTCGAGGGAGCCGCTCGCGCCGGCCTGATGACCCGAGTCGCTCGCGAACACCGCATAGCCGCGCGTCACGGGCAGCGCCTTGTCGGTCGCGCCGGCGGGAACGTTGCCGGCGACGTTCGGAATGCTGCCGTCGAAACCGCCGCCGCCGTACATCAGCGCCTTCTGATTCCAGCTGGTCGGCAGTGCAACGCGAAAGAGGATGTTGGGCGCGGTCGGGTCGACCGGCGAGATCCGCCCGCTGACGCGACAGTATTCGGCGACGAAGGCTGCCCCGGTTCCGGCAGCGGGCACGACCGTGGCGCTGGTCACCGCAGCGCCCGTGGTCGGCAGCCCGATCGCACCGGCGGGGATCGCCATCCCGGTGAGATCGGCGCACGACGTCTCGGCGGCCGCCATCGGCGCAGTGCAGGCCAGCACAACGAGTGCGGCAAAACCGCGGGCCGACACGCGGTCGGCTCGTAGGTCACGCGGGGAGTTCATATCATCTCCTTTGGGTACGACTGACGACGCGCAAGTCGCGCGCAGGATCGTTGCAGAGCCAGCCACCGGAAGCCGAGTTCGGTCGGAAGGTCAGCCCAATCTCGCTCGGTAGTGTCTCGTCCGCGAATCGGCCGCTCAATGTCGAGCGCATACACACCCGGGTCGAGCGAAGTGTTCTCTGCGCCCACCGTACAAACCCTGGCGCGTATCGAGGCGCGGCGAGCGGCGCGCGCTGGGCATCCACTTGAAGTCGGAGGCGCTGAACGGAACCTGACCGTGGGTACGCCGTGTTGCTCGTGTTCGTCAGCGCCCCACGCACCGTCGAAATTGCTCGCGAATGAAAAAAGACGGCGCAGCCTCGCGGCCGCGCCGTCCCGTGAAGTCGATCGAGATCAGTCCGCCGTGCACACGAAGTTGGCCTGGTCCTCGATGCTGCCCGCGCCGGCGTACTTGGCGTAAGCCGGGAACGGACAGAGCGGCCGCGTCCGTCCAGGCCACGGGGTCGCATTCGGAGCCGTGCCGATGATCCTTTCAGGCGGGG
>DATJIM010000171.1:0-2815 GCA_035493195.1 Caldimonas sp.
GATGGTCCTTGTGGCCTGGGGCCGTTTCGCCAAGCCGCTCTGGATCGTCATCCTCGTCGCCGCCGGCGTCGCCCAGCACTTCATGCTGACGTACGGCGTCGTGATGGACACGGCGATGCTCGCCAACACGATGCAGACCGATGCACGCGAAGCCCGCGACCTCGTCGGCGCGGCGTTCTTCGCCAACGTGCTGCTCGTCGTCGCGCTGCCGACGCTCGTGCTCGTCGCCGTTTCGCTGCGCAAGGAACGGTGGTGGCGCGAGCTCGCCCGCAACGCCGTCGTCTTCGCGGCGGCGGTCACGGTCGCGCTCGCGGCGAGCTTCGCCATGTACAGCCGACTGGCGCCGCTCGTGCGCAACCACATGCACCTGCGATACATCGTCAATCCGATCGCCGGCATCACGTCGGCGGCATCGGTCGCGCTCAGCCCGCTCTTCAAGAAGAGCACTGCGCTCGTTTCGATCACCGCGGGCGCCGCGCTCGGGCCGAGCTACGCGCGCAGCGACAAGCCGCCGCTCGTCGTCGTCGTCGTCGGCGAGACGGCGCGCAGCGACCACTTCTCGCTCAACGGCTACGAGCGCGAGACCAATCCCGAGCTCGCGCGCGCCGGCGTCCTCAGCTTTCGCAACGTCCGTTCGTGCGGAACGGACACCCGCGACTCGGTACCGTGCATGCTCTCGCCGCTCGACAAGAGCGCGTTCGAGCGGCGCGGCGCCGAGCGCGAGAACCTGCTCGACCTGCTGCAGTCGGTCGGCCTCGCCGTGCTCTGGCTCGACAACCAGTCGGGCTGCAAGGACGTCTGCGCGCGCGTGCCGACGCAGACGACGGCAGATCTTCCGGCGGCCGAGGCGGCGCGGCTGTGCAGCGACGGCGAATGCCTCGACGACGCGCTCCTCGTCGGCATCGACGAGCGAATCGCGAAGCTGCCGGCCGAGCGCCGGCAGAAGGGCACCGTCGTCTTCTTCCACCAGATGGGCAGCCACGGGCCTGCGTACTTCAAACGTTCGCCCCTCGAGCGCAAGCGCTTCCTGCCCGAGTGCACCAACACGAGCCTTGGCCAGTGCGACCACGATCAGCTCGTCAACGCCTACGACAACACGATCGTCGAGACCGACCACGTCCTCGCGGCGACGATCGAGTGGCTGAAGCGCCGCTCGGCCGATCACGCGACGGCGCTCGTCTACATGAGCGACCACGGCGAGTCGCTCGGCGAGCTCGGCATCTTCCTGCACGGGCTGCCGTACCGCTTCGCCCCCGATGCGCAGACGCGGGTGCCCTTCATCGCCTGGCTGGGCGAAGATCTCGCCGCGCGGCGCGGCGTCGACGTCGCGTGCCTGCGCGGCCGCCTCGACGTCGCGTACAGCCATGACAACCTCTATCACACGGTGGTCGGCCTGCTCGACGTCACGACGCCGACGTACAGCGCCGGGCTCGACGCGTTCGCGCCGTGCCGGAAGACCGGCTCGTAAGCGGCAGCGCTCAGGAGACGATGTAGGCGGCGCTGCCGCTCGACAGCAGCTTGCCCTCCGCGTCCGCGAACTCCATCCGCGTCGTCGCGACGCGAGAGCCGAGCCGCAGCACTTCGGCGCGCAGCAGGAAGCGCGGGCCGATCGCCGGCCGCAGGTAGTCGACCCGCAGATCGATCGTGCCGAGCTTGCCGAAGCGGCGCAGTCGCTCCATCGGTGCTTCGTCGAGGTGGCGGGCGCCGATCGCCGCCATCACCGCCAGCCCCGCCATCGCGTCGAGCGTCGCGCTGATGACGCCGCCGTGCAGCCGCTGGTGCGCGTAGTGGCCGATCAGGTCGGGTCGCATCGTGAGGTGGCCGGTGACGCCCTCGCCTGCGAGCGAGTCGATGCGCAGGCCGAGGACGGCGTTGAAGGGAATCCGCTCCTCGAAGAGCTGCGTCAGCCCGGCGACGAAGTCGGGCTCGAACGTCGTCGCCGGCGCTGCGCGGTGCGCGCTCACAAGCCAAGCTGGCGCGCCGCCAGTTCCTTCATGATCTCCTCGCTGCCGCCGCCGATCATCATCACCTTGACCTCGCGGTAGATGCGCTCGCTCTTCGTGCCGCGCACGTAGCCGCTGCCGCCGAGGATCTGCACCGCGTGGTCGGCGCAGAACTGCATCGCCTGCGTCGCGTGGTTCTTCAGCAGGCATAGGTCGGCGACCGCCTCGGCGTCGAGCGGGCCGGCGTCGAAGCGGTCGACGAGCGCTTCGAGCCAGGCGCGCGCGCCGCGCACGCGCATCCGCATGTCGACGAGCTTGTGGCGGACGACCTGGTGCTCGACGAGACGCTGGCCGAACGTCGTGCGGTTGCGCGCCCACTCGGTCGCTTCGTCGAGGCAGACCGCGGCGAACGCGCATGCCGAGGCCGACATCAGCAGCCGCTCGCCGTTGAAGTTGGCCATGATCGCGCGAAAGCCCGCGTTCTCGTCGCCGATCAGGTGGTCGGCGGGAACGCGACAATTCGAGAACGACAGCCGCGCGGTGTCGCTGCACCACCAGCCCATCTTCGCGAGCGGCGTGCGCTCGAGCCCCGGCGCGTCGCCGGGAACGGCGATCAGCGAGATGCCGCTCGCGCCGCCAGCGCCGGTGCGCACGGCGACCGTCAGCCAGTCGGCGCGAACTCCCGACGTGATGAACGTCTTCTCGCCGTCGATGACCCAGGCGTCGCCGTCGCGACGCGCGCGGCACGCGATGCGCGCGACATCCGAACCTGCGCCGGGCTCGGTGATCGCGAGCGCGGCGATCTTGCGGCCGGCGAGGACGTCGGGGACGACCCGCCGCTGCAGCGCGGCGCTGCCGGCGGCCACGATCGG
>DATJIM010000172.1:0-10849 GCA_035493195.1 Caldimonas sp.
GGAGCTCGAGGTCGTCGAGGGCATGCAGTTCGACCGCGGCTATCTGTCGCCGTACTTCATCAACAACCCCGACAAGCAGGTCGCGGCGCTCGACAACCCGTTCGTGCTGCTGTTCGACAAGAAGATCAGCAACATCCGCGACCTCCAGCCGACGCTCGAGCAGGTCGCCAAGTCGGGCCGTCCGCTCCTGATCGTCGCCGAGGAAGTCGAAGGCGAATCGCTGGCGACCCTGGTCGTCAACACGCTGCGCGGCATCCTGAAGGTCGTCGCCGTCAAGGCGCCGGGCTTCGGTGACCGTCGCAAGGCCATGCTCGAGGACATCGCTATCCTCACCGGCGGCAAGGTGATCGCCGAGGAAGTCGGCCTGACGCTCGAGAAGGTGCAGCTCGCCGACCTCGGCCAGGCCAAGCGCGTCGAGGTCGCCAAGGAAAACACGACGATCATCGACGGCGCGGGTGCCGCGTCCGACATCGAGGCGCGCGTCAAGCAGATCCGCGTCCAGATCGAGGAAGCGACGAGCGACTACGACAAGGAAAAGCTCCAGGAGCGCGTGGCGAAGCTCGCCGGCGGCGTGGCGCTGATCAAGGTCGGCGCCGCCACCGAGACCGAGATGAAGGAAAAGAAGGCGCGCGTCGAGGACGCGCTGCACGCGACGCGTGCCGCCGTCGAGGAAGGCATCGTCGCCGGCGGCGGCGTGGCGCTGTTGCGTGCCAAGCAGTCGGCCGGCACGATCAAGGGCGACAACGCCGATCAGGACGCAGGCATCAAGCTGATCCTGCGCGCGATCGAAGAGCCGATCCGCATCATCGTCCAGAACTCGGGCGACGAGCCGAGCGTGGTCGTGGCCTCCGTCCTCAACGGCAAGGGCAACTACGGCTTCAATGCGCAGAACGGCCAGTACGGCGACATGATCGAGATGGGCATCCTCGACCCGACCAAGGTCACGCGCACTGCGCTGCAGAACGCCGCATCGGTCGCCTCGCTGATGCTGACGACCGAAGCCATGATCTCCGAAGCGCCGAAGGAAGAGACCGCCGGCGCTGGCGGCGGCATGGGCGGCATGGGCGGCATGGGTGGCATGGGCGGAATGGACATGTGACCTCGTCCCTGCCGGGACTTCTCGACTGGGCTGCTTCGGCAGCCCTTTTTCTTTGTGCGTTTGCGCACACACGCGCGCGCACGGCGCTGCACAACGAGTGCGCGCGAGATAATTGATGGCGACACGCGCCATGGCGATCGCTCCGCTTTTCCAACGCTTCGTCGACGACGAGCTGGCCCTCGCGCCGGCGCTCGTCGAGCGGGTCGTCGCCGGGACGGTGCAGCTGCTCGGGCCGTCGCGCGATGCGACGAACCCGGGCGGGGAGCGCGCTCACTACGCCGACATCGTCGCGACGCTGCAGAAGTCCGGCGGTCTCTACGAGAAGACGTTCGTGGACTCGCTGCGTCGGCAGGTCGCCGCCGAGCTGAACGAGCACGGCGGCGGCGCTGCGGCCGCCGAGCCGCGCGATACCGGCGGCCTCGAGCTGATGGACGAGTCGCGCGTCGAGATCGACATCGAGATCTCGCGCGCAATGCAGCTGATCGACAGCACCGCCGAGTGGGAGCTGCGCGAGCTGCAGACCTTCACGTCGACGCTGATCGGCCTCGGGCACGTCAGCGCCGAATCGAATCCGTTCCGTCCGCTCGTCTACGCCACCGCACTCTGGGATGCCACCTGCGCCGTCGCAGCGTCGCAACTGCAGCGCGCGATCATTTTGCGCACCTCGGCAGGCGTCGCCGCCGGACTGCTGAAGAACGCGTGGGCGGCGGCAACGTCGCGGCTCGAGGCGCAGGGCGTCGAGCCCGGCGTCTATCGCACCGTCGTGCTGCCGTCGTCTTCGGCGTCGTTCGGCCGCCCGGCGGTCGAGCCGTCGCGCCAAGGGCCGCTCAGCAGCCTCCTCGGCACGATCACGAAATCCGCCGATCTCGGGCCGCGCGATACGCGCGGCGCAGCGCTGCCGTCGGCTTCCGGAACGCTCGGCGCCGTGCGCAACGACGGCGGCGGCGCGCGCCGCAACGGGTCGCTCGAGTCGGCGCTGCTTCGACTCGACGAGTTGCTGCGCCAACCGGCGTTCGAGATCTCGCGGCCGGGCCGGTCCGGCGGCGACAGCATCGCCCAGCACCGCGCCCAGCTCGTCGCGAGCGCGAGCGAGCCCGTCGATCGCCAGATCATCGAGCTCGTCACGCGCCTGTTCGAATCGCTCCTGGCCGACTCGCAATTGCCGGGGCCGTTTCGCGCCGTCGTCGCGCGGATGCAGGTCGCGGCGCTGCGGGTCTGCCTCGCGGAGCCGGCGACGCTCGATTCCTACGATCACGCGCTCTGGCGGCTCTTCGATCGGATCGGACACACGAGCCTCGGCTACTCGCGCGTCGAAGACCCGCGGCTGTCGGCGTTCGTCACGTTCGCCGCCGCCGTCGCCGAGGAGATGGCCGGCGCTTCGACGCCCGATTCAGCGCTGTTCAGGCGCGGGCTCAACCGGATCGATGCGTTCCTCTCGGAGCAGCTTCAGGAACAACTGCGCGCCGCCCACGCCGCCGTCGCCGCGCTCGAGCTCGCCGAACGCCGCGAAGTGCTGCAGCAGCACCTGACGCAGCGCCTCACCGATCAGATGGCCTCGATGCGGACTTCACCGACGATCCGACGCTTCGTCACCGGCGCCTGGGCCCGCGTCATCGCCAAGCAGATGCTGGACCACGGCGAGCAGTCGGAGCAGACGCTCGGCACGCTGAAGACAGTCGACGATCTGCTCTGGAGCGTCAAGATCCCCGACCATCCGCAGAGCCGCCAGCGACTGATCGCGCTGCTGCCGGGCTTGCTGCAGCGCGTCCGCGCCGGCATGGAGGCGATCGCACTGCCTGCGGTCGAGCAGCAGACCGTGCTCAACGAGCTGATGACGATCCACACCGAGGCGCTTCGCCCCGGCGCCCGCGCGGCGGGCGCAGCGGCGGCGCTCAGCCCGGAGGAGATCGTGCGCAGGATGCGCGAGGAAGTCGTCCCCGACGCGCCGCCGCGAAGCTTCAGCGATTCGGTGATCGATCTGTCGTCGATGGAGACCGTTCCCGCGGAGCATCTGCCGAGCCGCGGCGAACACGTCGAAGACGACCCGGCGCGTCGCGTCGACGCGCTTCGCGTCGGCGATCGCCAGCGCATCTTCCTGCACGGCCGATGGAGCCGTGTGCAGCTGCTGTGGCGAAGCGACCGCGGCCTCTTCTATCTCTTCGCCGGCGAGTCGCCGTGGCACACGCATTCGATCACCGGCCGCGCGCTCGAACGGCTCGCGTCGGCGGGCCTCGTCCAGCCGATCGAGACGAAGCCGATCGTGCAGCGCGCCGTCGACCGGATGATGCGCGACGTCGCGACGCGCGCCTGAGCGCTCAGCCGCCGAGCTCGCGCTCGATCTCGGCGATGACGAGCGCCGGCCGCTCGTGGACGATCCAGTGGGTCGCGTCGGGAACGCGGACGACGCGCAGTTGCGGGACGAATTCTTCGAGGCCGTCGAGCAGCGCGATCGGCAGCGCGATGTCGTTCTCGGCCCAGATGACGAGCGTCGGCGCGTGCGACGTCACCGCGGCCGCCGGCAGCTCGACGCGCATCACCGCATCGTCGGCGGCGCGCGGCGGCCGCAGCGGCGAAGCGCGGTAGTAGTTGCAGCCGCCCCGCAGCCCGAGGCGCCAGACCTCGCGGTAGCGCTCGCGCATCGCCTCGGTCAGCCAGCCGCCCCCGGGGTGCGCCGGATCGGCGGCGCCCATGTTGGTGAAGAACGGCCACAGCCGCGCGAAGTCGTCGGCGCTGAGCAGCGCTTCGGCGTCGGGGCGACAGAGAAAGTTCATGTACGCGCTCGCCGCCTGCTGCTTGGGGTTGTGGCGCAACTCGCGAAGGAACGTCGCCGGGTGCGGCGAGTTGACGATGACGAGCCTGCCGATCGCCTCCGGCCGCTGCGCCGCGAGCCCCCACGCGAGCGCACCGCCCCAGTCGTGCGCGACGAGCGCAGCGAGCTCGCCGCCGAGCGCGTCGATCAGCGACGAGATGTCGCCGACGAGATGCTTGGCGCGATACGCCTCGACGTCGGCCGGCGCCGACGAGTGCTCGTAGCCGCGCAGGTTGGGCGCGACGCAGCGATAGCGCGTCGAGAAGTGCTCGAGGAGAGGGTCCCAGACGAAGGCCGCCTCGGGAAAGCCGTGCAGGAAGACGAGCACCGGGTCGCCGCTCGAGCCCGCGCCGCGACAGCTCAGCTCGATGCCGTTGCCGAGCGCGACTGTGTATGTCTCGATCATCGTTGCGCGCCCTCCTCGTGCGCCCAGCCGTGCAGGACCCGCGCCGCGTCGCCGACCCCGACTCTGCTCAGCGCCGAGAACGGCGAGAGCGTGAGCTCGCTTTCGTCGGTGGCCAGCTCGGCGAGGACGGCGGCGGCGGAACGCAGCGCGGCGTCGGTGTCGCGGCGGTTCAGCTTGTCGACCTTGGTGAGCAGCGCGAGCAACTTGACCGAGCCGTTGGCGAGCCGCGGCGCGACGAAGCCGAGCAGTTGGCGATCGATGTCGGTGAAGCCGTGGCGCGCGTCGACGAGCACGACGATCGCGCTCAGGCTGCGTCGGACCGCAAGGTACTCGGCCATCACTTGCTGCCAGCGCAGCTTGGCGGCCCGCTCGACGGCGGCGTAACCGTAGCCCGGCAAGTCCGCGAAGAGCGCGTCGGCGACGTCCTTCGGGCCGAGCACGAAAAGGTTGACGTGCTGCGTCCGCCCGGGCGTCTTCGAAGCGAATGCAAGGCGCCTTTGCTGCGTCAGCGCATTGATGGCGCTCGACTTGCCCGCGTTCGAACGCCCGACGAATGCGATCTCCGGAAGCTCGGTCGCGGGCAGCTCGGCGAGCGCGCTCGCGGTGGTCAAGAAGCGCGCCGTGTGCGCCCAGGCCAGCGCGGCGCGGATCGCGGCGTCGTCGTCGTCGGAGGCGTGGGCGCCCTCTGCGGGGGTCGGCATCGGGGTGCTCATGATCGCCGTGAATCGGCCATTGTAAAATTCTGCGTTTTGGCACGAGGGACTGCGCCCTACATGAAGCCCGCACCGAGCCTCCTTCGCGCGCTCGCACTCGTCTGCGCCAGCGTCGCTGCGCATGCCGCCGAACCCGCCGCGAGCGCGCCCGACCCTGCCAAGGGTGCGGCGCTGTCGGCGTCGGTCTGCGCCGCCTGCCACACCAACGACGGCTCGCGCGGCGTCGCCGCGAACCCGATCATCCAGGGCCAGCATCCCGACTACCTGGTCAAGCAGCTCGAGGAGTTCAAGGCCGGGAAGCGCGACAACCCGGTCATGAAGTCGATGGCCGCCCCGCTCAGCGAGGCCGACATGCGAAACGTCGCCGCGTTCTACGCGAGCAAGCAGGCCAAGCCCGGCTTCGCGAAGAACAAGGACCTCGTCGCCATCGGCGAGAGGCTCTACCGCGGCGGCAGCGCCGAGCGCGGCGTGCCGGCGTGTACGGGCTGCCATGGCCCGAGCGGCGCCGGGATTCCGGCGCAGTACCCGCGTCTCGCCGGCCAGCACGCGGACTACGTCGAGGCGCAGCTGACGGCGTTTCGCAGCGGTGCGCGTCACAACAACCCAGTGATGAACGCCGTCGCGGCCAAGCTGAGCGACCGCGAGATCAAGGCCGTCTCCGACTACGTCGCCGGACTGCGCTGATCGGCGGCCACGGCCGCCTCGGGCCCGAGCAGCAGTTGCTCGACGCCGTAGAGCTTGGCCAGCGCGGCGAGCTTGGCCGGCACGCCGCGGACGACGAACGCGCGCCCCCACGCGATCGCCAGCCGCTCGATCTCGAGCAGCACGGCGAGCGCCGACGAGTCGAGGTGCTGGAGCGAGGTCGCCTCGACGACGACCGGGCCTTCGCTGCCTTCGCTCTGCAACGCCTGCTTGAGCATGCGCAGCGTCACGCGCGCCTCGCGCGAGGTCAGCGTCGCCGGCAGCAGCAGCATCAGCTCTTCGTGCCGGCCGCAGCGGACTTGTTGCGCTCGGCGAGCTTGGCGATCAGACCGTCGATCCCGTTCGCGCCGATCTCGTTCGCGAAGCTGTTGCGGTAGTTCTCGACCAGCCAGACGCCCATCACGTTGACGTCGTAGATCTTCCAGCTGTCGCCGGACTTCTCGAGGCGGTAGTCGAGCTGGATCGGATCGCCCTTGCCGCGGATCTCGGTGCGCACCACGACCTCGTTGTCGGTCGGCTGCGAGCGCATCGGCTTGAGCTCGACCGTCTGCTCGGCACTGACCTGCGACAGCGCGCCCGAATACGTGCGCACGAGCAGCAGCTTGAACTCGTCCTGCAGGCGCTTCTGCTGCTCGGGCGTCGCCTGCCGCCAGTAGCGGCCGACCGCCTGCGACGTCATCCGCTGAAAGTTGACGTACGGCATCACCTTCTGGTCGACCAGCGCGGTCACCTTGCGGATGTCGCCGGCCCGGATCGTCTTGTCGGCCTTGACGGCCTCGAGGACGTCGGTGGAGACCTCCTTGATGAGGGCGTCCGGCGCCTTCGCCTGCGCGTGCGCGCCGACGGCCGCGACGGACAGCACCGCCGCGGCAAGCCAGCCGCTGAATCTGGTCATGGACATGTCGTTTCCTTGTGCGGGATGGAGGACGGAGGGTGCGCGATGTTCAGGAACCCTGCTCGGCGCAGGGAACGCACCGTCTTGCTCAAACAACGCACGACCCGTCGCCGAGGTTCACAGCGCGACGGCTCAGCTCGGCGCCGACGCCGGTGCCGGCGGTGGCGCGGGCGGTGCCGACGCCGGCGCTGCCGACGCCGGCGGTGCCAGGTTGCCTTCGGCCGCGCCCGCGGCGGCCGACGCCGCGTCCTCGGGCGCCGACGGCGTTTCCGGAACGTCGCCGTCGAAGACCAGGCTGCGGCGCCGCTGCAGGTAGGCATCGCGAACGAACGTGTACTTGTCGAGCGAGATGTCGTCGATGACGCGCGTCGCGCCGAGCAGCGCCGAGCGCGTGTTGAGGATCTGCAGCACGGTCATGCCGACCTTTGCGCTCGTCTCGTCGAAGAACGCGGTCGGCGTCGCCTGCCAGTCGACCGGCAGCGCGACCGCGTCGCGCACGCTCGACGGCCCGAGGATCGGCAAGACCACGTAGGCTCCCGCCCCGACACCGTAGCGGCCGAGCGTCTGCCCGAAGTCCTCGTAGTGGTGCTCGAGGCCCATCTCGGAGGCGACGTCGAGGATCCCGAACAGGCCGAACAGCGTGTTGGCACCGACCCGCGTCGCGTCCTCGAAGCCCGCCTGGACCTTGCCCTGCAGCATGTTGTTGATCGCGGACCAGGCGTCGGCGAAGTTGTTGAAGAAGTTGCCGACGCTGCGCCTGACCGGCTGCGGAACGACGTTGGTGTAGGCGGTCGCGGCCGGAATCAGGATCGCGTGGTCGACGTCCTCGTTGAACTTGAAGACCTTGCGGTTCCAGCTCTCCCACGGATCGAGCTTCTGGCCCGGGCCCCCCCGCCCCTCGCGGATCGTCTGGCAACCGGCGAGCGCGGCGGCGGCGACGAGCGCCGCCGCGATCCGCGCCGAGCGCCGGCGAGTCGACTTCATTTCTTCCCTCCACCCGGGCTCGAGGCGGCGGGCGCCGGCGCAGCGCCGGCGTCGGCAGCCTTGTTGAAGAGGAACTGGCTGATCAGGCTCTCGAGCACGACTGCCGATTGTGTATGTTTGATCTCGTCTCCGGGTGCCCACATCTTCTCGGATGCGCCCGGCTCGACGCCGATGTACTGGTCGCCGAGCAGTCCCGACGTCAGGATCCGCAGCGACGAGTCGGTCGGGAACTGGACGTCGCGCTGGATGGCGAGCTCGACCACGCCCTGGTAGAGCTTGGGGTCGAGCTTGATCGAGGCGACGCGGCCGACCGTGACGCCGGCGCTGCGCACCGGCGCACGCACCTTGAGCGCGCCGATGTTGTCGAAGTACGCGCGCAGCGTGTAGGTGTCGCCGCCGCTGAAGGTGCCGAGGTTGGCGGCCTTGAGCGCCAGGAAGACGAGCCCCGCCATGCCGAGCAGGACGAAGATGCCGACCAGCATTTCAACGCTTTTCTTGCCCATCAGACGTTTCCGGTGTGTGCGCGGTGGGTGAAGGCCGACGCCGCTACGGCGTCGAGAACATGAGCGCGGTGAGGACGAAGTCCATCATCAGCACCCCGAGCGAGGAGATGACGACCGTGCGCGTCGTGCCGTGGGCGACGCCTTCGGGAGTCGCCTCGGCCTCGTAGCCCTGGTAGAGCGCGATGAAGGTGCAGATGAAGCCGAACACGATGCTCTTGACGATGCCGTTGCCGACGTCGCGGCGGACGTCGACTCCCGACTGCATGATCGACCAGAAGTTGCCGGCGTCGACGCCGATCAGGAGCACGGCGACGACGTAGGCGCCGAGGATGCCGATCGACGAGAAGAGGATCGCGAGGATCGGCATCGAGACGATGCCGGCGAGAAAGCGCGGCGCGAGGACGCGGCTTCTCGGATCGACGGCCATCATGTCCATCGCGGCGAGTTGCTCGCCTGCCTTCATCAGGCCGATCTCGGCGGTGAGCGACGTGCCGGCGCGGCCGGCATAGAGGAGCGCCGTCACGACCGGCCCGAGCTCGCGCGTCAGCGACAGGTTGACGATGAGGCCGAGCGACTCGGCCGCGCCGTACGTCACGAGCGCGTAGTACATCTGCAGCGCCAGGACGAAGCCGACCGCGAGGCCGGAGGCCAGGATGATGACGAGCGAGAGGTTGCCGATCGCGTGGATCTGCGCGACGACGAGATAGGGCCGCCTGAGCGCCGCCGGGCATGCACGCAGGAGGTCGAGGAAGAACGTCGCGTGGTGGCCGAGGATGCGCAGCACCTCGAGCGTGCGCCTGCCGACGGCGGCGATCGCTTCGCTCAAGCGTTGACTCCGAAGTCCTCGGCGAGCGGCCGCGCCGGATAGTGGAAGCGCACCGGGCCATCGGGCTCGCCGCGGATGAACTGGCGCACTTCAGGGTCTTCCGAGGCGGCGAGCTGCTTCGGCGTGCCGTGGGCGACGACGATCCCGGCGGACGACATCAGGTACGCGTAGTCGCAGATCGAGAAGCACTCGTCGACGTCGTGCGAGACGAGGATCGAGGTCGCGCCGGTGGTGTCGTTGAGCGTGCGGATCAGGTTCGCGGCGATCGACATCGAGATCGGATCGAGTCCGGCGAACGGCTCGTCGTACATCAGGAGCTCGGGGTCGAGCGCGATCGCGCGCGCGAGCGCGACACGACGGGCCATGCCACCCGAGAGGTCGGCGATGCGCAGCCCGGCGGCGCCGCGCAGGCCGACCGCGTTCAGCTTCATGAGCACGATGTCGCGGATCATCGCCTCGTCGAGGTCGGTGTGCTCGCGCAGCGGAAAGGCGACGTTGTCGAACACCGACAGGTCGGTGAAGAGCGCGCCGAACTGGAACAGCATGCCGAGCCGCCGGCGGAGCGCGAACAGCTGCTCGTCGTCGTGCGCGTCGACGACGTCACCGAAGACGCGGACGGATCCCGAGTTCGTCGGGTACACGCCGCCGATCAGACGCAGCAAGGTCGTCTTGCCGCAGCCCGAGCCGCCGAGGATCGCAGTGACCTTGCCGCGGCCGAACGTCAGCGAGACATCGTTCAGGATCGTCCGCCGCGCGTCATAGCCGAAGACGACGTGGTCGATCTCGACCAGCGGGTCGCTCGAGGTGGAGACAGTCGCCGTCGCGGGGAGGTCGGCCATCAGCGAGGCAGCTCGCTGAAGCCGTTCAGGTATTCATCGACGGCACGCGCTGCCTGGCGGCCTTCGCGGATCGCCCAGACGACGAGCGACTGGCCGCGGCGGACGTCGCCGGCCGCGAACACCTTGGGCACGCTCGTGGCGTAGCCACCGACTGCGTCGGTGCTCGCCTTCGCGTTGCCGCGCGCGTCGCGCTCGACGCCGAACGCCTCGAGCAGGCTTGTGAGCGGGCTGACGAAGCCCATCGCGAGGAGGACGAGCTGGGCCGGAATGATCTGCTCGGTGCCGGGCACCTCGGTCATCTTGCCGCCCTGCCATTCGACACGGACCGCCTTCAGCGCGGTCAGTTTGCCGCCCTCGCCGATGAAGTCCTTGGTCGCGATCGCGAACTCACGCTCGCAGCCTTCCTCGTGGCTCGACGACGTGCGCAACTTGATCGGCCAATACGGCCAGACGAGCGGCTTGTTCTCCTGCTCGGGAGGCATCGGCAGCAGCTCGAACTGCGTCACGCTCTTCGCGCCGTGACGGTTGCTCGTGCCGACGCAGTCGCTGCCGGTGTCGCCGCCGCCGATGACGATCACGTCCTTGCCGTCGGCGCGGATCTGCTGCGCGACGCTGCCGCCCGCGTTGACCTTGTTCTGCTGCGGCAGGAACTCCATCGCGTAGTGGACGCCTTCCAGCTCACGGCCCGGCACCGGCAGGTCGCGCGAACGCTCGGCACCCGCGGCGAGCAGCACGGCGTCGAAGTCGGCCAACAGCGCGTCGGCGCTGATGGTCTCGCTCGACCAGTCGGTGACGACCTCGCCCGCGACCGGCGTGCCCACCCGAACGCCGGCGCGAAAGACCACGCCCTCGGCCTCCATCTGCGCGACGCGGCGATCGATGTGTGACTTCTCCATCTTGAAGTCGGGGATGCCGTAGCGCAGCAGTCCGCCGATCGCGTCGTTGCGCTCGAAGACGGTGACGGTGTGGCCGGCGCGGGCGAGCTGCTGCGCGGCGGCGAGACCGGCGGGGCCGGAGCCGACGACGGCGACCGACTTGCCGCTCTTCTTCGCCGGCGGGCGCGGCACGACCCA
>DATJIM010000173.1:0-9429 GCA_035493195.1 Caldimonas sp.
GCGCTCGACGAGACGAACCGCCGGCGCGCCCGTCAGGTCGACCACAACCTGGCCAACGGGATCACGCCGCGGACCGTCAGCAAGCGCGTCAAGGAGATGATCGACGGCATCTACCAGGACAAGGACGGCAAGGACCGCCACCGCCGGGCGACCGGCCTGCCTTCGGGAGAGGTCGAGGCGCTCTCGGAGAAGGACCTCGGCAAGCGGATCAAGCAGCTCGAGAGGCAGATGCTCGAGCACGCCCGCAATCTCGAGTTCGAGCAGGCGGCGCGGACGCGCGACCAGTTGGCGGCGCTGCGCGAGCAGGCGTTTGGAGCGTCCGTTTCGGACCCCGTTCCGGGCTCGGGAACCGTCGTCACGACGCCCGTGCCGGCAGGCCCCTTGAAGCGGAACTAATCGCCGCAATCTCGACCAAATCAGTCGACTTCCGCTATACTTGAGAAAAACACTCAGGTTAGGGAGGACCTGCCGTCGGCCCGGCGTTTGCTGGTCCGCGGCTGCCGCTGGAAACAGCGTTCCGACCCGGGTTTGAGGAGTTTCCCATGCGTCTCACCACAAAAGGCCGCTTCGCAGTCACCGCCATGATCGACCTCGCCTTGCGCGAGCACTCCGGGCCGGTGGCGCTGGCCGCGATCAGCGGCAGGCAGCAGATCTCGCTCTCGTACCTCGAGCAGCTGTTCGGCAAGCTCCGCCGGCACGAGCTCGTCGAGAGCACCCGCGGCCCCGGCGGCGGCTATTCGCTCGGCCGTCGCTCCGAGGACATCACCGTCGCCGACATCATCGTCGCCGTCGACGAACCCATCGACGCCACCGGCTGCGCCGGCAAGGAGAACTGCATGGGCGACGACGCGGGCCGCTGCATGACGCACGACCTCTGGGCGAGCCTCAACTCCAAGATGATCGAGTTCCTCGACTCGGTGTCGCTGAAGAAGCTCGTCGACGAGCAGCTCGCCAAGGGTGTCTCGATTGAGGAGCAGCCCGTCAAGCGCGCGATCTCGACGCAGCCGGTCGTCAAGCCCATCAAGATCACCGCGCCGAACTCGGTGTTCGCGCTCGGCGCTGCGCTTTCCAAGTAAAGGTCCGCTTCGTCTTCGACATGACTCCGCACTTTCCGATCTACCTCGACTACGGCGCGACGACGCCGGTCGACCAGCGCGTCGTCGACGCGATGATTCCGTGGCTGCGCGAACATTTCGGCAACCCGGCGTCGCGCAGTCACGCGTGGGGCTGGGAGGCCGAGAAGGCGGTCGAGAACGCGCGCGAGCAGGTCGCCGAGCTGATCAACGCCGACCCGCGCGAGATCATCTGGACGTCGGGTGCGACCGAGTCCGACAACCTCGCGCTGAAGGGCGCGGCGCAGTTCTACAAGACGCGCGGCAAGCACCTCGTCACCGTCAAGACCGAGCACAAGGCGGTGCTCGACACGATGCGCGAGCTCGAGCGCCAGGGCTTCGAGGTGACGTATCTCGACGTCCGCGAAGACGGGCTGCTCGACCTCGACGCGTTCAAGGCGGCGCTTCGGCCCGACACCATCCTGGCCTCGGTGATGTTCGTCAACAACGAGATCGGCGTCATCCAGGACATCGCCGCGATCGGCCAGATCTGCCGCGAACGCAGCATCGTCTTCCACGTCGACGCAGCGCAAGCGACCGGCAAGGTCACGATCGACCTCGCCAAGCTTCCGGTCGATCTGATGAGCCTGGCGTCGCACAAGACGTACGGCCCGAAGGGCATCGGCGCGCTGTACGTGCGCCGCAAGCCGCGCGTGCGGATCGAGGCGCAGATGCACGGCGGCGGCCACGAGCGCGGCATGCGCTCGGGAACGCTGCCGACGCACCAGATCGTCGGCATGGGCGAGGCCTACGCAATCGCCCGCGCCGAGATGGGGACCGAGATCGAGCGGATCCGCATGCTGCACCGCCGCTTGATCGAAGGGTTGTCGGGAATCGAGCAGACGTTCCTCAACGGCCACCCGACCGAGCGGGTGCCGCACAACGTCAACATGTCGTTCAACTACGTCGAGGGCGAGTCGCTCATCATGGGCGTCAAAGGCATCGCGGTGTCGTCGGGATCGGCGTGCACGTCGGCGAGCCTCGAGCCCAGCTACGTGCTGCGCGCGCTCGGCCGCAGCGACGAGCTCGCCCATTCGAGCCTCAGGATGACGATCGGCCGCTTCACGACCGAGCAAGAGATCGACTACGTCGTCGCGACCCTGAAGGACCGCGTCGCGAAGCTGCGCGAGCTCTCGCCGCTCTGGGACATGTACCTCGAAGGGATCGACCTCGACACCATCCAGTGGGCGGCGCACTGACGCACGCCTTCGACAGATCAGGGAGAGCACCATGGCATACAGCGACAAGGTCGTCGATCACTACGAGAACCCGCGCAACGTCGGCTCCTTCGCGAAGGGCGAGGAATCGATCGGCACGGGAATGGTCGGGGCGCCCGCCTGCGGCGACGTGATGAAGCTGCAGATCAAGGTCAACCCCGAAACCGGGGTCATCGAGGACGCGAAGTTCAAGACCTACGGCTGCGGCTCGGCGATCGCGTCGAGCTCGCTCGTCACCGAATGGGTCAAGGGCAAGTCGCTCGACGACGCGCTCAAGATCAAGAACTCGCAGATCGCGACCGAGCTCGCGCTGCCACCGGTGAAGATCCACTGCTCGATCCTCGCCGAGGACGCGATCAAGGCAGCCGTCAGCGACTACAAGTCGAAGCACCCTGCGCGCGACGCTGCCGAGGTCGCGGGCTGAGATGTCCGTCACCCTCACCGAAGCCGCGGCGCGGCACGTCACCCGCTACCTCGGCAAGCGAGGCAGGGGCATCGGCGTGCGTCTCGGCGTCAAGACCACCGGCTGCTCGGGCCTTGCCTACAAGCTCGAGTACGCGGACGAGTTCGCGCCCGAGGACCACGTCTTCGAGGACCAGGGCGTCAAGGTCATCGTCGACCCGAAGAGCCTGCCCTACATCGACGGCACCCGCCTCGACTTCGTCCGCGAGGGGCTGAACGAAGGCTTCAAGTTCGACAACCCGCGCGAGAAGGACCGTTGCGGCTGCGGCGAGTCCTTCCGGGTGTAATCGGGCGTTTCGCTGAACTCTGGCGGGCCCGCTGCGCGGGCCCTTCTCATTTGTTTCTGAAATGAACCTCGGCGCTGACGACTTTCAGGTGTTCGGCCTGCCCCGCCGGTTCGCGATCGATCGCGCCGAGCTCGACGCGAGGCGGCGCGCGCTGCAGGCGGAGGTCCACCCCGACCGCTTCGCGAGCGCCGACGCGGCAGCGCGCCGCGCCGCGATGCAGTGGGCGGTGCGCGTCAACGAGGCGTACGAGCGGCTAGCCGATCCGGTACGCCGCGGCGCCTACCTCTGCGAGCTCGAAGGCGTGCCGATCGGCGCCGAGGACAACACGGCGATGCCGGCCGAGTTCCTGCGCCAGCAGATGGCGTGGCGCGAAACGCTCGAAGAGGCGGGCTCCCGCGCCGAGATCGACGCCGTCGAGCGCGAGCTCGGGCGCGAACGCCGGCTCGCGCGCGAACGGCTCGCCGCCGCGCTCGACGAGCGCCACGACGCGGTCGCCGCGGCGCGCGAGGTGCGTGCGCTGATGTTCATCGAGCGCTTCGCCGCCGACCTGGAGCGGCGCGTCGCCGAGCTCGAAGGCTAGCGATGGCGCTGCTGCAGATTTCCGAGCCCGGCGCGTCGCCCGAGCCGCACGCGCGCCGCCACGCCGTCGGCATCGACCTCGGGACGACGCATTCGCTCGTCGCCGCCGTGCGCAGCGGTGTCGCCGAATGCCTGCCTGACCACGACGGCGAGGTCCTGCTGCCGTCCGCGGTGCGCTATCTCGAAGGCGGCGGCGTCCGCGTCGGTCGCGAGGCGCTCGCCGACGCGATCGTCGATCCGCAGAACACGATCGTCTCGGTCAAGCGCCTGATGGGGCGGGGCCTGAGTGACCTCGACGACGACGCCCGGCGCGCGTACGACTTCGTCGACCAAGACGTCGGCATGGTGCGTCTGCGGACACGCGCCGGCATCAGGTCTCCGGTCGAGGTCTCGGCCGAGATCCTCGCGACGCTCAGGCAGCGCGCCGAGGACACCCTCGATGCCCACCTCCACGGCGCGGTCGTCACGGTACCGGCGTACTTCGACGACGCCCAGCGTCAGGCGACCAAGGATGCGGCCGAGCTCGCCGGGCTGCACGTGCTGCGCCTGATCAGCGAGCCGACCGCCGCCTCGATCGCGTACGGGCTCGACAACGCGAGCGAGGGGCTCTATGCGGTCTACGACCTCGGCGGCGGCACGTTCGACATCTCGCTGCTGCGGATGACCAAAGGCGTGTTCGAGGTCGTGGCGACCGGCGGCGACTCTGCCCTCGGCGGCGACGACATCGACGCCGCGTTCGCCGCCTGGGCCCTCGCGCGTGCCGGCATCGACGCCGCGAACGCAGGCGATCGCCGCGCAGCGGCGCTCGCCGCGCGCGCCGCGAAGGAGGCGCTGTCGAGCGACCAGCACGCCGTCCTTCGTTGCAGCGTCGGCGGCCGCGACGTCGAGATCGCCGTCGCGCGCGGCGACCTCGAGACGGTCGCGCGGCCCTTCGTCGATCGCACGATCGCCGCGGTCCGCGCCGTCGTCCGCGACGCCAAGGTCGGGCGCGGCGAGATCGACGGCATCGTCCTCGTCGGCGGCGCGACGCGGATGCCGCTCGTTCGCGAGGCGGTGCACGACTTCTTCGGCCGCGCGCCGCTCACGAATCTCGATCCCGACCAGGTCGTCGCGCTCGGCGCGGCGCGCCAGGCCGATGCGCTCGCCGGCAACGTCGGCGCCGACGACCTGCTGCTGCTCGACGTCGTTCCGCTCTCGCTCGGCATCGAGACGATGGGCGGGTTGGCCGAGCGGATCATCGAGCGCAACAGCCCGATCCCGACCGCGCGCGCACAGTCGTTCACGACGTTCCAGGACGGCCAGACCGCGATGGCGATCCACGTCGTCCAGGGCGAGCGCGACCTCGTCGCCGACTGCCGTTCGCTCGCCCGCTTCGAATTGCACGGCATCCCGCCGATGGTCGCCGGCGCTGCGCGCATCCAGGTGACGTTCACCGTCGACGCCGACGGTCTGCTGAGCGTCGAGGCGCGCGAAGAGACGTCGGGAGTCGAAGCGTCGGTCACGGTCAAGCCGAGCTACGGGCTCTCGGACGACGAGGTGACGCGGATGCTGCAGGAGGGCTTCGGCCACGCCGAGGACGATATGGCAGCGCGGGCGCTGCGCGAAGCGCAAGTCGACGCCGACCGTCTGCTCGCTGCGCTCGCTTCGGCGCTCGCGAGCGACGGCGATCTGCTCGCGAGCGATGAGCGCGGCGCGATCGATGCGCTTTCCGAAACGCTGCGGCGCGCGCGCGCGGGCAGCGACCGCGCCGCGATCGCGCAGGCGATCGATGCGCTCTCGGCCGCGACCGATCCGTTCGCCGCCGAGCGCATGAACCGCGGCGTGCGGCGCGCGCTCGCCGGGCGCCGCGTCGAGGATCTCTGACGATGCCCAAGATCAAGGTGCTGCCGCACGCCGAGTACTGCCCCGAAGGCCGCGAGATCGAAGCGGCGCCGGGCGACTCGATCTGCGAGGCGCTGCTCGAGCACGGCATCCCGATCGAGCACGCGTGCGAGATGAGCTGCGCGTGCACGACGTGCCACGTCGTCGTCCGCGAGGGCTACGGCTCGCTCGGCGAGCCCGACGAGAGCGAGGAGGACCTGCTCGATCGCGCCTGGGGTCTCGAGCCGACGTCGCGTCTCTCGTGCCAGGCGATCGTCGCGCGCGACGACGTCACGATCGAGATCCCGAAATACTCGATCAACCACGCCAAGGAGAAGCACTGAAGCCGGCATCCGCCGGCGGCGCCTGCGACCGCGCGTCAGCGGCGGTCGTGGTTCGGGCCGATCGCCCGGCGCAGCCAGCCCAGCGGGCGCAACGAATCGAGGAACGAGTCGGGTGCGGCGGTGTCGCGGTCGGTGAGCACGGCGCGGTCGTCGAGCATGTCGAGGAACGCGCGCAGCTCGGCCTTCTTCAACCCGCTGACCTCGAGCATCTTGGGGACGCTGACGAAGCGCTGCGACATCTCGCTCAGCACGCGCCGGTGCGCCGTTCGCCGATATTCGGCCGGCAGCTCGGGCCACGCGAGGAGACGGTACTCTTTCATCGACGGTTCGCGAGTCGCACTGCCAAAGGCAACGCGGGGTAACGAGCCTAACCGCGCGGACGCCACAGAGGAACGCGGAGTTGCGAGGTCTTCGTGATATTTGCAACGGTCGACGACCGAGGCGGCTCGGCGGCATGGCGAATTCGGGGTAGGGAAATGGAGCGGATGCAGCGATGGCCGGGATGAACGTGCTCGGCGTCGAGACTTCGTGCGACGAGACCGGCGTCGCGCTCGTCCGTTCGCGTCCCGGCGAGGCGCCGACCCTCGCGGCGCAGGCGCTGCACAGTCAGGTCGAGATGCACGCGGACTACGGCGGCGTCGTTCCGGAGCTCGCGTCGCGCGATCACATCCGGCGGGTGCTGCCGCTCGTGCGCGACGTCCTCGGCCGCGCCGGCGTCGCGATCGACGACGTCGACGTCGTCGCGTACACGCGCGGCCCAGGGCTCGCGGGCGCGCTCCTCGTCGGTGCCGGCGTCGCGTGCGCGCTCGCTGCGGCACTCGATCGGCCGGCGCTCGGCATCCACCACCTCGAAGGCCATCTGCTCTCGCCGTTCCTTTCCGCCGACCCGCCGGCGTTTCCCTTCGTCGCGCTGCTCGTCTCGGGTGGCCACACGCAGCTGCTTCGCGTCGACGACGTCGGCCGTTACGCGCTGCTCGGTGACACGATCGACGACGCTGCCGGCGAAGCGTTCGACAAGTCGGCGAAGTTGCTCGGCCTTGGCTATCCCGGCGGCCCCGCACTCGCACGGCTCGCCGACTTCGGCGACCCCGACGCGGTCGCGCTGCCGCGGCCGCTCCTGCACCGCGCCTCGCTCGACTTCTCGTTCGCCGGCCTCAAGACCGCCGTGCGCACGCACGCGGCGAGACTCGATTCGACCTGCGAACAGGCGCGCGCCGATCTCGCCGCGTCGACGCAGGAGGCGATCGTCGACGTTCTCGCGAAGAAGTCGATGGCGGCGCTCGTCGCGACCGGCTGCGACCGCCTCGTCGTCGCCGGCGGCGTCGGCGCCAACGCTGCGCTGCGCCAGCGGCTGCGTCGCGGCTGCGACGAGCGTGGCGCGCGCGTGCACTTCCCCGAGCTCGCCCTGTGCACCGACAACGGCGCGATGATCGCGCTTGCCGCGGCGATGCGGCTCGAGCGCGGCATTGCCGCGCCCACTCGCGACCATGCCTTCGACGTGCAGCCGCGCTGGCCGCTCGTCTCCGCCTGAGACCTCCGATGCCGAACCTGCGCCCTGTGATCGACGATCTGCCCGCATCCAAGATCCGCGAGGTCGCGAACGCCGCGATGGACCGTTCCGACGTCCTCGCGTTCTGGTTCGGCGAGAGCGACGAGACGACGCCGCCGTTCATCCGCGACGCCGCGGTCGCGTCGCTCGCCGCCGGCGAGACGTTCTACTCGCACAACCTCGGCCTCGCCGAGTTGCGCGAAGCGATCGCGCGGTACGTCTCATCGCTCCATCCTCCGATCGGCAGCGACCGGGTCGCGGTGACGTCGTCGGGCGTGAGCGCGTTGATGCTCGCGATGCAGGCGCTCGTCGGCGCCGGCGACGAGGTCGTGGCCGTCGTCCCCGTCTGGCCGAACCTGACCGCGCAGCCGGCGATCCTCGGCGCGCACGTCACCCGCTTCGCGCTCGAGCCCGACGTCGACGGCGAATGGCGCCTCGACGTCGCCGCGCTGTGCAGTGCGGTCACGCGGCGAACCCGCGTCCTCCTCGTCAATTCGCCGAACAACCCGACCGGTTGGACGCTCGCACACGACGAGCAGCACGCCTTGCTCGAGCACTGCCGCTCGACCGGAACGTGGATCGTCGCCGACGAGGTCTACGAGCGCGTCTTCTTCGATGACGATCGCCGCGGTGCGGCGCCGAGCTTCCTCGACATCGCCGACCCCGACGATCGCCTGATCGTCGTGCACAGCTTCTCGAAGAGCTTTCTGATGACCGGCTGGCGGCTCGGCTGGCTCGTCGTCCCGCCCGGCGCGGCGCCGTCGTTCGCCAAGCTGATCGAGTTCAACACCTCGTGCGCACCGGTCTTCGTGCAGCGCGCCGGGCTCGCCGCGCTCGCGAATGCGACGAACTTCGTCCCGGGGCTGATCGAGCGCCTGCGCGGCTGCCGCGACACGCTGCTGCCCCTCCTGCGCGCGATCCCCGGCGTCCGGGTCGCGACGCCGCGCGGCGGCCTGTATGCGTTCCTGCGCCCGCCGGGAAGCGACGATTCGCTCGCCTTTGCCAAGCGCCTCGTCCGCGACGTCGGCGTCGGCATCGCGCCGGGGGCCGCGTTCGGCCCCGAAGGCGAGGGCTGGCTGCGCTGGTGCTTCGCGTCGCGCGACACGGGACGGCTTCGTCTCGGTGCGCAGCGGCTCGGTGCGTTCCTGCAGCTATAATGGCCGACCTTGCTGCGCCCGCAGCGAGCGAGCACGACGCCGGTCGGTTTCACCGGCGATCGCAAGTCCAGAGCCGAAACCGCAGCACCGCTTCACTGCCGGCGCTCGGTTTCACACGAGGAATCGAGATGCCTGCCACCACCCAGCACAAGGCCGAGATCGTCAAGGCGCACGCGCGCTCGGCCAGCGACACCGGTTCGACCGAGGTGCAAGTCGCCTTGCTCACCGACCGGATCAACGAGCTCACCCCGCACTTCAAGACGCATCTGAAGGACCACCACGGCCGCCGCGGCCTGCTGAAGATGGTCAACCGCAGAAAGAGCCTGCTGGCCTACCTGAAGGCCACCGACGCCGAGCGCTACACCGCGCTGATCCACAAGCTCGGCCTTCGCAAGTAGCGATGGCCACTGCCCGCAGCCGACTGGCTTCGACCGGCGGCTTGCGGGTGCGCAGGAACCAGTCATCGGGTGTCGCCGTGTCATTCCCTCGTTGTTCGTTGAACGAGCACCGCTGGAATGGCATTGCGCCGAGACGCTGATTCCGGGTGTCGGCGCCGCCCGAAGCGCGCCGCTCAATCGGAGACACCAGACATGAGCATCTTCAACAAGGTCACCAAGACGTTCCAGTGGGGCCAGCAGACGGTGACCCTCGAGACCGGCGAAATCGCGCGCCAGTCGGGCGGCGCGGTCGTCGTCACCATCGAGGACACCGTCGTCCTCGCGACCGTCGTCGCCCGCAAGGAAGCCAAGCCCGGCCAGGACTTCTTCCCGCTCACCGTCGACTACATCGAGAAGACGTACGCCGCGGGCAAGATCCCGGGCAGCTTCTTCAAGCGCGAGGGCCGCCCGAGCGAGCTCGAGAC
>DATJIM010000174.1:0-14043 GCA_035493195.1 Caldimonas sp.
ACGACCGCCAAGCCGCATTCTTCTTCGGCGAGCCGATCAAGATCTTCGAGCGGATCTGGGCGTGGTTCGTCACCCACCACGACATCTACGAGCACCTCGCAGTGACGCTCGTCGAGACCGTGCTCGCGTTCGCGATCGGCAGCTCGCTCGGTCTCTCGCTCGGCCTCTGGCTCGCGCTCAGCCCCTTCGCCGGCGCGATCGCCGACCCGTACATCAAGGCGCTCAACAGCATGCCGCGCGTCATCCTGGCGCCGATCTTCGCGGTCTGGTTCGGCCTCGGCATCGCGAGCAAGGTCGCGCTCGGCGTCACGCTCGTCTTCTTCATCGTCTTCTTCAACGTCTACCAGGGCGTCAAGGAAGTGAGCCCGGTCGTCCTCGCCAATGCGCGCATGCTCGGGGCGTCGCAGCGCCAGCTGCTGCGCCACGTCTACGTGCCGAGCGCGACGAGCTGGATGTTCAGCTCGCTGCACACGTCGGTCGGCCTCGCGTTCGTCGGATCGGTCGTCGGTGAATATCTCGGCTCGTCGCGCGGCGTCGGCTACCTGATCCTGCAGGCCGAGGGCTCGTTCGACATCAACACCGTGATGGCCGGGATCCTCGTCCTCACCGCGTTCGCGCTCGCGCTCGACGCCGCCGTCGGCAGGATCGAGCGGCGGCTGATGCGCTGGCAGCCGGCGGCCGCGGAGACCGAGAAGCTCTGAGGGACGAAGGTGACCGCGCAGACGATTTCCGGCGAGCTCGCACAGACCTACCGCCAGATCGAGGCGCTCGTGATGCTCGCGAAGTGCCTGCCGCTGCGGCATCCGCTGCCGCCGATGCGCGGCTCGGCGATCAGCCCCGATCTCGCGCTGCTGTTGTACGAGCTCGTCCACGACCACCGCCCTGCGCTCGTCGTCGAGTGCGGCTCGGGAGTCTCGTCGCTCGTGATCGGCTACGCGCTGAAGGTGGTCGGCGGCGGCCACCTGATCTCGTTCGAGCACGATCCGCGCGCGGCCGAGCGCTCGCTCGCGCTCGTCGGCCGCCACGGCCTCGAGCGCCAGGTGCAGATCGTCCATGCCGCTCTGCAGGAGACGCACACGGCCGGCGAGAGCTGGAAGTGGTACGGCGCCGAGGTCGAGGAGACGCTCGTCGGCAAGCGCGCCCGGCTCGTCTTCATCGACGGGCCGCCGGGGTCGCTGCAGCCGCTCGCGCGCTACCCGGCGCTGCGCCGGCTCGCGCCGTTCCTCGCACCCGAGGCGGTCATCGTCCTCGACGACGTCGCGCGCCCCGATGAGTGGGCGATCACCGAACGCTGGCTGCGCGAGGACCCGCGGCTGACCCTGCAGCGGATCGCGCACGAGAAGGGGACTGCGGTCCTCACGCGCTCGCACTGATCACCGTCGAGATCAGGAGGGCGTGACGCCGGTCGGACGTTTCCGACGTGGTGGCACGAAAGCCGCCGATGGCCGCTCTGCTCCCGTCGTTGTAGGTTGACAGAGTCCCTTCCTTCGATGGCGACTGCCGTGAACACCAACGAACGCCTCGCCGTGGGCCTCGGGCTCGCGCTCCTGTTTACCTGTGCCGCGCTCGCACAGACCGCGGCGCCTGTCGCCGACCCTGGCGCGCCGCCTGCCCCGCGGGTGCGCTCCGAGAACGGCGTCGAGTACCTGAATGGCGGCGCCGGCGAGGAAGCTCGCGCGGCGATCGATGCGCAGCGCCGCGCGTTCCCTTTGCGGCTCGTCTTCAGCGTCGCGAGCGGCGCCTACGTCGTCGCCGACCACGTCGACGTCACCGGCGCGCACGGCAAGGTGCTCGGCGTCGACCGCGCCGGGCCGATGCTCCTCGTCAAGGTGCCGCCGGGCGACTACACGGTCGACGCGAGCTATGGTGGCAAGAGCGAACACCGCAAGGTGCGCGTCGCTCGCGAGACGGCGACGGTCAACCTGCGCTGGCCGGACGAGGCGATGCAGCGCTGACAGCGTTCCGTGCCCTTCGCGATGACTGCGCCGCTGCGGCGCCGCGCGTCACTTCGACGTCGGCATCGTGAACTCGGCGCCCTTTGGCGTGCTCTCGGGCCAGCGCTGCATCATCGACTTCTGCCGCGTGTAGAAGCGAACGCCCTCCTCGCCGTAGGCGTGGGTGTCGCCGAACATGCTCGACTTCCAGCCGCCGAAGCCGTGCCACGCCATCGGCACCGGGATCGGCACGTTGATGCCGACCATGCCGATCTCGACCCGGCGCGCGAACTCGCGCGCAACGTTGCCGTCGCTCGTGAAGCACGCGACCCCGTTACCGAACTCGTGCTCGTTGATCAGCCTGAGCGCCGACTCGAAGTCGGGAACGCGGACGCACGAGAGCACCGGGCCGAAGATCTCGTCCTTGTAGATCTTCATCTCCGGTGTCACGTGGTCGAAGAGCGTGCCGCCGGTGAAGAACCCCTGCTCGTGGCCGGCGACCTTGAGCGACCGACCGTCGGCGGCGAGCTTCGCGCCCTGCTCGATGCCGGATGCGATGTACGACTCGACGCGCGCTTTTGCGTCGGCGGTGACGAGCGGGCCCATTTCGGCGTCGCTCTCCATGCCGTTCTTGACGACGAGCTTCGTCGCTCGTTTGGCGAGCAGCGGCACGATGCGATCGGCGATGTCGCCGACGAGCACGGCGACCGAGACCGCCATGCAGCGCTCGCCCGCCGATCCGTACGCCGCGCCGACGAGCGCGTCG
Organism: Caldimonas sp.; assembly: GCA_035493195.1. Classification (GTDB taxonomy): domain Bacteria; phylum Pseudomonadota; class Gammaproteobacteria; order Burkholderiales; family Burkholderiaceae_C; genus Schlegelella_A. Next base: position 2,701 of record DATJIM010000174.1, read on the forward strand.
ACCGCCTGCTCGAGGTTGGCGTCGGGCATGACGACCATGTGGTTCTTGGCGCCGCCGAGCGCCTGCACGCGCTTGCCGTGCTTGGCGCCGGTCTCGTAGATGTGGCGCGCGATCGGCGTCGAGCCGACGAAGCTCACCGCCTTGACGTCCTCGTGCGCCAGCAGGGCGTCGACCGCGACCTTGTCGCCCTGGACGACGCTGAAGATTCCCTTCGGCAGCCCCGCGTGCTCGAGCAGCTCGGCCATGAAGATCGACGCCGACGGGTCGCGCTCGCTCGGCTTCAGGATGAATGCGTTGCCGCACGCGATCGCGACCGGGTACATCCACATCGGCACCATGCACGGAAAGTTGAACGGCGTGATGCCGACGACCACGCCGAGCGGCTGGCGCACCGTCCAGTTGTCGATTCCGGTCGAGACCTGCTCGGTGTAGTCGCCCTTCAGCAGCTGCGGGATGCCGCACGCGAACTCGACGATGTCGATGCCGCGCGTCACCTCGCCTTGCGCGTCGCTGAAGACCTTGCCGTGCTCGGCGGTGATCATCCCGGCGAGCGTGTCGCGGTGCTGGTTGAGAAGATTCAGGAAGGCGTTGAGGATGCGCGCGCGGCGCAGCGGCGGCAGGTCGCCCCACGCCGGCTGCGCCGCCTTCGCGGCGGCGACCGCGGCGTCGACCTCGGCGGCCGACGCCAGCGCGACGCGGCGCGCGACCGCTCCGGTCGCGGGGTTGGTCACGGGCTGCGAACGCCCGCTCGTGCCGGCAACGCGACGGCCGCCGACCCAGTGGCCGACTTCGGCCGTGCTCGTGAATTGTTCGTTGGCGCCCATGGGGCAATCTCCTTCGGGAGTGGGAAGCGGTCAGCGCCGCCGCGGATCGGGGGGCGGCGCCTCTGGTTCGGAAAGGATCGCGCGCAGCGGCAGCGACGGCGTCTTCAGCAGCACCGAGTCGGGTGCGTTCCACATCAGCAGCGCGATCTTGTTGACGATGGCGCGCAGGGCGACGATGTCGCTCGTGCGCCATTCGCGGCGGTACGGCTCCTCGCAGCACACCATGCCGTAGGTCCGGTTGTTGAGGACGAACGCGGCGTCGAGCATCGAGACGACGTTGTTGGGCAGGAGGTAGCCCTCGCGCATCGCTTGCAGCGCCGGATCGTTGAGCGCATCGATGCTCACGTACGTGCCGGTGTCGATGAGGCCGTTGAAGTAATGGAGGAACTCGGTGCGGCGCAGGCGCCGGTCGGAGGTGTCGAAGACGCCGTTCGCCGTCTTCGACGCGAAGCAGAGCAGCGTCAGGTCCTCGCCGGCGCCGTCGAACTTCCACATGCTGACGCGTGCGCATTGCAGGCGCGCCAGGACGACGTCGATCACCGCCGACTGGGTATCGACGCGCGCGACGCGCTCAGCATACATCTCGCCCAGCAACTCCTGCAGGCGCGCCGAGTCCTCGGCTTGGGGAGTCACGCGCACGAGTATCCGCCAAGCGTGGCGGCGCCGCGATGGCTATGCTGTCACCGCCACGCGAGTGAGGGGACCATGCCCAGAGCCGACGTCACCATCGAAAGCCTGCACCGCCGCCAGGCCGAGTGCCTGCCCGGCAAGTTCGGCCTCGTCGTGACGCGGATCGCCGACGGCGAGGTCGACGCCGAGGTCGCGCTGCAGCCGTGGATGCTCGCTCCGAACGGCTATCTCCACGCCGCGAGCGTGCTGCTGCTCGCCGACACCGCGGCCGGCTACGCGAGCTTCGCTCACCTTCCCGACGGAGCGAAGAACTTCACGACGGTCGAGCTGAAGAGCAACTTCCTCGGCTCGGTGCGCGAAGGAACGATCCGCACCGAGTGCCGCGCCGAGCATCTCGGCCGGACGACGCAGGTCTGGTCGTGCGTCGTCTTCGGCGGCGACGGCCGCCGAATCGCGCTCTTTCGCTGCACGCAGCTGGTGCTGTGGTGACGTCGGGCAAGCGAGCGAAGCCGCCGGCAAAACGGGCGGCGGCCGGCAGCGAAGCACCGCCGCCGCCGCTCGGCGAGCGCGAGATCGCCGAGCTGCAGGCGCTGCTCGACGGCGTGCCGGCGCCGCTCGAGCCGCTCGACGTCTCGGCGGTCGACGGGTTTCTCTGCGGCGTTCTCGTTCAGCCCGAGGCGGTCGCGCCGGCGCGCTGGCTGCCGTTCGTGACCGATGTCGACGGTCGTGCGTTGCCGCGCGACTTCGACGCGCGCCGGTTGCACGCGCTCGTCCATCGCCGCGCCGACGAGCTGCGGCACGCGATCGAGCGCCGCGGCTGGTTCGATCCCTGGGTCTTCGAAGTCGACGCGCCGGCCGACGACGTCGTCACCGACTACGAGGATGGCGGTGACTTCGAGGACGACGTGCCCGACCTCGACGAGGAGGAGGATCACGCCGGCGCCGCCGTGCTGCCGTGGGTCGCCGGCTGCACCGCAGCGCTGGAGACGTTCCCCGGACTGCTCGGCAGCGACGATCCCGCGCTGACCGCGCCGCTCGCGCTTCTCTATCGCCACGTCGGCACCGACTCGCTCGACGACGCTCACGCGCTCGACGCCGAGATCGAGACTCTTGCTGCGCCCGCCGACCTCGCGGCGGCGGTCGAGGAGCTCGTGCGCGCGACGCTCCTGCTCGCCGACGTCGCGGGCCTGCGCGTCGTGCGCTGAAGTCGGCCGGCTCAGATCGTCAGCGGATCGACGTCGATCGCCCAGCGCAGGATGCGCACGGCGGCGTCGCCGCGCGGAACGTGGAGCGCATCGAGCCGCGGCCCCCACGCGCGCAGCATCGCCTGCAGCTGCTGGCGCGACGTCGACTCGACGAGCATCTGCATCCGCTCGACGTCGGCGACGCGCGCGATGTCGAGCGGCACCGGTGCGTAGACCATGACGCCGTCGCTCTCGGCGAGCGCGCGCGCCTCTGCCGCGGCGGCGTCGAGGAAAGCTCGTGCGGCTTCCGCGCTCCGCGCGTCGGCGCGCAGCACCGCGAGGTGCGACCACGGGGGCAACCCGGCGCTCTCGCGCTCGCGCAGCTGCGTCGCGGCGAACGACGCGTAGTCGTGGCGCGCGAGCGCCTGGTAGAGCGGATGCGCGGGATGCCAGGTCTGGATCCACATCTCGCTCGCGCCCGCGCGCTCGGCGTCGCGGCCGGCGCGGCCAGCGGCCTGCATCAGCAGCGCGAACAGACGTTCGGGCGCACGAAAGTCGCTGCTGAAGAGCGACGTGTCCGGGTTGACCGCGGCGACGAGGCCGATGCGGCGAAAGTCGTGGCCCTTCGCGACCATCTGCGTGCCGACGAGGATGTCGACGTCGCCGGCGTGCACCGCGCCGAGCGTCGCCTCGAGCGCGCCTTTCCTGCGCGTCGTGTCGGCATCGATGCGCGCGATCCGGGCGCCGGGAACGAGCGTCGCGAGCTGCTCCTCGAGCCGCTCGGTGCCGCGTCCGACCGGCGCGATGTCGGGGTTGCCGCACTCCGGGCAGCGCCGCGGCACGGGCGCGGCCAAGCCGCAGTGGTGGCAGCGCAGCGTCCGGTCGTGCTTATGGAAGACGCGCCAGGCGCTGCAGTGCGGGCAGCCGCTCAGCCAGCCGCAGTCGCCGCACTGCAGCACCGGCGCGTAGCCGCGGCGGTTGAGGAAGACGAGGCTCTGCTCGCCGCGCGCGACGCGCTCGTGCAGCGCAGCCACGAGTTGCGGCGCGAGCGCGGGCGGCGGCGCCGCGGCGGCAAGCCCGATGGTCGGTCGCGGCACGCGGCCCATGTCGACGAACCGAACCGCGGGCCACGTCGCGCCGCCGATCCGTTCGGCGAGCGTCAGGCGCGCATAGCGGCCGGTCTCGGCGCTTCGCCACGATTCGAGCGACGGCGTCGCCGAGCCGAGCACGACGAGGACACCTTGACGGCGTCCGCGCCAGACCGCGAGGTCACGCGCCGAATAGCGCGCGCCTTCCTGCTGCTTGTACGAAGCGTCGTGCTCCTCGTCGACGACGACGACGCCGAGCCGCGGTAGCGGCGCGAAGACCGCGAGACGCGTGCCGAGCACGAGATCGGCCAGACCGAGCTGCGCCGCGAGCCAGCTGCGCAGCCGTTGCGCCGGCGTCAGGCCGCTGTGCAGCGCGACGATGCGCCGCGTCGCGAAGCGTCGCGCGAAGCGGTCGATCAGCTGCGGCGTGAGGTTGATCTCGGGGACGAGGACGAGCGCCTGCCGGCCCGCGGCGAGCGCGTGCTCGGCGCTTTGCAGGTAGACCTCGGTCTTGCCGCTGCCGGTGACGCCATGGAGCAGCGTCGTCCCCGGGGTCGCGCTCGCGAGCGCGGCGACGATCGCGTCGGTCGCCACCGCCTGCTCGGGAGTGAGGCGCGGCGGCGGCTCGTTGGATGTCGCGCTCGCGCCGTCGCCGCGTTCGAACGCTCGGCGCATGCGCCGGATCCGATCCGCGATGGCGTCGCGGCCGAGCCGACGCAACTCGGGCGGCAGCACGGCGAGGGCGACCTCGCCGACGCTGCGCTGGTAGTAGCCCGCTGCGAACTCGACGAGCGCGCGCCAATCGTCGTCGAGCGGTGGCAACTCGTCGCAGACCTCGGCGATGTCGCGCAGCTCCGCCGGAGCGATGTCGGCAGAGCCTTCGCGCCATGCCAGCCCCGCGACTTCGCGACGGCCGAACGGCACGCGCACCAACATGCCGGGCACGAGCAGGTGCTGACTTCGGTAGCTGAGTGCGGCGGCGAGGGCGGCGTGTCGAGGCGCGTCCACGAGCACCGGAACAACGCATTCAGGCATCGTCGCGCTGAACGGTCGGTCGGTTCCGCTCGCACTTCAGCCGCTGTTCAGGTTCGCTGGCTAAGTGCTTGATTCGAGAATGCTTTTGATTTTCTCCACCGTGTCTGTGGAAAACTTTGTGGGCAAAGGACCCCTGCGGCTCCCAAACGCTTGTCCTGTCTCGATTCCGGACGCGGTGCACGCTTTCGGAGCAATCGGCGCACCTCAGCAAAATCAATGACTTAGCGGATTCGATGGTTTTGATCATGACGCGTTGCAACACTGGCGACGCGTTTCGTGACAGGACCAAGTCGTGGGGATAAGTCAAGCCCTGAGTGCTCACTCACCCGTACTTCGTCACACCGCTTCGATCCGTGAACTGGTTCACGCCGGAGCACCGTGAAAGGGCTTGGACGCGCGATGCACTTCGTCGACCAGCGCTGTGACGTGCTCGGGGACGACATGCTGATGGATGCCGTGGCCGAGGTTGAACACATGGCCGTTGCGGACGCCGTCGCGCGCGTACGCGCCGAAGCTCGCCAGCAGGCGGCGCACTTCGGCGCGGATCGCGTCGGGTCCCGCGAACAGCACCGTCGGGTCGAGGTTGCCCTGCAACGCGACGTTCGCACCGACGCGCTTTCGCGCCCGATCGAGGTCGACCGTCCAGTCGACGCCGACGACATCGGCGCCGCTCGCCGCGATCGCCTCGAGCCATGGGCCGCCGCCTTTGGTGAAGACGATGTGCGGCACGCGCCGACCGTCGGCATCGCGCTGGAGCAGCGCGAGCACCTTGCGCGTGTAGGCGAGGCTGAACGTCTGGAAGGCGCCGTCCGCGAGCACGCCGCCCCAGCTGTCGAACACCATCACCGCCTGCGCGCCGGCGTCGATCTGCGCGTTGAGGTACGCCGCGACCGCGTCGGCGTTGACGTCGAGGATGCGGTGCAGCAAGTCGGGCCGGTCGTAGAGCATCGTCTTGACGATGCGGTAGTCATCCGAGCCCTGGCCTTCGACCATGTAGCACGCGAGCGTCCACGGGCTGCCGGCGAAGCCGATCAGCGGCACGCGGCCGGCGAGCGCGCGCCGGATGCTCGCGACCGCGTCGAACACGTAGCGAAGCTTGGCCAGATCGGGAACCGCGAGCCGTGCGACCGCAGCCTCGTCGCGCAACGGGGAAGCAAAGCGCGGGCCTTCGCCTTCGGCGAAGGAGAGGCCGAGCCCCATCGCATCGGGAACGGTGAGGATGTCGCTGAACAGGATCGCGGCGTCGAGCGCAAAGCGATCGAGCGGCTGCAGCGTCACTTCGGTCGCGAAGTCGGGGTTCGTCGCAAGGCCCATGAAGCTCCCGGCGCGCGCGCGCGTCGCGCGGTACTCGGGCAGATAGCGGCCCGCCTGCCGCATCAGCCACACCGGCGTGTACGGTGTCGGCTCCGACAGGCAGGCGCGCAGGAAGGTGTCGTTGGCGAGCGGCGCTGGCATTGCCGGATTGTCGCCGCCGCCGGACCATAATCGCGCGACCTTCCCGCCGCGCCCCATGCTCGCCAACGACGTCTTGCACACGGTCGGCAACACGCCGCACATCCGCATCAACCGGCTGTTCGGATCGAGCCACAGCGTCTACATCAAGAGCGAGCGCGCCAACCCGGGCGGATCGATCAAGGACCGGATCGCCGTCTCGATGGTCGAGGCGGCGGAAGCTGCGGGAGCGCTGCGCCCAGGCGCGACGATCGTCGAGCCGACGTCGGGCAACACCGGCGTCGGCCTCGCGATGGTCGCCGCGGTCAAGGGCTACAAGCTCGTTCTCGTCATGCCCGACAGCATGAGCGTCGAGCGGCGCCGCCTGATGCTCGCGTACGGCGCGACGTTCGTGCTGACGCCGCGCGAGAAGGGCATGAACGGCTCGATCGTTAAAGCGCAGGAGATCGTCGCCTCGACTCCGGGCGCGTGGATGCCGCAGCAGTTCGACAACGCGGCGAACATCGACGTCCACGTGCGCACGACTGCGCGCGAGATCGCTGCCGACTTCCCAAGCGGAGTCGACGCCTTGATCACCGGCGTCGGCACCGGCGGCCACATCACCGGGTGCGCGCAGGCGCTGAAGAAACTCTGGCCGAAGCTCAAGGTCTACGCCGTCGAGCCGACGGCATCGCCGGTCATCAGCGGCGGGCAGCCGGGCCCGCACACGATCCAGGGCATCGGCGCCGGCTTCATTCCGAAGAACCTCCACGTCGACCTGCTCGACGGCGTCATCCAGGTCGACGCCGACGAAGCGCGCGAGATGGCGCGTCGCTCGGCGCGCGAAGAAGGCATCCTCGTCGGCATCTCGTCCGGCGCGACGCTCGCCGCGATCGCGCAGAAGCTCCCCGAGATCGCCGCCGGCGCGACGGTGCTCGGCTTCAACTACGACACGGGCGAGCGCTACCTTTCGATCGAAGGCTTTCTGCCGGAATGAAGCCTCCTCGCTCGTCGCTGCGCGCCTGCGCTGGTCCCCGAGCGGGCGCGGCCGGCCCTGGCAAGCGCGCGGCGAGCCGCCGATGAAGCCCCGCATCCTGATCGTCGAAGACGAGCCCGGCATCGCCGACACGCTGCAGTACGCGCTGCGCACCGAAGGCTTCGAGCCGCAGTGGTGCGCGACCGGCGAGGAGGCCGTCAGCGCGGCGCGCACCGCGCCGCCGGCGCTCGTCGTCCTCGACGTCGGCCTCCCCGACGTCAGCGGCTTCGAGGTCTTCCGCCGCCTGCGCGAGACGAGCGACGTTCCGGTCGTGTTCCTTACCGCGCGCAGCGACGAGATCGACCGCGTGGTGGGCCTCGAGCTCGGCGCCGACGACTACGTCGCCAAGCCGTTCTCGCCGCGCGAGCTCGTCGCGCGCGTGCGCGGCATCCTGCGCCGCGCCGGCAAGGCCGCGCCCGCGGCAGCAGCGGATGCGGCGACGGCTGCGAGCGGCCCCGTCGTCGTCGACGAAGGCCGCATGCAGGTGCGCTACTACGGCCACGCGCTCGAGCTGTCGCGCTACGAGTACGGGCTGCTGAAGACGCTCGCCGCGCGCCCCGGCCACGTCTTCACGCGCGAGGCGCTGCTCGACCGCGTCTGGGGCGACGACAGCGAGAGCATGGACCGCACCGTCGACGCCCATGTGAAGACGTTGCGCGCCAAGATGAAGGCGATCGCGCCAGGGGTCGATCCAATCCGCACGCTGCGCGGCAGTGGCTACGCGCTCGCCGAGGACATGCCGGCGAGTCCGTCGTGACTTGAACAAGGAGCGCTCGATGCTGTCGAGGAAAGTCGCCTGGGCCGCCGCGCTCGTGCTCGCGCTCGCGGCCACCGCATCCGCGCAGCCGGCCACGACGCCGAGCGCGATCCCGCCGAGCTTTGCGCTGCTGTCGCTCGTCGGCGACCAGTTCAGCGTCGTGATGCGTCGCGAAGAGATCGGCTCGAATATCGATCCGAACACGCGCCGCACCTATCCGGTCGATGCCGCGGTCCTCGACGACATCGCGCTCGACGCCGCCGAGCAGGTCGTCAAGAAGCTGCGACCGGTCTCGCCGGTCGTTCGCTTCTCGATCCGCGACCCACGGCTGTTCGACCTGCAGGACAAGCTTCTCGATGACAGCGGCGGCTTGCGCGATGCCCTCGCCAAGCTGCTTCGCGAGCAGCAGGCGACGCGGCTCGTCCTCGTCACGAAATGGCGCGACAACGCCCAGTTCAAGCTGATCGACGGCACGACCGGGACCGGCAAGATCAGTGGTCTCGGCTTCTATGTCGACACGACCTATCTCTATCGGAATCGCGAATCCGGCAATCAGGGCCAAGGCTTTCTGGGCCCGTACGCGTACGTGACCGTGACCGTCGTCGACGTCCAGACGATGAAGCCCATCCGGGCGATGCAGTCGCGCGAGTCGGAGATGAACCTGCCGACCGATACCAAGGGCGCGATCCACGCCTGGGACTCGCTGACGCCGCAAGGCAAGGTCGACGCGCTCGAGCGGGTCCTGCGTCGTGCCGTCGAGCACGCGACCACGGCTGCCCTTGCCGAGTGACGCGCGCCCGCTGACGAGGTCTGCGCACGTTGCGATGCGCGTGCGATGACCAAGCGGACCCGCATCTTCATCGGCATCCTCGTCGCGTACGCGCTCGGCGTCGCGTTCCTGATGTATCGCCAGCTCGGCGACATCGACCCGCGCTACCGCGAGTCGGCCGAGGACTCGCTGGTCGAGACGGCGCAGCTGATGGCGGCGCTGATCGAGAACGCGTCGCCCGACGGCACGCTGCACGTCGACGCGCTCCCGCCGCTCTTTCGCGCGGTCTACGCGCGTCGGTTCGTCGCCGACATCTACGGCATCGAGAAGACGCGCGTCGAGTTGCGGATGACCGTCGTCGACCGCCAGGGCTCGGTCGTGTTCGACTCGCGCACGTTGCCCGGCGCCGTCGCCGCTTCGCCCGCAGCGTCGGCGCCGCAGCTCGCCGCCGACCACTCGCACTGGCACGACGTCTACCTGGCGCTGCGCGGCCGCTACGGCGCGCGAACGACTCCCGACGTCGAGGGCGACCCGCGCACGTCGGTGATGTACGTCGCGGCGCCGATCTACGACAAGACCGCGGGGGGCATCGGCGGCGAGATCATCGGCGCGGTCAGCGTCGGCAAGCCGGTGCAGAGCCTCGGCCAGTTCGTCGAGGCGGCGCGGCGCAAGACCCTCGAGCTCGGCGCGACCTCCGTCGTCGCGGTGCTGCTCCTCGTCGTCATCCTCTCGGTGTGGCTGGTGCGGCCGTTCGGCCTCATCTCCGACTACGTCCAGTACGTCAGGTCGCAGCGCTCGTTCAGCCTGCCGCGGCTCGGCCGGCGCGCGCTCGGCGCGTTCGGCGCCGCCTACGACGAGATGCGCGACGCGCTCGCCGGCCGCAACTACGTCGCCGACTACGTGCAGACGATGACGCACGAGGTGAAGGGCCCGCTGTCGGCGATCCGCGGCGCCGCCGAGCTGCTGCAGGAGCCGATGGCGGACACCGACCGCGCGCGCTTCCTCGCCAACATCGCGAGCGAGACGCAGCGCATCCAGGAACTCGTCGACCGGATGATGGAGCTGACGGCCCTCGAGTCGAGAAAGCGCCTCGATCGTCCCGAGCCGGTCGCGCTGCGCGACGTCGCCGCCGAGGTCGCGGCCAGCGCTGCGCCGGCGGCGCTCGCGCGTGGCGTCACGGTCGAGGTCGTCGCGGGCGACGCCGACGCCGTCGTCGACGGCGACGCGTTCCTGATCCAGCGCGCGCTCGCGAACCTCGTCGACAACGCGATCGACTTCTCGCCCGCCGGCGGGCGCATCACGATCGACGTCGCTCGCCACGCGCGCAGCGCCGACCTCGTCGTTCGCGACCAGGGGCCCGGCATTCCGGAGTTCGCGGCCGGCCGCGTGTTCGAGAAGTTCTATTCGCTCGCGCGTCCGGCGACGGCCAAGCGCAGCACCGGTCTCGGGCTCTCGTTCGTCAAGGAGATCGCAGAGCTGCACCGCGGGCGCGCGACGCTGAAGAACCATCCGGCGGGCGGCGCGATCGCGACGCTCTCGTTGCCCACCGTCGAGCGCGCGCGCTAGCGCGCGTCGCGAACGCGAGCGATCGGCGATCGCGTGGCTAGCGCTTGTTGGCGAGCGCCAGCAGCAGGTCGGCGTGGCACGGCCCGTTGAGGGCGCACCAGCACGCGAGGTTCCTGCCGGCGAGCGCGCTGCGCAACATGTCGCGCGCAGGCGGCTCGAGGCCGCCCGGCGCGCCGATCTCGCCGCGCATCCAGCGGCCATGCTGCGCCACCGCGATCGCGGCGCTGCCGCACTCGGCGATCGTGAAGGGATTGCCCCAGCGCGTCGTGCGATCGACCTTGACGGTGTTGGCCGGCATCTTCCAGCCCGCGCTGCGCTTGAGCTGAACGCGCTGCGGCAGCCCCGCGCTTCGCGCCGTCGCCTTGCTCGCCGCCGACTTGCTCGACGCGGTCTTGCTCGCCGCGCCCGCCTCGGTCGTCGCTCCTGCCTTGCTCGCCGCGCTGCCCCCGCGCGGGCTCGCGTTCGTCACCGCGCTCACCGGGTCCCCGCCCCCGCGGCGACGGCGGTCTTCGTGTAGTCGAGGACGGCGTCGACCAGCTCGAGCAGCTGCCGTTGCAGCGTCTCGAAGTTGGCGTTCCTGGTTCGCGTCGCTTCGTCCATGTAGAGGCGCTTGTTGATCTCGAGTTGCAGGCTCATGCGACCCTCCGCCGGGTTCGAATAGGCGCGAACGAGCTCGACGCCCTTGTATGGATCGTTGACGCGAACGTCGTAGCCCATGCCCGCGAGGGTGCTGCGGACGAGCTCGGTGAATGCGCCGTCGCAGGTCGTGCCGTCGCGGTCGCCGACGACGAAGTCCGCGCGCGCGCGACCGGCGCCGCCTTCGGCCTGGGCGCCGCCGACCGCGTTCATCGAATGGCAGTTGATGTGCCAGCTGGCGCCGAAGCGTGCGCGCGTCGCGGCGATGCGATCGCGGACGGCGGCGTGGTAGGGGCGATGGAAGCGCTCGATCCGACGCCGCACCTCGTCGACGGCGAGTTTGCGACCGTAGATCGCGCGGCCGTCGTCGAGCGTTCGCCAGACGAG
>DATJIM010000175.1:0-5340 GCA_035493195.1 Caldimonas sp.
ACCGTGACCGAGCCGTGCGCGTACCGCGTCGTCGTCGACTTCAAGGACATGGGGCGCCAGGAAGTCGTGCAGATGGCGAAGTTCCAGCCCAAGGGCGGCAACCTGCTCGAGATCCGCGGCCTCGCCGGAACCTCGATCGACGACGCGATCCACGCCGGCATCCTGGCCGGCGTCGCCGCCAATCCGCAATTCAAGATCGTGGCCTCCGTGACGGGCGACTGGGACCAGACGACCGCGCAGAAGGCGGTCGCCACCGTGCTGCCGTCGCTGCCGCCGATCGTCGGCGTCGTCGACCAGGGAGGCGACGGCTACGGCGCCGCGCAGGCGTTCGCTGCCGCGGGCCGGCCGCGGCCGACGATCATCATGGGCAACCGACAGGACGAGCTGCAATGGTGGAAGGAGCAGAAGGCCAAGGACGGCTACACGACGTGGTCCGCTTCCATTGCGCCCGGCGTCTCGACGCTCGCCTTCTGGGTCGCCCAGCAGGTTCTCGATGGCCGCAAGGACATCCCGCACGACCTGCTGGTGCCGTATCTCGCCTTCACCCAGGCCGACTTCGAAGCCGCGCTGCCGAAGATCCCGGCGGGCAGCGTCGCGACGAAGGAATACACGCAGGCGGAGGCGATCGCGGCGATCAAGGCGAACCTGAAGAAGTAGCGCGGGTGCCCGCGCGCGCTGCCGCATTGCTCGCTGCCTAGAATCGCGCGCGTGACGCCCGGGGTCGCTCCGCGCATCGTCGAGCTGCGCGGCGTCGAAAAGCATTTCGGCGCCGTGCGCGCCCTCGAAGGCGTCGACTTCGAGGTCGCGGCAGGCGAGTGCCTCGGGCTCGTCGGCCACAACGGCGCGGGCAAGTCGACGCTGGTGCAGGTGCTCGCGGGTGCGCTCGCGCCCGACCGCGGTCGCATCGCGATGCAGGGCGTCGAGCAGGAGCATCACTCGCCGACGCACGCGCAGCGCCTCGGCATCCGCTGCGTCTTCCAGGAGCTCTCGCTCTGCCCGAACCTGAGCGTCGCCGAGAACACGCGCATCCAGCACCCGTCGTTGCGCGGCATCGGCTGGCGGCGCCGCGCGGCGCGGCTGATCGCGGACAAGCTCGACGAGATCTTTCCCGGCCACGACATCGCGGCATCGGCCGACGTTCGCGACCTCTCGATCGGCCGCCGCCAGATGGTCGAGGTCGCACGCGCGTTCACGGTCACCGAAGACCCGCTCGAGCTCGTCGTCCTCGACGAGCCGACGTCGTCGCTCGACGCGCACACGGCGGCGCAGCTGCTCGCGTTCGTGCGCCGCTTCGTTGGCGCCGGCAAGAGCTGCATCCTGATCTCGCACCTGCTCGGCGAGGTGCTCAGGAACGCCGATCGCATCGTCGTGATGCGCGACGGCAAGGTGGCCGCGGCGGACGCGGTCGGCGCCTTCGACCACGCCTCACTCGTCGCCGTCATGGGCGGCGCGGAGAGCCGCACCGGTGCCGGCGCCACGAGCGCGCGGCCGCCGCACGCATCCGGCGCGCCGCGTGTCCGCGCCAGGCCGGCCCGGCAGCTCGACGGCGCGCAGCTCGTCGCCCATGAAGGCGAGATCGTCGGCCTCGCCGGGCTCGCGGGGCACGGCCAGACCGATCTGCTGCTCGCCGTCTTCGCCGCGGCGAGCCGGCGCCAGCCCGGAATCGAGGTCGATGCACGGGTGGCGCTCGTCGCGGGCGACCGCCAGGCGGACGGCATCTTCCCTCTCTGGTCGATCGCCGAGAACATCGGCATCGGCTCGCTGGCGAGGCTGCGCCAGGGGCTGCTGATCTCGGCGCGCAGCGAAGCCGAGCTCGCGCACGAGTGGCAGCGACGAATCCACATCCGCACGCGCGACGTCCGCGACAACGTGCTGTCGCTCTCGGGCGGCAACCAGCAGAAGGTGCTGTTCGCGCGCGCGCTCGGATCCGACGCGCGCATCGTCCTCATGGACGATCCGATGCGCGGCGTCGACGTCGGCACCAAGCGCGAGGTGTACGAGCTGTTGCGCGACGAGGCGGCCGCTGGCCGCACCTTCCTCTGGTACACGACCGAGCTCGACGAGCTCGACCACTGCGACCGCGTCTACGTGTTCCGCAATGGCCGCATCGTCGCCAACCTCGATCGGCAGGAGGTGACGGAAGAACGCGTCATCCAGTCGTCGTTCAGCGATGCCCACTGAGACCGCTGCGGCATTGCCCGCGCGCAGCGTGCGCACGTCCGCCCATGGCGCGACGGCGCGAGCACGCCTGATCCGCGCCTGGCTGCCGGCGCTGTCGCTTGCGCTCGTGCTCGCTGCGATCGCGTGGCTCAACCCGCGCGCGATCAGCTACTTCGGCTTCAGCCTGATGCTGAACCTGGCGATTCCGATCGTGCTCGCGACGATCGCGCAGCTCTTCGTGATCAGCGGCAACGAGCTCGACCTGTCGATCGGCTCCTTCGTCGGCTTCGTCGGCTGCGTCACGGCGACGTGGCTGAACGACGCGCCGTGGCTCGGCGCCGCCACGCTCCTCGGCGCGGTCTGCGTCTACGCGGCGCTCGGCGCGTTGATCCATGTGCGCAACCTTCCCTCGATCGTCGTCACGCTCGGGATGAGCTTCGTCTGGCAGGGCCTGGCGATCATGATGCTGCCGACTCCGGGCGGCAAGGCGCCTGCCTGGCTGCAGGCGATCTCCGCGTTCCGCTTCCCCTTCGTGCCGCTGCCGATCGTCGCTGCGCTGGCGATCGGCGCGATCGTCCACTTCGGCCTGATGCGGACGTCGTACGGCGCGATCCTGCGCGGCTCGGGCGGCAACCCCGCCGCTCTGGCGCGCGCCGGCTGGTCGCTGCTCAGGACCAAGGTCGTGCTCTTCGCGCTGGCCGGCTTCTTCGGCGTGCTCTCGGGCATGGCGCTCATCAGCATCACGACGTCCGCCGATGCCAACATCGGCAGCGGCTACACGCTGCTTGCGATTGCCGGCGTGATCCTCGGCGGCGGCGAGTTCGTCGGCGGCCGCGTGTCGCCGGTCGGCGCCGTCGTCGGCGCGCTGACGATGGCGCTCGCCGCCTCGCCGCTCCTCACCTTCATGGACATCCCGCCCGACTGGCAGGTCGCGGCCAACGGCGCGATCCTGATCGTCGTGCTCGCGGCGCGCGCGCTCGTCAGCCGCAGGGAGGATTGAGCGGTGGAGCGCTCCCGGGCACTGCTCGCCAAGCCCTGGCTGTGGTCGTATCTCGGTGCGCTCGCGGTCTGGCTCGCCGCGATCGCGTTCACCGGCGGCCACGGCGGCGGCGGCATGCTCTCGGCGGCGCTCGCGCTGGCGCAGTTCACCGTCATCGTCGGCATCGGCCAGATGTTCGTCATCACGCTCGGGCCGGGCAACGTCGACCTCTCGCTGCCGGCCAACATCGGCCTTGCCAGCGCGGTGGCGATGAAGGTGATGGACGGCAGCGATTCGATGGTCGCCGTCGGCCTGCTCGCCGCCCTCGCGTGCGGCGCCGCGATCGGCGCGACGAACTACCTGCTGATTCGCGCGCTGCGCATCCCGCCGATCATCGCGACGCTCTCGGCGAGCTTCATCATCCAGTCGGCCGACATCAGCTACGGCCGCGGCCTGCAGATCAAGCCGCCACCCGGCTTCGCCGATTTCACGAATCTCGAGGTCTTGGGCATTCCGATCCTCGCCCTTCTCACCGCCGCGTTCAGCGTCGTGGCCGCCATCGCCCTGCACCGGATGGTCTACGGCCGCTCGGTGCTCGCGATCGGGCAGAACAGCCGTGCCGCTTGGCTTGCGGGCACGCCCGTCGGCCGCACGCGTGCGCTGACCTACACGCTCTCGGGCGCGCTCGGCGGCATCGACGGGGCGCTCCTGGCCGGCTATTTCCGCGGCGCCAATGTCGACATCGGCAACGAATACCTGCTCGCCTCGCTCGCCGTGGTCGTCATCGGCGGCACCTCGGTGGCCGGCGGCCGCGCCAACGTTCCGGGCATCTGGGGCGCGGCGCTCTTCCTCGTGCTGCTGCTGACGATGCTCAACACGTTCGGCGTCAGCGCGGGCGTTCGCCTGCTCGTCACGGGCCTCGTCATCGTCGCCGTGATTGCCGCCGCCGGGGGCCAGGACGCGCAGCGCTGAGCAGCGGATCGAGCAGAACTCAGCCGCTCGAGCCGGGCCGCGCCCCGCGCGTGTTGAGGAAGACCGAATACAGCGACGTGGTGCCGCAGATGAACATGCGGTTGCGCTTGGGCCCGCCGAAGCACAGGTTCGCCACCGTTTCGGGAACGAGCACCTTGCCGAGCAGGTCGCCGTCGGGCGCGTGGCAGTGCACGCCGTCGCCGGCGCTCAGCCACAGGTTGCCGTGCACGTCGACGCGCAGGCCATCGTAGAGCCCGAGGGGGCAGGTCGCGAACACTTCGCCGCCGGCGAGAACGCCGTTGGAGGCGGCGCGGAAGCGGCGCACGTGGTGCGGTCCGTCGGGCTGATGCGTCGCCCCGGTGTCGACGATGTAGAGCAGCGATTCGTCGGGCGAAAAGGCGAGGCCGTTGGGCTGCACGAAGTCGCTCGCGACGACGTCCACCGCACCGCTCGCCGCGTCGATGCGGTACACGCGATGCGCGCCGATCTCGCTCGGCGCCGCCTCGCCTTCGTAGTCGCTGTCGATCCCGTAGCTCGGATCGGTGAACCAGATGCTGCCGTCCGACCGGACGACGACGTCGTTCGGCGAGTTGAAGCGCTTGCCGTCGAACTGCGAGGCGAGGACGGTGCGCGAGCCGTCGTGCTCGGTGCGCGAGACGCAGCGCGCCCGGTGCTCGCACGTGACGAGCCTGCCCTCGAGATCGACGCTGTTGCCGTTGCTGTGCATCGACGGCTGGCGGAAGAGCGACACCGAGCCGTCGGTCTCATCCCAGCGCAGCATGCGGTCGTTCGGAATGTCGGACCACACCAGGTAACGCCCGGCGGCGAACCACGCCGGCCCTTCGGCCCAGCGGCAGCCGCTGTAGAGCCGCTCGAGCTGCACGGTCGGAAGCACCAGCTTGCGAAAGCGGGGGTCGACGACCTCGAAGCTGGACGTGAGCTGGAGAGCCATGTCTGGATCGATTCTGGTGTACCGAGCAAGACGCTCGCGCATCCCGTGCGGCCGAAGGATACGGCCAGTCAGCGGCGCGCAGCTGCGGTAACGCTGCGCATGGCCGACACCAGTCGTCCAATTGCCGCGTCTGAATGACAGCAGTCCGGTGAAGCTCAGGTCGCCGGCTTCAGCTTCGGGCAGTTGCCATCGGGCGGCCGGCGCGCCTTCGCTGCCGCCAGCGCCGCATCGCTCGCCTCGCACGAGAAGGCGAGCCCGTAGTACATGCGCCGCCAGT
>DATJIM010000176.1:0-6230 GCA_035493195.1 Caldimonas sp.
CTGGCGCGCTACCTGAAGGCGAAGAACGTCAAGGTCGAGACGTTCAACATGATCAACCAGGACTACGCGTGGGGGCAGGACTCGAAGAAGGACTTCACGCTCTCGATGGCGAAGCTCTACCCCGCCGCGAAGCCGGGCGAGGACCAGCTGCCCAAGTTCGGCGCCGGCCAGTACGGCACCGAGATCTCGGCGCTGATGGCCAAGCCCGCCGACGTGACGCACTCGAGCCTGTGGGGCGGCGACCTGCAGGCGTTCGTGCTGCAGGCGGCGCCGCGCGGCCTTTTCCAGAGGACGCAGGTCGTCTTCTCCGCGGCCGACCATGTGCTGCCCGGCCTCGGCGAGAAGATGCCGAACGGCGTCATCCTCGGTGCCCGCGGCGCGTACGGGCTGATGTCGCCGAAGTCGGCGCTCAACGACTGGTGGTGGGACCTCTACTCGAAGGCCTACAACGTCTACCCGGTGCAGGCGCCGTACCGGATGGTGCAGTCGCTGCTCGGCCTGAAGCTCGCGGTCGAGAAGGCGATGGCCGCCAACGGCGGCAAGAAGCCGAGCGGCGAGCAGATCGCCGCCGCGCTCGCCAACTCCGAGTGGGACTCGCCGGCGGGCCGCATCCGCATGGCGCTCGGCGACGGCCACCAGGCGGTGCAGGAGACGGCGATCGGCAGAACGCGCTACGACGCCGCGAAGAAGATGGTCGTCCTCGACGACATCCAGCGCTTCCCCGCCGAGTGCGTCAACCCGCCGCCGAACATGAAGTCGGAGGACTGGATCAAGGCCGGCTTCCCCGGCGCGAAGAACTGCCCGTAGCGCGATCGCGGAGTGCGCGGTGGACGCCGTCGTCACGATCCTGGTCGACGGCCTGACGTACGCGTCGTGGCTCTTCATCGTCGCGGTCGGGCTGACGCTCGTCTTCGGCGTCCTGAAGATCCTCAACATCGCGCACGGCAGCTTCTACGCGCTCGGCGCCTACGCGGCGGCGAGCTTCGTCGCCTGGGCGGCGACGCTGAAGTGGGCGCCGGCGTGGAGCCTCGTCGCGATGCTGCTCGCCGCCGTGGTCGTCGCGGCGGCGACGGCACCCCTCACCGAGCGCGGCCTGTTGCGCTTCTTCTACGGCCGTGACGAGGTGCTTCTCGTCCTCGTCACGTACGCGCTCTTTCTCATCCTCGAGGACGTCACCAAGCTCGTCTGGGGCGCCAATCCGTACTACGTCTCGGAGCCTTACGGCCTGTTCGGCAACCTGCATCTCGGCGTGCAGACGTGGGTCGGCTACGACTTCGCCTTGGTCGCGCTCGCGCTGGTCGTCGGCGGCACGGTCTGGTGGGGGCTCAACCGCACGCGTGCCGGCAAGATCACGCTCGCCGTCATCCACAGCGCCGAGGTCGCGTCGAGCATGGGCGTCAACGTCTCGCGTGTCTACATGGCGGCGTTCTCGGTCGGCATCTTTCTCGCCGCGCTCGGAGGCGCGTTCACCGCGCCGATGATCTCGGTGCAGCCGGGGGTCTCGGTCGGCGTCATCGTCGTCTCGTTCGCCGTCGTCATCATCGGCGGGCTCGGCAGCATCGAAGGCGCTGCGATCGGCGCGCTGATCGTCGGCCTCGCGCGGTCGCTCGCGGTCCACGTCGCTCCGGTCGCCGAGCTGTTCTCGATCTACATCGTCATGGCGGTCGTGCTGATGTTCAGGCCCGAGGGTCTGTTCCAGCGCACGCAGACGCGAAGGATCTAGCCGTGGCCGCAGATGCGAACCCGGTCGCGATCGCCGCACGGCCCGCTGCTGCGCCGGTCGCGCCGGCACGCGCGCCGACGCGCGACGCCGGCGCCATCGGCACGCGACGGATCGCGCTCGCGCTCGCCGCGTTCGCGCTGCTCGCCGCGTGCGGCTGGCTCTTTCCTCGCTGGCTGACGTTCCTGCTGACGATGGCCGCCGGCAACGGCCTCGTCTCGCTCGGCATCGTCGGCCTGATGCGCGGCGGCGTCGTCCCGTTCGGCCAGGGCATGGTCTTCGCCGCCGGCGGCTACGCGACCGCGCTTGTCTACAACAAGCTCGGCTTCACCGACGCGCTCGGGCTCACGCTCTGCGGCGGCGTCGCGGCGCTCGCGCTCGCGCTGCCGGTCGCGCCGCTGCTCGCGCGCTACCGCGGCATCTTCTTCGCGACGCTGACGCTCGCGCTGTCGATGGTGATGTACGGCCTCCTGATGAAGCTCGACACGCTCGGCGGCTCCGACGGCTTCAACGTCGGCCGGCCGACGCTCGTCGGCTGGAAGCTGCCCGACGATCGCGTCGGCTACGTGCTCTATCTGCTGACGGTCGGCGTCGCGACCGTCGCCGCGGTCGCGATGCGGACCGCGTTCGACAGCACGCGCGGCCTCGTCACCCTCGCGGCGCGCGAGAACGAGCTGCGCGTCGAGTACCTCGGCGCCTCGGTGCGGCGCGCGATGGCGATCAACTTCGTCGTCGCCGCGTTCTGCGCCGGCGTCGGCGGCGCGCTCGTCGTCCTCTCGCTCGGTCACGTCGAGCCGAACTTCAGCTACTGGACGACGTCGGGCGAGTTCGTCTTCGTCGCGATCCTCGCCGGCTGGCAGAGCGTCGTCGCGGTGTTCGTCGCGAGCACGGTGCTCGAGGTCGTGCGCTCGTTCTCGAGCGCGTACTTCCCGAACACATGGCAGCTCGCGCTCGGCCTGTTCCTGCTCTTCGTGATCCGCTTCCTGCCGCGCGGCATCGGGTCGCTGTGGACGCCGCGGCGGCAGCACTGAGGCGAACGTGGCGCTTCTCGTCGCCGAGGGACTCAACAAGCGCTTCGGCGCGGTCGTCGCCGCCGCCGACCTCACCGTCGCGGTCGACGTCGGCGAGCGCGTCAGCCTGATCGGCAGCAACGGCGCCGGCAAGACGACCTTCGTCAACATGATCACCGGCTATCTCAAGCCCGACGCCGGCCGCATCGTCCTCGACGGACGCGACATCACCGCGCTCGCGCCGCGCGCGATCACGCGGCTCGGCGTCGCGCGCTCGTTCCAGATCCCGCAGGTCTACGGCGACCTGAGCGTGCTCGACAACATGCTCGTCGCCAACGCGTGCCACGATCAGCGCCTGAGTTTTCGCCTGCCGGCGCACCGCGCCGACGCCATCGATCGCGCCGAGCGCGTGCTCGAGCGCTTTCGTCTCCTCGAGCACCGCGACCGCCGCGTCGCCGGCCTCGCCGGCGGAGTGCGCAAGCTGCTCGACATCGCGATGGCGCTCACCGGCGCGCCGCGCCTGCTGCTGCTCGACGAGCCGACGAGCGGCGTCTCTGCCGACGAGAAGTTTCCACTGATGGACACGGTGATGGCCGCGCTCGAGCACGACGCGACGTGCGTCCTCTTCGTCGAGCACGACATGGAGGTCGTCGGCCGCTACGCGAGCCGCGTCGTCGCGTTCTAC
The DNA here is from genome assembly GCA_035493195.1 of Caldimonas sp. GTDB lineage: Bacteria > Pseudomonadota > Gammaproteobacteria > Burkholderiales > Burkholderiaceae_C > Schlegelella_A. Next base: position 3,416 of record DATJIM010000176.1, read on the forward strand.
GCCGGCCGCATCGTCGCCGACGGCACGCCGCGCGAGGCGCTCGCCACCGACGACGTTCGCCGCTACGTCACCGGCGAGCTGCTCACCGAGGCGTGAACCGATGCTGGCGGTGCGCTCGCTCCACGTCGCGATCGACTCCGTCGTCGCCCTGCGCGGCCTCTCGCTCGACGTTGCCGACGGCCGCATGGTCGGCCTCGTCGGCAGGAACGGCGCCGGCAAGACGACGCTGATGCGAACGCTCATGGGCCATCTCGTGCCGACCAGCGGCAGCGTCGAGCTCGACGGCAACGACCTGCTCGCGCTGCCGGCGCACGCGCGCGCCGCGCTCGGCATCGGCTACATGCCCGAGGACCGCGGCCTCGTTCCCGTGCTGACCGTCGAGGAGAACATCCTGCTGCCGCTCTGGGTCGGCCGCGGCCTCGTCGAGAGCGAGCGCCTCGCGATCGTCTACCGCGCCGTCCCCGAGCTCGTCGAGATGCGCGCGCGGCGGGCGCTGCTCCTCTCCGGCGGCCAGCAGAAGCTGGTCGCGCTCGCACGCGCGCTCGCGGTGGGAACGCGGCTGCTGCTCCTCGACGAGCCGTTCGAGGGCGTCGCGCCCGCGCTCGCCAAGCGCCTCGCCGAGGTGATCGCGTCGCTCAAGGGCAGCGGCGTCTCGGTGCTGATCGCACAGAGCGACCTCAACCACGCGCGGCGAATCGTCGACACCGAGTTCGTCGTCGAGCGCGGTGCGAACGTCGGCGATCGGATGACAGCGTGAGCCACTGGCGCGGCGTCGCGATGCCGCCGATGCGCGCCGAGGCGCTCTACGGCGATCGCATCGTGCGCTGCTTCGCCGAGCGCCCTGCGGGCCTCGCCGCGATGTTCGCGCGCTCGCGCGCGGCGCGGCCCGACGCCGACGCCGTCGTCGCCGACGGCACGCGCTGGAGCTACGCGCAGGCCGACGCCGAGGCCGCACGGATCGCCGCCGGCTTCGTTGCGCTCGGCGTCGGCGCCGGCGATCGCGTCGTCTTGCTGCTCGGCAACCGCGCCGAGTTCGTGTTCGTGCTGCTCGCGGTCCAGCGGCTCGGCGCGATCGCGGTGCCGATCGGCGTCCGCGAGCAACGCCCCGGCGTCGCGTACGTCGCGCGCCAGTGCGACGCCAAGGCGATCGTCTTCGACGACGAGCTCGCCGATCGAAGCCCTGCCGGCGACGACGCGCCCGGGCTCGTGCTGCGCATCGCCGCATCGGAGCTCGCGCGGCTTCCCGGCGGTGTCGCGCTGCCGCCGGTCGAGCCGGTCGAGACCGACGTCGCCGTCCTTCTCTACACGTCGGGCACCACCGGCAAGCCCAAGGGCGCGATGCTGACCCACGTCGCAATCGCGCATTCGGTGCTGCACTACGAAGCGTGCATGCGGCTCGGTGCCGACGACCGCTCCGCGCTCGCGGTGCCGGCGAGCCACGTCACGGGCCTGATCGCGACGATCGCTTCGATGTGGCGCGTCGGCGGCGCGATCGTGATCGTTCGCGAGTTCAAGGCCGATGCCTTCGTCGCGCTGCTCGCGCGCGAGCGCGTCACGCACACGCTGATGGTGCCGGCGATGTACAAGCTGTGCCTCATGAGCGAGGCGTTCGCGCGCGCCGACCTGTCGGCGTGGCGGATCGGCGGCTACGGCGGCGCGCCGATGCCGGTGGCGACGATCGACGAGCTCGCCGCGCGCTTGCCGAACCTGGTCCTGCAGAACGCGTACGGCGCGACCGAGACGACGTCGCCGACGACGCTCATGCCAGCCGGCCTGACGCGGGCGCACGCCGATTCGGTGGGCGTCGCGCTGCCGTGCGCGGAGATCCGCGTCATGAACGACGACGGCCGCGAGCTGCCGGCGGGCGAGGTCGGCGAGCTCTGGATCGGCGGCCCGATGGTCGTCCCCGGCTACTGGGGCAACGCCGAGGCGACCGCGGCGTCGTTCACGGCCGGCTTCTGGCATTCGGGCGACCTCGGCTCGGTCGACGCCGACGGCTTCGTTCGCATCGTCGACCGCAAGAAGGACATGCTCAACCGCGGCGGCTACAAGGTCTATTCGGCCAAGGTCGAGAACGTCCTGCTGTCGATGCCCGGCGTCGTCGAGGCAGCGGTGATCGGAGTGCCGTGCCCGGTGCTCGGCGAGCGCGTCCACGCCGTGCTGCACGCGCCCGGCCTCGGCGATGCCGACGCCGAGGCGCTGCGCCGCCACTGCGCCGAGCGGCTCGCCGACTACGAGGTGCCGGAACGCTTCGTGTGGAGCACACTGCCGTTGCCGCGCAACGCTAACGGCAAGGTGATGAAGCGCATCCTGCGCGAGCAGCACGCCGAGCCCTGAGGAGCACCGCCATGAGCAATCACGTCTACAAGATGCTCGAGCTCACCGGCTCGTCGCCGACGAGCATCGAGGATGCCGTCGCGACGGCGATCGCGAAAGCGAGCGAGAGCGTCCGCAACATCCAGTGGTTCACGGTGACCGAGACGCGCGGCCACGTCGTCGACGGCAAGGTCGCGCACTGGCAGGTGACGCTGAAGCTCGGCTTCACGCTCGAGTAGCGATCGAGCGCGACCGCCGCGCCAGCGGCGGCGCGGGCACGCGTCGTGCCGGCTGACGAGGTGCACTCGTCACCGGAGGCCACCATGACGCCGTTCGTCGTCGCCGCATTCCACGACCGCGCAGCGGCCGAGCGAGCGCTCGAGCTGCTGCGTTCCTCAGACGTCGCCGTTCGCGACGTCCGCCTGCACGCGACGACGTCCGACGTCGTCAATGCCAACGCCGTCGTCGCCGACGAGGTCGCCAGCGGCGGCTTCTTCAC
>DATJIM010000177.1:0-5246 GCA_035493195.1 Caldimonas sp.
ACCATCGCGATCGAGAGGGCGAAGGCGATCAGCTCGAGCCAGGTGACCGGCGAGCCGAGGACGACGAAGGCGGCCGCGAACAGCGGCGCGAGCGCCGCGGGCAACGCGTTCAACGTCGCGCCGGCGTGAGCTGGACGAAGATCTCGTCGGGCTTGACCATGCCGAGCTCGAAGCGCGCCTTCTCCTCGACCATCTCGAGGCCTTCCTTGAGATCGCTCACCTCGGCGGCGAGCTGCTCGTTGCGGCGGCGCGCCAGCTCGTTCGACGAGCGCTGCGCGTCGAGCTTGCGCTGCAGCTCGACCATCCGCGGCACGCCGCCCTTGCCGAACCAGAGCTCGGCATGGACGAGCACGAGCAGCGCGGCGAGGACGAGCGTGATCCAGCGCATCGTCGAAGCCGCTAGTCCTGCGGCAGCTGCCGGAACGCGCTGCGTCCGGGGTACGCGGCGACGTCGCCGAGGTCTTCCTCGATCCGGAGCAGCTGGTTGTACTTGGCGATGCGGTCGGAGCGGCTGAGCGAGCCGGTCTTGATCTGGCCGGCGTTGCTGCCGACCGCGATGTCGGCGATCGTCGCGTCCTCGGTCTCGCCCGAGCGGTGGCTGATGACCGACGTCCAGCCGGCGCGCTTGGCCATCTCGATCGCGGCGAACGTCTCGGTGAGCGTGCCGATCTGGTTGATCTTGATCAGGATCGAGTTGGCGACGTTCCTGCGGATGCCTTCCTTCAGGATCTTCGTGTTGGTGACGAAGAGGTCGTCGCCGACGAGCTGCACCTTGGCGCCGAGGCGGTCGTTGAGGAGCTTCCAGCCGTCCCAGTCGCCCTCGGCCATCGCGTCCTCGATCGAGATGATCGGGTACTTGCCGCACCAGCCGGCGAGCGTCTCGATCCAGTCGGCGGGTGCGAGCGACAGACCTTCGCCCTCGAGCTTGTACTGGCCTTCCTTGTAGAACTCGCTCGCCGCGCAGTCGAGGCCGATCGCGATCTGCGCCCCCGGCGCGTAGCCCGCCTGCTCGATCGCCTCGATGATGAGCTGGATCGCCGCCTCGTGGCTCGCCACGCTCGGCGCGAAGCCACCCTCGTCGCCGACCGCGGTGCTCATGCCGCGCGCGTCGATGATCTTCTTCAGCGCGTGGAACACCTCGGCGCCGTAGCGCAGCGCTTCGCGAAAGCTCGGCGCGCCGACCGGGATGATCATCAGCTCCTGGAGGTCGAGGTTGTTGTTGGCGTGCGCGCCGCCGTTGACGACGTTCATCATCGGCACCGGCATCTGCATCGCGCTCGTGCCGCCGAAGTAGCGGTAGAGCGGCAGCCCGCTCTCCTCGGCGGCGGCGCGCGCCACCGCCATGCTGACGGCGAGCGTCGCGTTGGCGCCCAGCCGCGACTTGTTCTCGGTGCCGTCGAGGTCGATCAGCGTGCGGTCGAGGAACGCCTGCTCGCTCGAGTCGAGGCCGAGCACCGCCTCGCTGATCTCGGTGTTGATGTGCTCGATCGCGCGCAGCACGCCCTTGCCGCCGTAGCGCGCAGGGTCGCCGTCGCGCAGCTCGATCGCCTCGCGCGAGCCGGTCGACGCGCCGGACGGCACTGCGGCGCGGCCCATCGTTCCCGACTCGAGGAGCACGTCGCATTCGACGGTGGGATTGCCGCGGCTGTCGAGGATCTCGCGGCCGACGATGTCGACGATGGCGCTCATTGTTCTTGTCCTGGCAGGGTGGAGTGCATTCGAGGCTCAGGCGTCGAACGCACGCTCGAGGAGCGGCCTCGACTTGACGGCGCGGTCGAGCTCGACGAGTTGCTCGAGGAGCGCGCGCATGTGGCGCAGCGGCACGGCGTTGGGTCCGTCGGAGAGCGCCTCCGCCGGTCGCGGGTGCGTCTCCATGAAGATGCCGGCGATGCCGACCGCGACGGCGGCACGCGCGAGCACCGGGACGAACTCGCGTTGGCCACCCGACGACGTCCCTTGGCCACCCGGAAGCTGCACCGAGTGCGTCGCATCGAAGACGACCGGCGCGCGGGTCTCGCGCATGATCGCGAGCGAGCGCATGTCGGAGACGAGGTTGTTGTAGCCGAAGCTCGCGCCGCGCTCGCAGGCCATGAAACGGTCCTCGGAAAGGCCGGCGTCGCGCGCACCCGCGCGCGCCTTGTCGAGCACGTTGCTCATGTCGTGCGGTGCGAGGAACTGGCCCTTCTTGATGTTGACGGGCTTCCCGCTCTGCGCGACGGCGCGGATGAAGTCGGTCTGGCGGCACAGGAACGCCGGCGTCTGCAGGACGTCGACGACGGCCGCGGCGGCGGCGATCTCCTCCTCGCGATGCACGTCGGTCAGCACCGGCACCGCGAGCGCGCGCCCGACCTTGGCGAGGATCTCGAGGCCCCTTTGCATCCCCGGACCGCGAAACGACGTGCCGCTCGAGCGGTTCGCCTTGTCGTAGCTCGACTTGAAGATGAAGGGGAGGCCGAGCGCGCTCGTGATCTCCTTCAGCTGGCCGGCGACGTCGAACTGCAATTGTTCCGACTCGACGACGCAAGGGCCGGCGATCAGGAAGAGCGGCCGGTCGAGGCCGACCTCGAACCCGCAAAGGTTCATGGTGCCCCCACGCTGCCTGCGGTCGCTGCCCCCCGATCGGGCGCGGCCGGCCTCGGGGCGGCCCGGCGTCCGGCCATCAAGCCGCGACCTTCTCCGCGCGCTCAGCCTGGTGGGCGAGGGCGGCGCGGATGAACGACTTGAAGAGCGGGTGCCCGCCCCACGGCGTCGACTTGAACTCGGGGTGGAACTGGACGCCGACGAACCACGGGTGCACGCTCGTCGGCAGCTCGATCACCTCGGTGAGCTTCTCGCGCTGCGTGATCGCCGAGACGACGAGCCCGGCTTCGCTGAGACGGTCGAGGTAGTGCTCGTTGGCCTCGTAGCGGTGGCGGTGGCGCTCGGTCAGCACGTTGCCGTAGATCTCGTGCGCGAGCGTCCCGGGCTTGACGTCGGAGCTCTGCGCGCCGAGCCGCATCGTGCCGCCGAGGTCGGACTGCGCAGTGCGCCGCTGGATGCTGCCGTCCCGGTCCTGCCACTCGTCGATGAGCGCGATCACGGGATGCGCGGCGTCGGGATCGAACTCCGTGCTGTTGGCGCCGGCGAGGCCGGCCTTGTGGCGCGCGAACTCGATCGTCGCGACCTGCATGCCGAGGCAGATCCCGAGGTATGGAATCTTCTTCTCGCGTGCGTACTGGACGGCGAGGATCTTGCCCTCGACGCCGCGCTTGCCGAAGCCGCCGGGGACGAGGATCGCGTCGTAGCGGCCGAGGTTGCCGACGTTCGAAGGCGTCAGCTCCTCCGAGTCGATGTACTCGATCCGCACCCGCGCGTGGTTGTGGATGCCGGCGTGGCGAAGCGCCTCGTTGAGCGACTTGTACGAGTCGGAGAGGTCGACGTACTTGCCGCACATCGCGATCGTCACCTCGTGCTGCGGATGCTCGACCTCGTCGACGAGCTTGTCCCAGCGCGACAGGTTCGCGGGCTTGGTGTGCAGCTGCAGCTTGGCGCAGATCAGCTCGTCGAGCCCCTGCGAGTGCAGCATCCGCGGCACCTTGTAGATCGTGTCGACGTCCCACACCGAGATGACGCCGAACTCGTGGACGTTGGCGAAGAGCGAGATCTTGGCGCGCTCTTCGTCGGGGATCGGCCGGTCGGCGCGGCAGAGCAGGGCGTCGGGCATGATCCCGATCTCGCGCAGCTTCTGCACGCTGTGCTGGGTCGGCTTGGTCTTGAGCTCGCCGGCGGCGGGGATCCAGGGCACGAGCGTCAGGTGCAGGAACGCGCAGCTGCCCGGCCCCATCTTCAGGCTCATCTGCCGCACCGCTTCGAGGAACGGCAGCGACTCGATGTCGCCGACCGTGCCGCCGACCTCGACGATCGCGACGTCGGTCTCGCTGCCTGCGTCGGGGTTGGCGCCGCGGCGGACGAACTCCTGGATCTCGTTGGTGACGTGCGGGATCACCTGCACGGTCTTGCCGAGGTAGTCGCCGCGGCGCTCCTTCTCGAGCACGCTCTTGTAGATCTGGCCGGTCGTGAAGTTGTTGGTGCGACGCATCTTGGTCGTCACGAACCGCTCGTTGTGGCCGAGGTCGAGGTCGGTCTCGGCGCCGTCGTCGGTGACGAACACCTCGCCGTGCTGGAACGGCGACATCGTGCCCGGATCGACGTTGAGGTACGGATCCAGCTTGATGAGGGTGACTTTGAGGCCCCGCGACTCGAGGATCGCGGCGAGGGACGCAGAGGCGATGCCCTTGCCCAGCGAGGACACCACGCCGCCGGTGACGAAGACGAACTTGGTCATTGCGCTCGGCAGCCGCACCGCGATGCGAATGCCGTGGTGGTAAAGCGCGATTATATCGATGCGCGTCGCGGGGGGACTTTCGCTGCTGCGCTCAGACGAGCTTTTCGCCGGGGTGCGTGATCTTCTTCATCGACTCGTAGCGCTGCGACTCGACGCACAGCGGCGCCGCGGCCTGAGGATCGAAGTGCCACTGCGGATCGTCGATCGCCTCGAACGCCTGGCGGAGCTTTTCGCCCCAGCTGCTTCGGATCATCTGGAAGTACGGGTTGCGATCGTCGATGCAGACGATCTGCGACGACTCGAGGCGGTTGACCTCGTAGACGGCGAGGTCGAGCGGCAGCCCGACCGAGAGGTTCGACTTCAGGCTCGAGTCCATCGACACGAGCACGCACTTGGCGGCTTCGTCGAGAGGCGTCGACGGCCGCATCATGCGGTCGAGCACGGGCTTGCCGTACTTCGACTCGCCGATCTGGAAGAAACACGTCTCGCGCGTCGCCTCGATGAAGTTGCCCGCGGAGTAGACGAGGAAGAGCCGCATCGACTCGCCGCGGATCTGGCCGCCGAAGATCATCGACGCGTTGAAGTCGAGCCCCGACTTCTTCAGCGACGCACCGTCCTGGTCGTAGACGCGCCGCATCGCCGAGCCGAGGACGCGCGCGGCGTCGAACATGCTGGTCGCGTTCCAGATCGTGATCGGCGGCCGGTCGCCGCCTTCGTGCAGCTCCTCGATCTGCAGGATCTCGCGCACCTGCTGCGAGATCGAGAGGTTGCCGGCCGAGAGCATGACCATGAAGCGGTCGCCCGGCCGCTCGTAGATCATCATCTTGCGAAACGTGCCGATCTGGTCGAGGCCGGCGTTGGTCCGCGAGTCGGAGAGGAAGACGAGGCCGGCATCGAGCTTGACGGCGACGCAGTAGGTCAT
>DATJIM010000178.1:0-43871 GCA_035493195.1 Caldimonas sp.
GTAGAGCCGCGCCGCGACCAGGTTCTGCGCGGTCGCGCGGATCGCGCGGCCCAGCCGCGTGTGCAGCAGGAAGAGCCACATGCCGACCGTGAGCGCGAGCGCGACGGCAAACGCCGCGAGCCGTGCCACCGGCAGCGTGACCGGGCCGAGCGCGACGTTGCTGCCGGCGTACGGCGGGTTGATCGTGCGGAAGTCGGCCGAGAACGCGAGCTGCGCGCAGTACGTGAAGACGACCTCGAGCCCGAACGTGATCAGCAGCGTGTTGAACATCGGCGCGCGCACGACGAGGTTCAGGAGGCCGCGCTGGATCGCGTAGCCGGCCGCGAACATGACGATCGCGACGATCGGCAGTCCGGCGAACGGATCGATCCCGGCCAGCCGGTAGAGGTGCCAGGCGGCGTAGCCGCCGAGCATGATGAACGCGCCGTGCGCGAGGTTGACGATGTTGAGCACGCCCCAGACGAGGGCGAGCCCGAGCGCCATCACGGCGTAGAGGCCGCCGAGCAGGACGCCGTTGGCGACGACCTGGGCGAGCAGGTCCACCGCGCGCTCCGGTCGGCTCGGTCAGCGCGCCGACCAGGCCGGCATCGGGTACTGCGGCTGGGTGACGATGCCCTTGGCGCCGTAGACCTCCGCGAGCTTGCCGTTCTGCACCTGGATGACGACCTGCGGCAGGTCGATCTGCCCGTGCGCGTTGAAGGCGATCGGCCCGTAGAGGCTGTCGAACTTGACCTTCGCGAGCGCGTCGCGGACCTTCTGCGGGTCGGTGCTGCTGGCGTCCTCCATCGCCTGGACGAGCGTCTCGACGTCGGCAACGCCCGACGCGGCGTGGTAATCGGGGTCGTAGCCGAAGCGCGCCTTGTACTCGGCGGCGAACTTCTCGGCGTCGCCGAACCAGCGGTCCTTGAGCGACGTCGACGGCAGCCACGCCGTCATCCCGAACGCGTAGTCGGCGTCCTTGCCGAGCGCCTTGCGGAAGTCCTCGCTCGGAACGCCGACGGTGAACGAGTACATCTTCGGCGCGACGCCCAGGCTCTTGGCCTGGCGAACGAAGTTCAGGATCTCGGTCTCGTGGCCGGCGACGAGCACCGCGTCGACGTTCTTGCTCTTGACCTGCGACAGCAGCGAGTTGAAGTCGGTCGCGTTGGTGCTGTAGCGCTCGTCCATCGCCGACGTGAGCCCCGCTTCCTTGAGCTTCGGCCGGGTGCCGTCGGCGACCGAGACGTCGAAGGCGTCGTCGGCGTAGAGCAGGGCGACGCTCGCGGGCTTGGGCTTGAGCGCCTTCAGCATGTCGATCGTGCTCGCGAAGTAGTTGCTGGCGGGCGCGAGCGTGCCGAAGATGTACTTGAAGTTGCGGCTGAAGATCTGGTCGGAAGCGCCACCGCCTTGCACCATCGGCACCTTGTATTTCTCGGAGACCGCCGAGTCGGCGAGCGCGAAGTTGCTCGCGAACGGCCCGAGCAGCAGCGTCACCTTGTCCTGCGAGACGAGCTGCGTGTATTGGCGAACGCTCAGGTTGACGTCGGACTGGTTGTCGTAGAGCTTGAGCGCGAGCTTGTGCGACTGCCCGCCGATCTTCGCGCCGCCGGCGGCGTTGATCTTGTCGATCGCGATCTGATAGGCGTCGCGGTAGTAGCGGCCGGTGTTGGCGACCGGGCCCGTGAGCTGGACCGAGGCGCCGAGCACGACCTCCTGTGCGGCAGCGGTGGCGGGGATCGCGAGGGCCGCGGCGAGGACGGCGGCAGCGCCGGCGATCGAGCGGGCGTGGCGAAGCCGAGACGACATGCTGGTCTCCTTTGCGTTTTTCAGGGTGCCGTCAGCGTAGTAGCACGCGGCGCGCCTGATGGCCGCAGGGCTACTCGTGCGCCTGCCGCGCCGCGCGGGACTTCAGAATGCGTACGACAGCCCGAGCAGGCCCTCGACCTGCAGCAGCGTGTCGCCGCGGATCTTGACGAGGCAGGCGCCGCCCGAGCAGAAGAAGCCGCCGTTGCTGTTGACGACCGTCAGGTAGCCCCGCAGCTCGGTGCGCAGCGCGAGCTGCCTCGAGAGCATCCACTGGTGGCCGAGGCCGACGTTCAGCGACGGCCGAACTTCGGACGAGAGGCCGTCGAGACTCGGCGCGAAGTGCGTGATCCCCAGGCCGCCGACGAGATAGCTGCCGCTCGTCGAATGCGTGCCGTCGAAGAACACGCGACCGCCGATGTGCAGGTAACCGACGTTGACCGCGATGTCGCTTGGCTGGTTCGCGACCGAGCCCGGCAGTGCGCTGCGCTGGAACGAATAGAAGACTTGGGCCTGTCGACCATCGTCGAGCACCCAGTCGTAGCTCAACGCGGCGGCGCCGCCGCTCTTGAGGTTGACCGAGGTGTCGTTGGCGTTCTGGTCGGTGAAGTCGCCGCCGCTTCTCGCGCCGCCGTAGAGCGTCAACGCTCCTTGGCCAAGCGCCGCCGACGACGCAAGCACAAGCACCGCAGCGAAGGCCGAATGGATGAGCGCGGCCATGTCAGCGCCCTTCCCGCGCCCACTTCGCGCGCCGCTCGATTTCCTTCGCGCTCGGCTCTTCCTGCGCGAACGATCCGGCGACGATCTCTCCGGCCGGCAGGTAGGTGCTCATCACGACACCCTTCTTCGAAGTCTGCGAGGCGACGAGCCGCAGCGCACCGGACTTCGCGCCGGCTTCGAAGAGACGTTTGCCGCGCCCGAGCACGACCGGGAAGGTCCAGACGTGATACCGGTCGATCAGCGATGCGGCCTGCAGCGTCTGGATCAAGTTGCCGCTGCCGATGATCTGCAGGTCGGGCCCGGACTCCGACTTGAGCGCCGCGACCGCGGCGGCGGCATCGCCGCGCAGCAGCGTCGAGTTGTTCCACTGCACGTTCGTCAGCGTTCGCGATGCGACGTGCTTGCGGTTGGCGTTGAGCGTCTGCGCGATCGGGTTGTCGGCCGGCTGGTACGGCCAGTACGCCTCGAAGATCTCATAGGTCTTGCGGCCGAGCACGAGCTCGCGGTCCTTGCCGTCGAAACCGCTCGCCGAGATGTCGGTCTCCTCGTCCCAGAACGGAAACGTCCAGCCGCCGAACGGAAAGCCGACGGGATCTTCGTCGGGTCCGCCGGGCGCCTGCATGACGCCGTCGAGCGAGACGAACGTGGACGCGATCAGCTTTCTCATGGCACGGCTCCGTGGAGTTGGAGGGGAGGCATGTCGAGCTCGGGCACGGCAGCGAGCAGGCGCCGGGTGTACTCGTGCGCCGGTCGGACGAGGACGTCGCCGACCGGGCCGCTCTCGACGATCTCGCCGCGCAGCATGACCGCGACGCGGTCGGCGAACGCGCGCGCGATCGAGATGTCGTGCGTGATCATGAGGTACGCGTTGCCGCGCGTTTCCTGGATGTCGAGCAGGAGGTTGAGCACCTGGCCGCGGATCGAGACGTCGGCGCCGGAGAGCGGCTCGTCGGCGACGATCAACGCCGGCTCGACCGCGAGCGCGCGCGCGATCGCGAGGCGTTGCCGCTGGCCACCGCTCAGCTCGTGCGGCAAGCGGCCGAGGTAGTCGGCGCCCGGACGCAGGCCGACGTTGTCGAGGATCGCGGCTGCGCGCGCATCGACGACATCGGCGGCGAGCCGCCGCAACGCCTGCGCCATCAGCTGGCGCACGGTGCGGCGCGGGTTGAGCGACGCGGTCGCGTCCTGGAAGATCGGCTGCATCGCGGTGCGCGCCTCGCGGAACTCGCGGCTCGTGAGGCTCGCGAACGAGCGGCCTTCGAGGAGGACGTCGCCGGCATCGGCGCGGATAAGACCGAGCGCGATGCGGCCGAGCGTCGACTTGCCCGAGCCGCTCTCGCCGACGAGCGCGACGGTTTCGCCGCGACCGACGACGAGACTCGCGGCGCGCACCGCGTGCACCGTCTCGCCCGCGGCGCTGCGAAACGTCTTCGAGACGTTGCGCAGCTCGAGCAGCGGCGTTGCGTCACTCGGCACGCGCGGCCTCCGCAGCCGAGCGCAGGCGCTCCTCGAAATGCCAGCAGCGCACCGCATGCTCGCGGTCGCCGGGAACCGCGACCGGTGCGGGCATTTCGACGCACGGCGCGAACGCGAACGCGCAGCGCGGACGGAACGGGCAGCCTTCGATCGGATGCGCGAGGTTCGGCACGTCGCCGCCGATCGTCGGGAAGCGCCCCGCCGCGTCGCGCACGACGCGCGCCGACTGCAGCAGCCCGGCGGTGTACGGATGCGCCGCCGTCTTGAAGACGCCGCCGGTCGAGCCCCACTCGACCGTGCGCCCTGCGTACATCACGTAGATCCGTGTGCACGCCGAAGCGACGAGGCCGAGGTCGTGGCTGATGAGGAGCATCGCCATCCCGAGCCGCTGCCGCAGGTCGGCGAGGAGCGCCATGATCTCCGCCTGGGTCGTGACGTCGAGCGCGGTCGTCGGCTCGTCGGCGACGAGCAGGCGCGGCCGGCAGCCGAGCGCGACCGCGAGCAGTGCACGTTGGCGCATTCCACCCGAGAGCTCGTGCGCGTACGACTTCGCGATGCTCTCGGGCAGGCGGACGAGGCCGAGCAGTTCGCGCACGCGCGCGCCGACGTCGACGCCGCCGTCGTGCAGGCGCACGACGTCGACGCCGCCGTCGTGCAGGCGCACGCTCTCGGCGATCTGGCGGCCGACCGTCATCACCGGGTTGAGGTACGTCAGCGGGTCCTGGAACATCATCGCGAGCGGATGGCCTCGCAGCGCCTGCCATTGCTGCGCGCCGAACGCGGTCACGTCGCGGCCGTCGACGACGACGCGGCCGCCTTCGATCCGCGACAGGCGCGGATGCGTGAGGCCGAGCAGGACGCGCGCGAGCGTCGACTTCCCCGACCCGGATTCGCCGACGAGCCCGACCGCTTCGCCGGGCTGGACGTCGATGCTGACGCCGCGCAGCGCCAAGACGACGGCGCCGCCGCGCAGGTACGAGAAGCGCAGGTCGCTGACCGAGACGATCGGTTGTGCCGGCCCCGTCGCGCTCACCGGCGACGCCCCTTCGGATCGAGCGCGGCGCCGACGGCGTCGCCGAGCAGGTTGAATGCGAGCACGGTCAGAAAGATCGCCGCGCCCGGAAAGAACGAGAGCCACGGCGCGTTGAAGAGCAGCCGCTGGCCGCTGTTGAGCATGCGTCCCCAGCTGATGAGATCCGCCGAGCTGAGGCCGAGGAAGCTGAGCGCTGCCTCGAGCAGGATCGCCTGGCCGACGATCAGCGTGCCGACGGCGAGCACCGGCGCGATCGCGTTCGGGATGACCTCGCGCAGCAGGATCGATCCCTCGCGAACACCGAGACAGCGGACGGCGTCGACGAACTCGAGCTGGCGCACGCGCAGCACTTCGCCGCGCATGACGCGTGCGACCTGCGGCCAGGCGAGGATCGCGATCACGCCGACGACGCGCGTGAGCCCCGGGCCGGCAAGCGCGACGATCACCGCCGCGAGGATGAAGCTCGGCATGACCTGGAACATCTCCGAGAAGCGCATCAGCGCGAGATCGACCTTGCCGCCGAAGAAGCCCGCGACGGCGCCGATCAGGATGCCGAGCACCGATGCGGCGAGCGCGGCCGCGAAGCCGACCGTGAGCGAGACCTGAACGCCCTGGCTCATGCCGGCGAAGACGTCGCGACCGAGCTCGTCGGTGCCGAACCAGTGTGCGCGCGACGGCGACGTCATGACGTCGCTCGAGAGCGCGGCAGGGTCGTGGCTGAGGACCCACGGCGCCGCGATGCCGACCACGACGAGCAGCGCGATGAAGGCGAGGCCGACGACGCCGGCCCGCTGCTCGGCGAATCGTGCCCACGCTTCACGCATGCGCGACTCCGTAGCCGCGCCGCACGCGCGGATCGAGGAGCGCGTAGACGAGATCGGTCGCGAGGTTGGCGAGCACGACCATCACCGCCGACAGCAGCAGGATGCCCTGTAGCACCGGATAGTCGCGGTTGCCGATCGAGGCGACGAAGAGGCTGCCGAGCCCCGGCCACGCGAACACGGTCTCGACGAGGATCGCTCCGGTGAGCGAATAGCCGAAGCTGTAGCCGATCACGGTGACGACCGGGATCATCGCGTTCGGCAGCACGTGCCGCCACAGGATCGTGCGCCGCGACAGGCCCTTGGCCATCGCCGTCGTGATGAAGTCTTCCGACAGCACGCCGACGATGCTCGCGCGCGCGACGCGTGCGACGACCGCGACGAAGAAGATCGTGATCGAGAACGCCGGCAGCACGAGATGCCACGCGACGTCGCGCACGTAGGCCCAGCCCGTCGCGCTGCCGCGCAGCGACGTCATGCCTTGCGCGGGCAGCCAGCCGAGGTCGACCGCGAACAGGATGACGAGGAGCTGGCCGAGCCAGAAGATCGGCACCGAGTAGCCGAACAGGCTCAGCGCCGTGATGCCGCTGTCGAACGCGCTGCCGGCGCGCGGCGCGGCGGCGAGCGCGAGGACGACGCCGAGCACCGACGCAGCGACGAGGCCGGGGATCATCAGGATCAGGGTCGTGCCGGCGCGCGCGAGGAGGAGGCTGAGCACCGGTTGCCGATTGGCGAACGAAAAGCCGAGATGTCCTTGCAGCAGGTTCTGGCCGTAGCGCAGCAGCTGGACCCAGAGCGACTGGTCGAGTCCGAAGTCGTGGCGGATCTGCTCGAGATAGCCGGGCGGCGCAGGAAAGTCGCCGACCAGCGCCTGCACCGGATCGCCCGGTGCGAGGTGGATGATCAGGAAATTGACGATCAGGATGACGATGAGGATCGGGACGGTCCACGCCAGCCTGGCGAGCAGGAACCGTCCCATCCGTCACGCCGCCCGGCGTCGCGCGTCGCTGTCGGCGAGCAGGTTCGCGAGAGCTGCGACGTCCGCCGCTTCGTCGAGCCGCTCGACGGCGGCGACGATCTCGCGGTGGCGCTGCGTGCCGAGCACCGGCGCGATCAGGCTCTCGACCTTGCGTGCGAGCTCGCCGTCGCTGAGCGGGTTTTCGGGTGCACCCTTGGCGAACGCGATCGCGCGCTCGAAGCGGCGGCCGTCCTTGAGGCGCAGCTCGAGCGGCGGGTAGTCGCCGACGGCGAGCGTGCGGTCGGCAACGACGCGCGTCGCGCGCATCAGCCGCCGGATCTCGGGCTCGTCGGCGCGGCTGGGCGAGAACTGGTCGATCGTCGCGCGGCCGCTGTCGGCGACGACGGCGAGCGCGTACGGCATGCTGAACTGCGCGTCGAGCAGCGTCGCGATCTGCTGGCGGTCGAACTGGCGCACCGTCTGCGCGTTGCCGTGCACGATCATCGCGTCGATGTCGCCCGCCTTGCAGCCGGTCTCGGCGATCAGCTCGAGCAGCGCGTCGATCGTGTAGTGCAGCCCGCGGCAGCACGCATACGGCTTCATCCCCGAACGGTCGATGCGAAACGCGGTGCCGAGTCCTTCGAGCGTCAGCTCGGGAGTCGCGATGCCGTGCGAGTAGGTGCCGAAGAAGCCGCCCCATTCGGCTTCGAGGATCTGGCGCGGGCCGCTCATGCCGGCCTGCGCGAGCAGCGCGGCGGCGAGGCCGTTCTCCGCGGCCTTGCCGGGATGGAAACGCTTGGTGTCGGCGCCGTCGGCGAGAAACGCCCAGACGCCGCCGGTGAACGTTCCGGCGATGCCGAGCGCGTCGGCGGTTCGCTCGGCATCCAGCCCGAGCATGCGCGCAGCGGCCGCGGCGGCGCCGAAGCTGCCGCACGTTCCGGTCGAATGCCAGCCGAGCGCGTTGTGCGGCCGATAGCCGCCGGCGCCTTCGAGGACGCGCGCCGCGAGGTCGTAGCCGGCAAGGATCGCGACCAGCGCTTCGCGCCCCGAGACGCCGCCGCGCGCCGCCAACGCGCAGACGACGGGGACGACGACCGCGCCCGAGTGACCGCAGCCGCCGAAGTCGTCGAGCTCGAGCGCGTGCGCCGCGGTGCCGTTGACGAGCGCGGCCTGCGGAATCGGCAGGCGGAGGTCGCGTCCCCAGACGACGGCGCCGCCGCTGCTCCCTTCGAAGCCGGTCTGCGCGGCGCGGATCGTGCTCTCGACGACGTCCGTGCGCGCGCCCGCGATGCCCGCCGCGAGCGTGTCGATCAGGAAGCGCTTGGCGAGGCGGACCGCATCGCGCGGCAGGTCGTCGTAGCGGACGCTGACCCACCAGCGCGCGGCGCGCTCGGTGAGCGTGCCGGTCTCGTCTACTCCGACATCCACACGCTGCCCCACCAGACGTAGTTCGCGGTCAGGAAGAGATCCTTCAGCTTGACGGTCGCGGCGTCGATCTCGGCCTGCTGGTGCAGCACGAGCACCGGCAGGTCGCGCGCGAGGATCTCCTGGACCTTGAAGTAGTCCTTGGCGCGATCCTCGCGCGTCAGGCCGTTCTGACCGTGCGAGAAGAGGGCGTCGACCTCGGGGTTGGAGTAGCGGCTCGCGTTGTTGAACGTCGAGCCCTGCTTGATCGACGTCGTGACGTAGAGCCGCGCGATGCCGAGCGCAGGATCGCCCGACGTCGTGTAGTTCTGCAGCGTGACGTCGAAGTCGTAGTCGGTGTAGACCTTCTTCAGCACGACCGGGCGCTCGGCGCCTTCGAGCACGACCTTGATGCCGATCGCCTGCCAGTAGCGCTGCAGCGCCTGCGCGAGCCCGGTGTACTCGGGCCGACCAGCGTCGAACGAGAGGCGGAGCGTGAAGCGGCTGCCGTCGGCGCCGGGCTTGACGCCGGCCTCGTCCAGCAGCGCGGCGGCACGCTTCGGGTCGTACGGATAGAGCTTCGAGTAGCTGACCGCCGGGTTGTGCGCCCAGGCGATCCGGGTGTCGATCGCGCTCTGCGGCACGCCGCCGATGCCGTAGAAGACCGCCTTGTGAAGGAACTCGCGGTCGATCGCGGTCATCAGCGCCTGTCGCACCTTCGCGTTGTCGAGCGGCGGCTTCTTGGTGTTGATGATCGCGAGGTCGTCGCTCGGATAGCTGATGTCCTGCAGGACGAAGTTCTTGTCGTTCGCGAACTGCGCGTGCGCGCTCAGCGGGAAGTAGTACTCGTCGATGAAGTCGACCTCGCCCGCGCGCAGCGCGAGCACGCGCGCCGCCGAGTCCGGCATGATCTTGACGACGATCTTGTCGAGGTACGGCTGGCCCTTGCGCCAGTAGTTCGGGTTCTTGACGAACGTCAGGTGGTCGCCGCGGACCCACTCCTGCAGCATGAACGGGCCGTTGCCGACCGGCTTCGACAGCGTCGCTTCGCTCTTCAGGACGTCGGTGCCCTGGAAGACGTGCGCCGGCAGGATCGGCGCGTTCTGCTCGCACGCGAGCGAGAACAGGAACGGACCGAACGGCTTCGAGAGCTTGATCACCGCCGTCAGCGGGTCGGGCGTCTCGATCGTCTGGATGAAGCTGCCGGGCGCGTTGAACTTCGGGCCGTACTTCGCCGAGACCTGCGTCAGCGAGAACTTGACGTCTTCCGAGGTGACCGGCTTGCCGTCCGTGAAGGTCGCCTGCTCGAGGTGGAACGTGTAGGTGAGCCCGTCCTTCGAGATCTCCCACGACTTGGCGAGGTTGGGAACGATCTCGAAGTTCTTGCCGAAGCGGATCAGCGAGTCGTACAGGATGCAGCCGACGAACACGTCGGGAACGCCGACGCTGATGCCGGCGTTGAGGACGGCAGGATCGGCGCCGAGCACCGTGACCGCGGTGCCGCCGTAGCGCGGCTTCTCGGGCCCGGCCGCGAACGTGGGCCCGGCGGCGAGCGCCCCTGCGAGCGCGAGGCACGCGCCGATCCGCGTCGAGATTGCGCTCATCGAATGTCTCCTCCGGGTCGGCTCTTGTTGCGCTTCGCCTTGAGCAGCGCGAGCGTGCGTTGCATTTCGTTGCGCTGGATCATCAGCGCCTCGTCGACGCCGAGGCCGGGCTTGGACAGCATGAAGTCTGGCCGGCACGCGAGGCCGATGTGGGTGCAGATCCGCGCCGACTGGTCGGTCTCGTTGGCGGTGCCGCCGAGCGCGGCGCCCATGCCGTGCCGCTTGCAGTAGAGCACCGCCTCGATCGTGTTGTTGATGCCGCCGAGGTCGGGCGTCTTGATCTGCAGGACGTCGGCGGCCTTCTCGTCCGTGAAGAGGCGGACGTCCTCGAGCGTGTTGCACCATTCATCAGCGATGACGCCGATCCTGGTGCCGTTCTTGCGCAGCGTCTCGCGCAGCTTGCGGAACAGCTCGATCTGCTCGCCCTGCGTCTTCGCGATGATCGGCGACTCGATGATGAAGCCGTACGGCTTCGTCGTCTCGACGAGCGTCGCCAGGTAGCCGGCGATCCGGTCGGTGTCGTTGGCGAACAGCTCGCCGAGCGTGCCGTAGACGTCGAGGTGGATCTGCGGCCGGTAATCGTCGCCGCCGATCTGGCGCAGCCGCGTCGCCACCGTGTGGGCGAAGGCGTGCAGCTTCTCGCCGGAGCGGCCGATGTGCTCGACCGTCGTGAAGCTCGCGTGCGGCAGCAACTCGGGGCGCTTGAGGATCGTGCGGTCGAGCTGCAGCGGGTCGTCGCGGTGGCCCGAGGCGAGGATCGCGATCGGCGTCTCCGAGATCGTCGACTCGTACTCGCGAGCGATCACCTCGGCCATCGTCTCGTGGCGGGCGAGCGCAGTGGCGTGCAGCAGCGCCTGCGTGATGCCGTAGCGAAGCGCCATGTGCATCGGCTTGCCGTTGAGTTGCAGGCGATCGAAGGTCTCGGCGTTGGCGCGGAACGCGCTGACGTCGAGGCCGGTCAGGCGCTTGCGGAGCTCGCCCTCGAGCAGGCCGATGTGCTCATCGGCGTTGAACACGCGGTCGCGGCCCGCGGCGCCGGCGAGGATCACGTCGGCGCAATCGCCGAACGCGACCTGGTCGTCGTCGAGGACGAACATCACCGAGATCGTCGTCCCCGGCTCGACGATCGACTTGTAGCCCGGCAGGACCGGCGCTCCGTGGAAGAGAAAGCCGTCCGCCCGCGCCCCGGCCTTGATGGCCATGAGGTCGCGGTGGAGGTAGCCCGATTGGCCGATCGAATAGACGACGTCGCGAATCTTCATTGCTGCTGCCCGAACCCGTGCAAGCGGCCGATTATGCGTAGGCCCGCGCGTCGCTGCGCCGCGCTCAGAGCGTGCCGCCGTTTCGCTGTCGCGTTGGTCGACGGGCCGCTCGCTTCAAGTGACGTTCATGACGCGCTGACCCATGAGCTTGCCACCCACCTTGTCGAGGACGCGAATCGTCGCTTGCCGTGGCCTGAACCCCGGTGGCAGCGTCAGGCTGCCGCGCACGCTGTCGTAAAGGCCGACCGAGACCGGCAACGGCGCCGACGTGACCGTGTCTTCGGCGCGACCCGACGCGCCGGCGACGACCAATTGAAGCACGCCACCGAACGGAATCTTGCCCGCGCGGTCGCGCGACAGCACGACGTTGAAGGCCAGGGCGTTGCCTTGCACCTCGAAACGTGCGGCACGGACCGCCACCGGCGCGTTGCGCGGATCGGCAGGCAGCGCCGCGACGAGCGACGCGATGTCGTCGCGCTGGTGCTGCACCGTCTCGGCGCGCGCGGCGACGTCCGACTGCAGGCGCTTGTTGTCGTCGAGCGTGCCGCGCAGGCGGTCCGAGGTCGCCGCCAGCTCGCCCTGCAGGCGTTTCCGCTCGGCATCCGCGCGCTCGAATGCGTCGCGCAGGCGTGCCGACGCTTCGGCGGTGAGTCGGGGCGGCAGGTAGCGCTCCTGGACGAAGAGGACGCCGCCGGCGCCGAGCGCGATCCCGAGCAGCAAGAGGATGAGCCAGCGCGGAACGCCGCGACGCTGGCGCCGCCGGCCATAGGGATTGAAGGGGATGGGCTTGGAGGATCCGAACATCGGCGAGGGAGCAGGGCAACGAGGCGCGGTGAGCGAGTGGGTCGGTGTCGGCGCGCGCGGCGCTGCCGCCGCCCGGGGCGGCACGTCGCGGGGCCCGGAGGTTAACCGCTGCGCGATGACGGCCTTCCGCGGGCCGGAGGATGTCCCTGCGCTCCGGTTCGGCTCTGAGCTACATCGGCCGGAAGCGGTGCGCGTAGAGCCGGCTGACGACGAGCCGCTCGGGGCGCCCGCGCAGCACGAGCGTCACCTTGCCGGCGTCGTCGCGCTCGGCACGTTCGATCGCGTCGGCGCGCACGACGGTGCCGCGGTGCACTTGCCAGAAGCGCGCCGGGTCGAGCTGCGGCAGCAGTTCGCGCAGCGAAATGCGGATCAGATGCTCGCGATCGCCGGTCAGCACGCGGACGTACTTGTCGGCAGCTTCGAAGTAGACGACGTCGTTGACCGGAACCAGGTGGACCGCCGAACCGCTGCCGGCGGCGATCGTCTCGAGCCGTGGCGCCAGTGTCGCGCCGAGCAGCGCGCGCATGGCGTCGGGCGAGCCGAGCAGGCGTTGCCATGCGGTGCCGTCCTGGTTCGCGCCGAGCGCGGACGACGTCTCTGTCGTCTCGCGGCGCTCGGCCCGGCGCGCGCCGAGCAGCGACTGCACGCGCGCAACGGTGCGCGCGACGCGCGCGGCGTCGATCGGCTTCAACAGATAGTCGACCGCGGCGAGGTCGAAGGCCTCGAGCGCGTGGCGCTCGTAGGCGGTGACGAAGACGACGAGCGGCGCCGGCGTGGCGTCGTCGGGCCAGTCCTCGGCGATCGCCTGCGCTGCCTCGAGGCCGCTGCAGCCGGGCATGCGGATGTCGAGGAACAGCACTTCGGGGTGGAGGCGCAGCGCCGCGTCGATCGCCGCGGGGCCGTGCTCGGCGCGAGCGACGACGCGCAACTCGGGCCAGGCGGCGGCGAGGGCGCGCGCGAGCTCGTCGGCGAGGAGCGGCTCGTCCTCGGCGATCAGCGCCGTCGCGTCCATCGTCACGCGGGCAGCGTGACGACCGCGCGGCTGCCGCCTTCGCCGTCGTCGGCAGGCGCGAGCTCGAGCGATGCGGCGCTGCCGTAGACCGCGGCCAGGCGTGCGCGCACCTGCTCGAGGCCGAAGCGCGTGCTCGTGCTGCCGTCGCGCGCGCTCGCGAGCGCGCTCGCATCGCTCGCGGCGCCGACGCCGGCGCCGGTATCGCGCACCGTCAGCCGGACGCGGTTGCCGTCGCGCGCGGCGCGCACCTCGATGCGACCCTTGCCGACGTGCGGCTCGAGGCCGTGCTTGATCGCGTTCTCGACCAGCGGCTGCAGCACCAGCGGCGGCACCTGCAACGCCGCGAGATCGGGCGGCAGGTCGAGCTTGGTCTCGAGCCGCGCACCCATCCGCGCCTGCATCAGCGCGAGGTAGTCGGCGACCCGCGCGAACTCGGCGTCGAGGGCATGGAACGGCACGCGCGAAGCGCCGAGCGTGGCGCGCAGGAACGCGATCAGCTGGTCGAGCATCGCCTGCGCGCGCTGCGGGTCGACCGCGATCAGCGCGCGCAGGTTGGCGAGCGTGTTGAACAGCATGTGCGGCTCGAGCTGCGACTCGAGCAACTTCAGCCGGGCCTCGGCGGCGTCGCGCTGCGCGGTCGCGATCTCGCGCTGACGGCGCTGGTCGCGGCCGCGCGAGATGAAGAAGTACGAGATCGCGCCCGTGATCGCAGCCGAGAGCACGAGGTAGCTCGCGAGCGTGCGCGGCGAGCGGCGGAAGAACTCGAAGCTCGAGCAACCGCAGTAGAGATCGCCGAGCTCGGTGCCGACGGCGTACCCCGCGACGACCGCGGCCACCTGCAGCACTGCCCAGCGCCAGCCCGACTGCGGATCGACGCCGAGCCCGTAGCGGCCGAGCTCGGTGAACGCCCAGATCGACATGCCGATCGCCTCGGCGTAGACGAACTGCAGCGCCCAGTCGCCGCGCGCGATGCTGAGAGCGATCGCGATGAACGCGCTGAAGCCGGCGACGATCGCGCCGTGGCGGAGCGCGGTGTGCAGCGGCGGCTGCGATTCGGTCACGGCAGTGCGGCGGCGCGCAGCGCTCCGGCGGCGACGTCCGGCGCTGCGACCCCGCCGTTCACCGGTCGCGCCGTCGCGCGCGCGGCGGCCGCCTGGGCGCGGAGCGCCTCGGTCGTGCTGCCCGGCCCGTGCGGGCTCCAGCCCGGCGCCATGAACAGATGGCCGAGGACGGCACGCACGCTGCGCGCCGCCGACAGATCGCGCAGCAGCGCGCGCCACTGGTAGAGCTCGATCCTGACCGGGTTGTAGCCGGTCATCGGAACGACCAGGCCGTAGCGGCACGGCACGTCGTCGCGCTCGGCGCGGTAGGTGCCGAACAGGCGATCGAAGACGATCAGCACGCCGCCGTAGTTGGCGTCGAGGTACTCGAGATTGGCTGCGTGGTGGACGCGGTGCGCCGACGGCGTGTTGAGGACGAGCTCGAGCCAGCCGAGCTTCGGGATCCAGGTCGCGTGGATCCAGAACTGGTAGAGCAGGTTGAGCGAGAGCATCTCGAAGACGACGCGCGGCTCGAAGCCGAGCCAGATCAGCGGCACGTAGAACACCGAGCTGCCGCTGGCGCGGCTGAGGACGCCGATCCGGTACGCCGCCGAGAGGTTGAGCTCGTTCGGCGAGTGGTGCACCGCGTGGTTGCACCAGAACCAGCGCACCCGGTGCGCGGCGCGGTGGAACCAGTAGTAGCAGAGCTCCTGGCCGATGAAGAGCGCGAGCAGCGCGGTCCAGCCGTCGAGCGCGACGACGCCGATGCGGTGCTGGTAGGCGAGCACGATCAGCGGCGTCGCGATCGAGAACGGCAGGAAGATCTGCGTCCCGACGCGCGCGACGAGGTCGAACAGCGACACCGCTGTCGCGCGCCAGTCGTAGGCGCGGATGCGCGCCAGGACGATCGCCTCGAGCAGCGACGCGACGATGACCGTCGGCAGCGCGACGAGGAGGAGGAACCTGTCGAGGCCGTTGAGGTGGGCGAGCACGTGCATGGTCGAGAGTCTAGGCAGTGGCGACGTCGTCGCGCGCGGCGGGCCGGCGCGGGCGCGCTCCGCTCGTCAGGATTCGCACGGCGCGCGCCGTGAACATCCCGGAAAGCGTGCCGTAGACGAGCGCCATCGGCAAGGCAAAGACCGGATCGGCGCGCCACTCGGGGTGGAAGACGAGCGACACCGCGACCGCGTAGCGCAGCGCGAAGATCGAGAGCATGAGCGCGAGCGGCCACGGGCTGCCGGGGATGACGAACGCGTCGCCGTCGCTGCCGACGTCGCGCGGCCAACGCAGCGAGCGGTTGGCGAGCCATGCCAGGCCCATGCCGATCAGCCAGGCGGCGACCACCGCCGGCTTGGCGCCGAACGCTGCCGTCACGCTCCAGAGCGAGAGGGCGCCCATCGCGACCGGCGCGACGAGCAGGCGGCCGCGCGACATTCGTTGCCGGCGCAGCTGCAGGCTGCCGAGGAGGACGAGGGCGGCGAGGATCGCCCAGACGTAGGTGGGCGTGTGCGACAGGATGGCGGCGATGACCGCCGACAGCGGCTGGGATTGCATGGCAGGCTCGAAGTGCGCGCCGGGGCGCGGTGCCGCGACTCTGCTGCCGCGTCGCCGCCGCTGCGACGGCGTTGCGACGAAGTGGCGGAGCGCGGCGCGAAGCAGCGCCGGCACGGCGCCAGGCGCGCAGGCCAGAATCGAGTCGCCCGCCGGTCCACGCCGCCAACGTGTCAACGAGTGCGAACCTCTCCTCGGCGAGCGCCTTCCGCTCGCTTCGCAACCCGAACTATCGCCGCTGGGCGATCGGTGCCTTCATCTCCAACGTCGGCACCTGGATGCAGCGCACCGCGCAGGACTGGCTCGTCCTCGCCGAGCTGACGCCGCACAGCGGGACGGCGGTCGGGATCGTGATGGCGCTGCAGTTCGGGCCTTCGCTCGCGCTGCTGCCGTTCACCGGGCTCGCCGCCGACGTCTTCGACCGCCGCAAGCTCCTGCTCTTCACCCAGAGCGCGATGGGCGTGCTCGCGCTCGGCCTCGGGCTGCTGACCGTGTTCGGCGCGGTCGAGCTCTGGCACGTCTATGCGTTCGCGTTCCTGCTCGGCTGCGCGACCGCGTTCGACGCACCGGCGCGGCAGACCCTCGTCTCCGAGCTCGTCGGCACCGCCGATCTCTCGAACGCGGTCGCGCTCAACTCCACGTCGTTCCAGGCGGCGCGGATGATCGGGCCGGCGGTCGGCGGCGTCGTCATCGCCGCGTTCGGGTCCGGCTGGGCGTTCCTCGCCAACGCTGCGTCGTTCGCGGCGATGATCGTCGCGCTTGCGAAGCTGCGCATCGCCGACCGCGGCCGCCACCCGGACGCGGCACCGCCGCGCGGCGGCATCGCCGAAGGCTGGCACTACGTCCGCAGCCGGCCCGACCAGCAGGTGGTGCTGGCGATGCTCTTCCTGATCGCGACCTTCGGCCTCAACTTTCCAATCTTCATCGCGACGATGGCGGTGAGCGTGTTTCACGCCGGCGCGCATCGTTACGGCCTGCTGACGTCGCTCCTCGCGATCGGCTCGGTCACGGGCGCGCTGCTCGCGGCCCGGCGCGATCGCCCGCGCACGTCCGTCCTCCTCACCGGCGCCGCCGTGTTCGGCGCCGGCTGCGCAGTCGCCGCGGCGATGCCCGACTATTGGCTCTTCGGCGCGACGCTCGTCGTCATGGGCGCGGCATCGCAGACCTTCATGACCAGCGCCAACAGCACGATCCAGCTCGGCACCGATTCGGCGATGCGCGGCCGGGTGATGGCGATCTATCTCGCGATCGCGATGGGCACGACGCCGCTCGGCGCGCCGATCGTCGGCTGGGTCGCCGACGTCGCCGGCGCGCGCTGGGCGCTCGTCGTCGGCGCGGCGGCCGGCCTCGGCGCTGCGCTGCTCGGCGTGCTCGCCCGGCGCGCGATGGGCTCCGACGCTCGCGTGAGGACGGACTCCGAATTCACTCGATGACACGATGGCGAGCGCGGCACGCGAGAAACTGCATCGCGTCTTTACGCTGCTTCACCCATCGTCCGGCCGCGCCGTTGCAAGATCGGCGCATGTCCAATGGGGCCACGGGGGTCTCGCCGGACAACGATCGGAGACCTCATGAAGTTGCTGCAAGTGCCGACGATGTTGGTGTTTCTTCTGGCAGCCGCGCCTCTCGGTGCGGCGGCGCAGCCTGCGGCCGCGGCCGGCCCCGGAGGCGACTTCGCGCAGCACAAGCAACGCGAGCTGGCGCGGATCGCCGAACGAATCCAGGCGTTGCAGGCGCTGCAGGGTTGCGTCCAGGCGGCCGCGGACAGCGCTGCGCTCCAGCTGTGCAACGAGAACGCGCGAGCGTCGATGAAGGGCCGCGGCCGCTGATCGCTCAGCCGGCACCCGGCGCCGCGAACGCGAGCGCGATCGCTTCGTCGATCGACATCGCGGCGCCGGCGGCGAGCGCCCGCTCGAACGCGGCGTCGTCGCCGACCGCGGCGCGCGTCGCCGCGACGGTGCGCTCGCGTGTCGCGACGCTCGAGATCGACAGCGCGTATCCGGTCTCGGCGCGCAGCCGGTCGGCGTGGCCCCGCAACTTCGCGGCGCGCACCGCGTCGCCTTCGGCTTGGGCGAGGTCGGCGAGCGACTCGCAAGCGTGCAGCAGCGCGACGCGATCGCCGGCGTCGCGTGCGATCGCGACGCCCTCGGCGAACAGCGTGCGCGCGCCGGCGAGGTCGCAACGCCGCACCGCGAGGTCGGCGAGCCCCATCACGCAGCGCTGGATGCCGAGCGCGTCGCCGAGCTCGCGCCGGGTTGCGAGGCTCTCCTCGTAGAGGCGACGCGCCTCGGCGTCGTCGTTGCGCGTGAACGCGAAGTCGCCGAGGTTGTCGAGCGTCATCGCGATCCCGCGCCGGTCGCCGATGCCGCGCTTGATCGCCAGGCTCTCCTCGAGCATCGCCGTCGCGCGCTCGGTCTGCCCCTCGTAGTGCAGGACCGTGCCGAGGTTGTTCAGCGACTGCGCGATCGGCTGCGGCACGCCTTCGGCGCGGTGCAGCTCGAGCGCCTGCTCGAGCAGCGGCAGGCCGGTCGCGGTGTCGCCGCTCTCGATCGAAACGAGCCCCATGCTCTCGAGCGCGGCCGCCTCGCCTGCGCGGTTGCCCTGGCGGCGGCGGATCTCGAGGCTGCGCTCGTGAAAGTCGCGCGCCGCCGCGTAGTCGGCCTGGCGAAAGGCGAGGATGCCGGCGCCGCGCAGCGCGCGCGCCATGAGGTCAGCGTCGGCGTCGGCCGGCGACCGCTCGAGCGCCGTCGCGAACGCCTGACGAGCCTCGCGGACGAAGCCGCGCACGATGAGGAAGCCGTGGCACTCGACCGCGAGCCGCAGCGCGCCGTCGCCGTCGCCGCTGGCGAACGCAGCCGCGAGCGCCGCACGCAGGTTGTCGTGCTCGGCAGCGACGCGTGCCAGCCGCACCGCCTGGTCTTCGCCGTGCACGTGCGGTCGTTCCTTGGCCAGCAGCTCGAGGCACCAGTCGCGCAGCCGGCGCGCCATCGCTGCCTCCTCGCCGCACTCGGCGAGGCGGTCGCGCGCGTAGTGTGCGATGGTCTCGAGCATCAGGTAGCGGCTGCGTGCGCTGTCGTGGACGACGAGCGACTTGTCGACCAGCCCCGCGAGCACGTCGAGGACGTCGCCGCGCGCGAGCGGGTCGCCGGCGCCGAGCGCTTCCGCCGCTTCGAGCGTGCAGCCGCCGGCGAAGACCGACAGGCGCGCGAACAGCGCGCGCTCGCGTGCGTCGAGCAGGTCATGGCTCCAGTCGATCAGCCCGCGCAGCGTCCGCTGGCGCGCCGGCGCGGCACGGGGGCCGCGGTCGAGGATGCGGAAGTGGTCGTCGAGACGCGCGGCGATCGCCTCGACCGGCATCGTCGCGACGCGCGCCGCCGCGAGCTCGATCGCGAGCGCGATGCCATCGAGACGGCGGCAGATCGAAGCGACGGCGGCCGCGTTCGACGCGTCGAGCGCGAACGCCGGCTGCGCGGCGGTCGCGCGCTCGACGAACAGCCGCACCGACTCGGCGCGCGCGAGCGTGGCGATGTCGCCGCTTTCGTCGGGCAGCGCGAGCCCCGGCAGCGCGTGCACCGTCTCGCCGGCGACGTGCAGGGGCTCGCGGCTCGTCGTCAGCACGGCGAGCTTCGACAGCCGCCTGAGGAGCGCGTCGACGAACTCGGCGCACGCGGCGTCGACGTGCTCGCAGTTGTCGAGCACGAGCAGCGCGCGCCGGTCGTCGAGGCGTTGCGCGATCGCCTCGACGACGGACGTCGACGCCGACTCGGCGACGCCGAACGCCGACGCGACCGCCTGGCCGACGAGCGCACCGTCGCTGATCGGTGCGAGCTCGACCCAGCCGACGCCGTCGGGGAAGTCGTGCAACGCCGCGTTCGCGACCTCGATCGCGAGCCGCGTCTTGCCGAGCCCGCCGGTGCCGAGAATCGTGACGAGGCACGACGACCCGAGCTTGGCGAGCACGTCGGCGCGCTCGCGCTCGCGGCCGACGAAGGACGACGGCGTCGGCGGCAGGTTGTGCGGCGTCTCTCGCACCGGCCGCCAGCGGCCGTTCTCGAGCACGACGCGCCAGGCCTTGTCGCCGTCGGCCGGCGTCGCGAGCGCGTCGACGTCGCCGTCGGCGGCAGCGGCGTAGAGCGCGACCGGATCGCCGATGCCCTTCAGCTGCCAGTGGCCGACGGGCTCGAGGCGGATCGTCGGCGCGAGCTCGCCGAGCGCGGCGCGCGCAGCCGCCGTCAGCAGAATCTGACCGCCCGCGGCGAGCGCCATGACGCGCGCGGCGAGCGGCTTGGCGACGCCCTCGAGCTCGAACGGCTTGGCGCCGCGTGCGACGTCGGCGGCGTCGTTCGCGCGCAAGCGCACCGGCCCGACGTGCAGGCCGGCGCGCGCGCGCACGCGCGGGTCGATCGCCGCCAGCGCGCGGTGGTAGTCGAGCGCGTAGCCGAGCGCATCGGCGGCGCGGTCGAACAGCAGCAGGAAGCCGTCGCTCTTGTCGATCTCCCGGCCGCGCCAGGCGTCGAGCCGGTCGCGCGCGGCGCGGTCGTGCGCCGCCCACAGCGCCATTGCCGCGGCGTCGCCGAGCGACTCCGTCAGCCTCGTGCTCTCGACGAGATCGGTGAAGAGGAGGGCGCGTTCGTCGCTCACGGTGCACGGCGCGCGGCTTCGTTGCACGCGGCCCGTCGCGAGGCTACGCGAGCCGCGGGGTGCGGTCGAGTCCGCCGGTGCGCCGATGCCAGGCGCCATCCACAGGAGGAGCGGTGCCCATGCCGCCGCTTCCCAACGAAGATGGCCCGTCGATGCGAGGCGCGCCGTCCGCCGCCGCCCGGCTGGAGATCGCTGCGCCATCCTTGCTACGCTCGGGCCTCGGAGGCGAGACGATGCGAATCGCGGTCATGGGCTCGGGCGGCGTCGGCGGCTACTTCGGTGCGCGCCTCGCGGCGGGCGGCGCGGACGTGCGCTTCATCGCTCGCGGCGCGCATCTGCAGGCGATGCGCAGCGCGGGCCTGCGCATCGAGGGCCCGGATCCGATGCACGTCGCCGGCATCAGCGCGTCCGACGATCCGGCAGAGGTGGGCGTCGTCGACCTCGTGATGTTCTGCGTCAAGCTCTGGGACACCGAGGCGGCGCCGCAGCAGATCCGTCCGCTGGTCGGGCTCGAAACGGCGATCGTCTCGTTCCAGAACGGCGTCCTCAAGGATCGCAGCCTGCGCGCCGCGTACGACCCGGCGCAGATCATGGGCGGCGTCGGCTATGTCGCGACAACGATCGCGCAACCGGGCGTGATCCGCCAGACCGGCCCGATGCAGCGGCTGCTGTTCGGCGAGTTCGACGGCTCGCGCTCGCGCCGCGGCGTGGCCTTCCTCGAGGCGTGTCGTGCCGGCGGCATCAACGCCGAGCTCTGCGACGACATCGTTCGCGAGATCTGGCAGAAGTACGTGTTCCTCGTCGGCCTGTCGGGAACGACGACGACGACGCGGATGCCGATCGGCCCGATCCGCGAGCATCCGCAGACGCGCGCGTTCCTGCTCGACGTCATGCGCGAGGTCGTCGCGGTCGGCCGCGCGCACGGCGTCGACCTCGCCGAGGACTACGCCGAGGTGCGGCTGCGCCTCGCGGACGACGTCGCCTACGACATGACGTCTTCGATGCACCACGACCTCGAGCGCGGCAACCGTCTCGAGGTGCGCTGGCTGGCCGGCGGTGTCGTCGAGCTCGGCAAGGCGAAGGGCGTCGCGACGCCGCTGAACCGTGCCATCGCCGACATCCTCGCCTTGCACGCGGAGGGCAAGGCGCCATGAGCACGGCGTCGGCGCGACTGCCGGCGCTGACGCTGCGCGGCGTGCGCACCGTCGCCGTCGAGGTCCCGCTCCGCTACGTGCTCGGTACCAGTGCGGCGACCGTGCGCGCGGCACCGCTCCTGCTCGTCGACGTCGAGACCGAGCAGGGCATCGTCGGCCGCACCTACGTCTTCTGCTATCGGCGCAGCGGTGCGCGATCGATCGCGGGGGTGCTGCAGGAAGCCGCCGGGCTCGTCGTCGGCGAGGCCGTCGCACCGGCCGCGCTGGCAGCGACGCTGCAGCGCCGCTACGCCTTGATCGGCGTCACCGGGATCGTGCGGATGGCGTTGTCGGCGTTCGATGCGGCGTTGTGGGACGCGGTCGCGATCGCCGCCGGCGTCCCGCTCGCGACGCTGCTCGGCGCGGGCCCGCGTCCCGTTCGCGCCTACAACTCGTGCGGCTTGGGATTGATGGCGCCGGAAGCGGCTGCCGACGAGGCCGAGCGGCTGCTGGAAGGCGGCTTCCGGGCGGTCAAGCTGCGGCTCGGCCACGCGAGTCTCGACGAAGACCTCGCCGTCACGCGCGCGGTGCGGCGGCGTCTGCCCGAAGACGTCGAGCTGATGGTCGACTACAACCAGGCGTTGTCGGTCGACGAGGCGCTGGTGCGCGGCCGCGCGCTGCAGTCGGAAGGCGTCGCCTGGCTCGAAGAACCGGTGCGCCACGACGACGTGCGCGGCAACGCCGCGATCGCCGCCGCGCTCGATCTGCCGCTGCAGATCGGCGAGAACTTCAACGGCCCGCACGAGCTCGCGCGGGCGCTCGATGCGCAGGCGTGCGACCTCGTGATGCCCGACGTCGCGCGCATCGGCGGGGTCAGCGGCTGGATCGAGGCGGCCGCGACAGCCGCGGCGCGCGGCACGCCGATGAGTTCGCACCTCATGCCGGAGCTGAGCGCCCACCTGCTCGCCGCGACACCGACATGCCACTGGCTCGAGTGGGTCGACTGGGCCGACGTCCTGGTGCAGGAGCCGTTGCGGATCGTCGGCGGTTGCGCGGTCATCCCCGATCGCCCGGGCGCCGGCATGGAGTGGGACGACGCGGCCGTTGCGCGGCATCGACTGACCTAGTTTCGCCTACAGCACCTGACTGCGCAGCTCGGGAAACACCTTGCCGACCTTGGCGAGCAGATAGTCGCCGTAGCGCCCGTTGAACGCGTGCACGTTGGCGCGGTCCCAGCGCTCGGCGGCATCGTCGACGGGCGGCCGGTCGGCGAGCCCCGGGATGCGCTCGACGCGGCTGAAGAAGTTGGGGTCGAAGAAGAGCGGAAACGAGAGGCGATCGCGACCGCTGCGGTTGATCGCGACGCGGTGCGGCGTCGATCGGTAAAGGCCGCCCGTCATGCGATCGAGCATGTCGCCGATGTTGCAGACGAAGCTGCCGTCGACCGGCGGCGCGTCGATCCAGCCGCCCGGCGTCTTCACCTGCAGGCCGCCGACGTCGTCCTGCAGCAGGATCGTGAGGAGCCCGTAGTCGCTGTGCTCGCCGACGCCCCAACGCGCGTCGGTTCCGGTCGGCACCAGCCGCGACGGGTAGTTGAAGAGGCGAAAGAGGATCAGCGGGTCGGCCGTGTAGCGGCTCGCGAAGTAGTCGCTCGGCAGGTCCAGGCTCAGCGCGATGCCTTCCATCAACCGATGCCCGAGCGCGGTCACCGCCGCCATGTAGTCGAGCAGCGTGCGGCGAAAGCCGGGCAGGTCGGGAATGAGGTTGGGGCCGTGCAGCGGCGTCCCGGCCTGGACGAGCGGATCGTCGTCGGCGAGCTCGCTGCCGAGGTACACGCCTTCCTTCCAATCCGGCAGTCCGGAAGTGAGCTCGCCGCCGAGCGGAAAGTAGCCGCGCCACGCGCGCCCGCCGAGCGCCATGCGCCATCGCAGCTTGGTCGCCTCGTCGAGCGCGAAGAAGTGCCGGCTCGATGCCTCGAGCTCTGCGATCAGCGCTGGGTCGACGCCGTGCCCCGTGACGTAGAAGAAGCCGTGCGCACGACACGCCTCGCCGATGCGGCGCGCGACGTCGTCGCGCTCCGGCGCTGCGCGCACCAGCGCGGAGACGTCGATGATCGGGAGTGCTTCGGGCATGACGCCCGAATGCTATGCGCAGACGTCAGCCGCGGACGCGCCGCTCGACGGTGCGCGCGCCCGAGCGCACCTTCATCGAGACAAGCATCATCGCCACCGCACCGACGCCGGCGGCGATCAGCACCGCGCGCACCGGATCGCGGCGGATCGGCCTGGCGACCATCGCCGCCGCCTGGTCGCGAAGGTACAGCGCGGCTGCTTGGAGCGCGCCGCTGGCCTTGTCCACCGCCCAGCTCGCGGCTTCGCCGATCCTGGAGTCGTCGGCGACGCTGCGGCCGCGCTCGAGCTCGCGCGTCAGCCGTTGCATGACCTCGTCGCCGCGCTCGGCCTGGCGCTCAGTGCTCATGGTTTGCACAGGGCTCGACTCGTTGATCATCAGGTTCTCCTGTCGCCGGATCCGGCAGCATCGCGCCGGACGCGACGCTGCGGCGACGGGAGACGCCGTCGGGCGATGTAGGACGTTTCCGGCTACAACTGCGGGTCGCGCCGCGGAGGCCGAGGGCAAAGAACCGGGCTCGCCGACGAGCGGGCCCTGCGGCCCGGCGCGTTGGGAGAAAGAACGATTCATGGCGAAAACGAAGCACGCACCGTTGCTCCTCTGGTCCTGCGCGCTGCTGCCGATCGTGGCGGCGGGGCTCGCCGGCTGCGGCCGCCCGGCCGATGCCCAGGGTGGCGGCCACGGTCCCGGCGCCGGCGGCGCGCCGCCGGCGATGCCGGTCGCGGTCGTCGTGGCGCACATCAGCAACGTGCCGGTGGTCATCGAGTCGGTCGGCCGCGCGGAGGGTTCGAAGGAGGTCGAGGTGCGCGCGCGCGTCACCGGCCTGATCGAACAGCAGCGCTACCACGAAGGCGATCGCGTGAAGGCGAGCGCGCCGCTGTTCCTGATCGAGCAGGCGCCATTCGAGATCGCGCTCGCGCAAGCCCGCGCGACGCTGCTGCAGGAAACCGCCAGGCTCGAGCAGGCGCGGCGCGAGGCGAAGCGGCTCGGCCCGCTGATCGAGCAGCACGCGGTCAGCCAGCGCGACTTCGACGACGCCGCTTCGGCGCAACGCGTCGCCGAGGCGAGCGTCGCGCAGGCGCAGGCGCAGCTGCGGCAAGCCGAGCTCAACCTCTCGTACACGCGCGTCGTCTCGCCGATCACCGGCATCACCGGTCGCGCCGAGAAGTCGCAGGGCAGCCTCGTCAGCCCGAGCGACGGCCTGCTCACCCGCGTGACGCAGACCGATCCGATCTGGGTTCGCTTCTCGTTCTCCGAAGGCGAGCTCGCGCAACTGCGAAGCGGCACCGCCGGCGCGGTGAAGCTGCTGTCGGCCGAGGGCAGACCGCTCGGCGGCGCCGGCAAGCTCAACTTCGCCGGCTCGACGGTCGACGCGCAGCTCGGCACCGTGCAACTGCGCGCCGAGTTCGCGAACCCAGATCTGCTCGTGCTGCCGGGGCAGTTCGTTCGCGCGCAGGTCCACGCCGGTGAGGAGCGCGCCGTCGTCGTGCCGCAAGCCGCGGTCTTCAACGGCGAGCGCGGCAAGGCGGTCTGGACCGTGAAGGACGGCAAAGCGCTGCCTGCGCCGGTCGAAGTCGGTGCCTGGGTCGGCGACGGCTGGGCGGTGCGCAAGGGGTTGAACGAAGGCGACGCGGTGATCGTCGACAACCTGCTGAAGCTGCGCCCGGGCGCGCCGGTCGCGCCGCATCCGGCGTCGGCAGCGGCGGCGTCCGCGCCGGCACGCTGAAGGGCCTCGCAGTGTTCTCTCGCTTCTTCATCGAGCGGCCGGTGTTCGCCGCGGTGCTGTCGATCATCATCCTGATGGCCGGCGCGGTGTCGCTCAAGATCCTGCCGATCGCGCAGTACCCGGAGATCGCGCCGCCGACCGTCAACGTGACGGCGATCTACCCCGGCGCCTCGGCGCAGACGCTGGCGGCGACGGTCGCGGCGCCGATCGAGGAGCAGCTCTCGGGAATCGAGAACCTGCTGTACTACAGCTCGACGTCGGCGTCGAACGGGCAGAGCGACATCACGGTCACGTTCGAGGTCGGCACCGACGTCGACAAGGCGACCTTCGACGTCAACAACCGCGTCCAGCTCGCCGCGCCGCGCCTTCCCGACGAGGTGCGCCGCCAGGGCGTGACGGTGCGCAAGAGCTCGAACAACTTCCTGCTCGTGATGGCGCTCAACTCGCCGAAGAGCACGTACGACCAGATCTACATCTCCAACTATGCGACTCAGAACGTCGTCGACGACATCAAGCGCGTGACCGGCGTCGCCGACGTCTTCATCTTCGGCGCGCGCGACTACTCGATGCGGCTGTGGCTGCAGCCCGACCGGATGGCGCGCCTCGGCATCACGACGCGCGACATCCAGCAGGCGGTCTCGGCGCAGAACGCGCAGTTCGCTGCCGGCAAGATCGGTGCAGAGCCGGCGCCGAAGGGCCAGCAGCTCGAATACACGGTGACGACGCGCGGGCGCCTCCTCGAGGCCGAGCAGTTCGGCGACATCGTGCTGCGCGCGAGCGGGCCGAACGGCGTGCTGCGCGTCAAGGACGTCGCTCGCGTCGAGCTCGGCGCGCAGAGCTACGAGGCGACCAACACGATCAACGGCCAGCCGGCGATCGCGATCGCCGTCTTCCTCGCCTCGGGCGCGAACGCGCTGCAGGTCGGCGATGCCGTCAAGGCGCGGATGGCCGAGCTCAAGTCCGACCGCTTCCCGCCCGACCTCGACTACTCGATCCCGTACGACACGACGCGCTTCGTCTCGGCGTCGATCAAGGAGGTGATGTTCACCATCCTCGAGGCGGCCGTCATCGTGCTGATCGTCGTCTTCGTCTTCCTGCAGACCTGGCGCGCGACGCTGATCCCGATGCTCGCGGTGCCGGTGTCGCTGATCGGCACCTTCGCGGGCCTGTGGCTGTTCGGCTTCTCGATCAACACGCTGACGCTGTTCGCGATGGTGCTCGCGATCGGGATCGTGGTCGACGACGCGATCGTCGTGCTCGAGAACGTCGAGCGGCTGATCCGCACCGAGAAGATGACGCCGATGGACGCAGCGATCGAGGCGATGCGCGAGGTGCAGAACGCGGTGATCGGCATCGTCCTCGCGCTCTGCGCGGTGTTCGTTCCGGTCGCGTTCCTCGGCGGCATCGCCGGGCAGCTCTACCGACAGTTCGCGGTGACCGTGACCGTCGCCGTGCTGCTCTCGGGACTCGTCGCGTTGACGCTGACGCCGGCGCTGTGCGCGCTGCTGCTCAAGCCCGAGGGCGACCACGCGGGCGGCTGGCAGGAACGCATGTTCAGGCCCTTCAACCGCACGTTCACCTGGATCACGGAGCATTTCGTTCGCGGCGTCAGCCTGGTGCTGCACCACCGGCTGCTCGCGCTGCTCGGCTTCGTCGCGATCCTCGCGATCGCCTCGGTGCTGCTGCTGCGCGTGCCCAACAGCTTCGTTCCGCCCGAGGACCAGGGCTACATCGTCGCCGTCGCGGTGCTGCCCGACGGCGCCACGCTCGAGCGCACGACGCGCACGACCGAGCAGCTGCGCCGGATGATGGACGGCAACAAGGCGGTCGAGAACTTCTTCAGCGTGAACGGCTTCGACTTCATCGGCGGCGGCAGCAAGGCCAACTCGGCGACGATGTTCCTGCCGATGGTGCCGTGGGAGAAGCGCCACCAGAGCTCCGAGCAGCTCACCGCCGAGGTCAGCGGCAAGGGCTTCGCGCTCAACGACGGCATCGCCTTCGCGTTCAACCCACCTGCCATCCAGGGCCTCAGCCAGGCCGGCGGCTTCGAGGTGTTCGTGCAGGCGCGCAACGACCCCGATCCGCAGCGCCTCGCGCAGGTCACCGGCCAGTTCATGCAGGCGCTGCAGCAACGGCCCGAGATCGGCATGGTCAACACGTTCTTCCGCCCGACGGTGCCGCAGCTCCAGGTCGACGTCGACCGCGAGAAGGCGCTGACGCTGGGCGTCAGCACCGACGACGTCTACAGCGCGCTGCAGGCCCAGATGGGGTCGCTCTACGTCAACGACTTCAACAAGTCGGGCCGCACCTACCGCGTGACCATGCAGGCCGATGCGCAGTTCCGCTCGCGACCCGAGGACCTCGGCGCGATCTACGTGCGCTCGAACACGACCAACCAGATGATCCCGCTGAAGGCGCTGATCCGCGTCGAGAACGTGATCGGTCCGGA
Organism: Caldimonas sp.; assembly: GCA_035493195.1. GTDB lineage: Bacteria > Pseudomonadota > Gammaproteobacteria > Burkholderiales > Burkholderiaceae_C > Schlegelella_A. The sequence goes on from DATJIM010000178.1 coordinate 27,547, forward strand.
GCAACTCCAGCGCTACAACGGCTTCGTCGGCGCGCGCATCCTTGGCGGCGCCAAGGAGGGCTACAGCTCGGGCCAGGCGATCCGCGCCGTCGAGGAGACGGCGAAGACCGCGCTGCCGCCCGGCTACGACATGGCGTGGACCGGACAGGCCTATCAGGAAAAGCGCACCGGCAACGCGTCGCTGTTCGCGTTCGGCTTCGCGATCGTGATGGTCTACCTGATCCTGTCGGCGCTCTACGAGCGTTGGGGCGTGCCGTTCGCGGTCGTCCTCGCGGTGCCGTTCGCGCTCACCGGCGCGCTCCTCTTCGTCTGGCTGCGCAACATGGAGAACGACATCTACTTCCAGATCGGCCTGATCGTGCTGATCGGGCTCGCGGCGAAGAACGCGATCCTGATCGCCGAGTTCGCGATGCAGGGCATGGAAGCCGGCAAGGGCGCCGCCGAAGCGGCGCGCGACGCGGCGCGCCTGCGCTTTCGCCCGATCGTGATGACCTCGCTCGCGTTCGTCTTCGGCGTCGTTCCGCTCGTCACCGCGACCGGCGCTGGCGCCGCGGCACGGCAGTCGATGGGCACCGGCGTCTTCGGCGGCATGATCGTCGCGACCTTCATCGCGCCGATCTTCGTTCCGCTCTTCTTCACGCTGCTGGCGAGAAAGCCCCGGCCGCACCACGAGCACGGCCCGGCCGGCCACGGCGTGCCGGGGTCGTCGCCGCCCCAGCCCGGAGCAACGGGCGCCGAGTGACGCGCTCGCGGCGCGCCGACGTTCGAGCGCAGCGCACCGAATGGCAAGACGCTCAGGAGCCATGCGAAGATGACCAACCGGCAGGAAGCTTGGGCGAGCGATCCACGATGGGCGCGCGCCAAGGAACACTCGATGCGCGGCGAGGTGCTGCATGCAGAGATGCTGCTGCGCGGCCTGCTCGCCGAACACCGCGACTGCACGCCGGCACGGTTGGCGGTCGCCGACTACATGGTCGAGCGCGGGGACCTCGACGGTGCCCTGCAATGGCTGCGCACACCGCAGGCCGATGACGCCGACGGCAAACTGGGCTTCGCGGTTGCACGGCTGCAGTCTGCCCGCGGAGATCCAGCGGCAGCGCGTGCCGCCCTCGAGGACGCGCTGCTTCGCCAGCCACGCTTCCTGGAAGCATGGTTGATGCTCGGCGAGGTTTGCGACGTGCTGGGCGATACCCTCGCGGCATTGCGGGCTCGCAACCGCCTCTTCGTCGAAGCGAACGCCCAGGGTCGCTGGATCAGCCCGGAGACGACCGAGCCGCAGTGGCAGCACGCTGTGCAGCGCGGCATCGAAGCCTATCGGCGCGACAAGCGCGAGCGGCTGTTCGCGGCATTTGCCGAGGTTCGCGAACGACACGGCGCCGACTCGCTCCGCCGCTTCGAACGCGCGCTGACCGGCTATCTCCGTGAATGGGACGCGCGCCCGCCCGACCCGCGACAGCGTCCGAAGTTCTTCTGGTTCCCCGATCTGCCGCCGGGCCCTTACCACGACCCGATGTTGCAACCATGGGCGGCGACGCTGCGTGACGCGTGGCAGGACATTCGCGACGAAGCGACGGAACTGCTGCGTGAGGATCGCGACTTCGTCAGCTTCCTCGGACTCAAGCCGGGCCAGCGGGATCCGACGTCCATCGGCGGCGCGGCAGCGAACCCGGCCTGGGACGCGTTCTTCTTCTACAACCATGGCGTCCGCTACGACGCGAACCACGAGCGCTGCCCGCGCACCAGCGCTCTGCTCGAGTCGATCGAGCTGTGCCGGATCCCACGTCAGGCGCCGGAAATCTGCTTCTCGCTGATCCGCCCGCAGTCATCGATCCTGCCTCACTACGGCGTGACGAACGCACGGCTCGTGTTCCACCTGCCACTCGTCGTTCCGCCCGACTGCGCGCTCAAGGTGGGCGGGGTCGAGCACCGCTGGCGCGAGGGCGAGCCGATCCTGTTCGACGACACCTTTGAACACGAGGCCTGGAACCGTTCGGACCAGCCGCGCCTGATCCTGTTGATGGACTGCTGGAATCCGCATCTCACCGCGGCCGAGAAGGAGGCGGTGCGCCCTGTCATCGAGGCCATCGACACGATCGAGCACTGAAGACCGGGTCGGCGCGACTCGGTCACCGCGGCGACATCGAGCGGGCCGGGCGCGTCCGCAGTCACTAGACTGATGTCATGCGGCGCGTGCCTGCGATCATCGGGTCGGCGATCTTCTTGGTGATTGCGCCGGGCACGCTCGCGGTCTACGTGCCGTGGTACATGACGCAGTGGCACTTCGAGCCTGCGCTGTTCCCGATCGCGCGCGTGATCGGCGGCATCCTGATCGCCGCTGGGCTGCCGATCCTGCTCGATTCCTTCGCCCGTTTCGCGTTGCAAGGTCTCGGTACGCCCGCTCCGGTGATGCCGCCCAAGAACCTCGTCGTCACCGGGCTCTATCGCTATGTGCGCAATCCGATGTACGTCGCGGTCACCGCGCTGATCATGGGCCAGGGCCTCCTGTTCGGCAGCGTGGCGCTGCTCGGGTACGGAGCGATCGTGTGGGCGGCCTTCTTCTTGTTCGTACTCGGGTACGAGGAGCCGACACTGGACGAGCGGTTCCCCGAGGAGTACCGGCGCTACCGCGCGAACGTGAGACGGTGGATTCCGCGCGCCACACCATGGCGCGGAGAAGTTTGAGCCGCTCCGCTGCAACAAGAGGTGCGTGTCGTCGGCCGGCTCAAACCGTCTTCGTCAGCCACGCGAGCACGTCGCGCTGCACCGTCGCGGTTGTTCTCGCGCTATCGCCGCGCGCGCCACACCTCCACCAACGCGCGCATCTTCGCGCCGGCCGTCAAGCGCTCGTCCGACACCGCATCGAGGAAGTCGGACAGCCGCTTCGACTTGACGACCGTGTAGACGGTCAGGACGACGGCGAGGATGAGGACGACGACGAAGAACACCGTTCGCGACGTCAACGGCGCATCGGCGTAGGCGATCAGGTTCATGCCGAGAAAGCCGGTCGTGATGGTGCCGATCAGCCCGAACACGGTCACCACCGTCAGCCGCACGACGGTGTTCGCCTGCCTTCTCAGCGCGTCGGCATCGAGGTACGCGTTCATGTCGTGGATGCGCTCCTTGACCTCGGCGTAGAGCGTGTCGATCCGCAGGTGACGCGTGCACAGCTGGAAGAGCGCCTTCACCTGCGCCTGCTCGCTCACTTCGTGGAACCAGTAGCGGTGCGTGAAGCCGAGGAAGCTCACGTAGCTGAGGCGGATCTGTCGTTTGAAGCGCTTGACGCTTTCCGGGCTCGTGATGTCGAGCGCGTTGAGCGCTTCCGCGAGCTGGTCCGAGACCATCAGGAGCGTCGCCTTCTGGAAGTGCGCGATCAGGAAGAGCAGGAAATGCTGGTGGCGGAACTGCGCGAGCACGCCGCGCTCGCCGCAGCGGTAGAAGTCGCTGCGCGCGTCGCCGATCGCGATCAACGCGAGGCCCGAGCAAAGATAGCGCGTGTTCGGCGCCGCACCCGACTCGGCCCAGAAGCGGTCGTAGCAGAACTGCGATTCGAAGTCGGCGACGTGCGTCTCGGCGTAGGGCAGCGTCACGTCGCTGCCGGCGAGCGCCTCGCCGCCGCCGGTGACGAGGCCGAGGCGGATGAAGTCGCTGCGCGTCAGGAGGCGCGGCTCGTCGACGGCGAGGTACGCCATCATCGGCATCCGGTAGTACTCGATCTGACGAAAGCGGAGCGCCCCGTCCTTGCCCGAATGGTGGTGCACCAGCGGCGCGAGCACGTGCTCCCAGTGCTCGGAGATCCGCGGCGCGCGGTGCTCGGCGAGGTGCGAAAGGAACGCGTCGCGCTCGTGCACGTCGCTGCGCGCGACGACGCGGCCTTCGCCGTCGAGCCATTCGACCGACGCCATGCAGTGCACGGCGCGACCGTGTCCGTCCCAGCCCGGCGGGTAGGCGCGGCCGAAGCGGTACATCAGCTCCTGCGCGAGCGGCAGCGGCAGGTCGTCGGCAACGACCTCGACGTTGAGCAGCACGAGGTCGACGCCGTAGAAGAAGTAGAGGTCGACGTGCTGGACCTGCAGCGTCACCGGTGCGTCGCCGGGGCGCGGCACGACGCGGACGGCGGCGAGGTCACGGCGTCGAAAGACGCGCATCGGCGAGCCCGTCGTGGCATCGCCTTCGCCGCGCTGCGCCCGCCCCTCGCCGTAGAGGAAGCGCTGCACGTATGGCAGGAAGCTGACGAACTCGTTGTAATGCCGCTCGTGGAAGCTGCCGGCGTCGCCAGCGTACTCGTCGAAGTGCTCGCGCCACGGCGACGCGTCGCCCATCGCGCGCAGCGCCTGCCAAGGCGCGCGGCGGCGCGGATCGTCTTCGCTGATGCCGGCCGGGATCAGGCGCAACGGCCAGAGCAGGACCTGGCGCAGGTGCCGCACGCTGACGTGCGAGCGGCTCTCGGTTTCGGGAACGCGATCGACCTCCTTCAGCATGCGGCAGTGTAGGCACGGCGGGGCGGGCTGTGCCAGCGCCGACGCCCGAGCGATACTCCTGCACACCATTGGACGGTTCGGCAACATGAGCGAGCCCGTTCGTTCGAACTCGCCACACCGCTCGACGCTTCGGATCGCCGCCGGAGCGATCGTCGTGACGGCCCTGGCGATCGCCGCGGCGCTCTACGCCGTGCACGTCGCCGAGGACCAGAACGACGCGGCGGCGAGGCAGGCGCGCGAGCGCTTCGCGGAGCTGTGCCGCGCAGCCGGCGACGAGCGGCGGGATGTGGCTGTCGCGGTAGACGCCGCCGAAGGGATCGCCTGGCTCGCTCCGCCGCTGCGCCTGGCCGGCGCCGGGCTCTCGGATCGCTATCGCCAGGCGGACGCCTACGACCGCGGCTGCACGTTCGAGGAATGCATCTCGCGCTTGCTGCGCGTCACCTTCGGTGCGACGTCGAACCCGGAGGCGGCGGCGCGTCACGCGAAGGGCTTCGCCTGGATCGAGGCGCTCGACCCGCGCGACCTCGAGCTCTATCGCTACTCCGCCGGCATCGGCGTCGCCCGCTGGCGCGACGCGCGCGAGATCGAGCAGCTGCTGCACGCGAGTGGCGAAGAGCCGGGCCCCGCGGTGTACGACTTCATCCTGCAGCGCGATGCGATCGAAGGCTACAGCGCGCGCTATGGCATCCGCTGGGGCGACACGTCGACTCCCGAGGACCACACGCTCGGAATCGCAGCCAGCGTGCTCGCCGTGCTCGACCTGAAGAGCGGCGAGCTGATCGGGCGGCGCACCGGCTACACCCTCGCGTCGCGAGCCGGCGGCGGGGCGCGAGCGACGTGCCCGTCGCTGGTGTCGGCCGCGCCACCGGGCACCGCCCACCGGGACTTCCTCCTGGCGCTGCTCCATTGACGCCCGCCGACGACCCCACCGACGGCCCCGACTTCTTCGCGCGCCTGCCGTTGCTGGTGGCGAGTCGAGACGCGTTCGATCCGGGCCGGTATCGACGCGCTCCCGACGACTGGCAGCTGGCGGTCACCGACGTCGTCGACTCCACCGGCGCGATCGCGAGCGGGCGTCACAAGACCGTCAACTTCGTCGCCGCGATGGGCATCGCGGCGCTCCGCAATCTCTGCGCGCCGACGCGCATTCCGTTCCTGTTCGGTGGCGATGGCGCCGTCGTCATGGTGCCCGCGCAATACGCGGCCCGGGCGCGCACCCAGCTCGCGCGCGTCCGCGGCATCGCGGCGCGCGACTTCGGGCTGAAGATGCGCGTCGGCCTGGCGCCGGTCAGCGAGCTGCGGCGGCGCGGCGCGGACGTCCTCGTCGGCCGCTACGAGCCGACGCCGGGCAACAGCTTCGGCGTATTCCTCGGCGGCGGCGTCGGCCTGCTCGAAGACGCGATCCGCGGCCGCGGCAACGATGCGCTGGCGACGCTCGCCGACGTGCCGGAAGCTCTCGACGACGGCGCTTCGGTCGACCTCGAGGGGCTCTCGTGCCGGTGGGACACGTTGCACTCGACGCACGGCGCGATGCTCACGTTGATCATTCAGGGCGCCGCTGCCGACTTGCGCGACGTCCACGCTCGGGTGGCCGCGCTCGCCGGGCCGGATGCCGAGACCCGACCCGTTCGCGAGGAGACTCTCAGGCTGCGCTGGCCGCCGGCCGACTTCATGCTCGAGGTCCGGGCGCGGCGCCGCGGCGGATCGCTCGTGCTGTGGGCGTGTCGCGTGCTGATCCAGTCGCTGGTGGCACGGCTGCTGTTCGCGCGCGGCAAGCCCACCGGCAGCTTCGACCCGCAACGCTACCGCGCCGAGATGGTCACGAACACCGACTTCTGCAAGTTCGACGAAACGGTGTGCCTCGTCGTCGATTGCCCGCAGGCGGCGATCGACGCGATCAGACGCACCCTCGACGAGGCCGCCGCGTCACGCGGAATCCGCTACGGCATCCACGTCTCGCCGACAGCGCTCGTCACCTGTCTCGTGACGTCGGCGTCGAACAGTCTCCACGTCCATTTCGTCGACGGCGGCTCGGGCGGCTACACGAGCGCGTCGTCGAGCCTGAAGCGTGCTGCCCGAGCCGCGGGCGGCCGCGAGGCTACGGCATAGCGACGCCGCCGCTCGCGCGATCCTCGCTCTCATTCGACGATGCGATCGGCCCGCGCCAGCACCGCCTGGGGAATCGCCAGCCCCAGCCTGCGCGCACTCGTCCGGTTGATGACGAGCTCGAACACCGCGGGCTGTTCGATCGGCAGGTCCGCAGGCCTTGCGCCGCGGGCGATCCGGTCGACGAAGTAGCCGACGCGTCGATACGACTCGACCAGGCGCGGACCATAGGTGCAGAGCGCGCCGTCGTCGGCCATGACGCTCCAGCCGGAGACGACCGGCAGGCGCTGCGCGAGCGCGAAATCGAGGATGGCGCGGCGGTGTTCGACGACGAACGCGTCGGAGAACACGAGCAACGCGTCGGGAAGGTCGGCAGCGATCGCGGCCAGCGCGCCATCGAGCTCGGCCTTGTTGCGCGCGAGGTGCATCGAGATGTGAATGCCGAGCTCGCGCGCCTTGGCTTCGGCGACATCGCGCTCGAGGTGCTGGCCGGGGTGAAGCGCGTTGGCGAGAACGGCCACGCGCCGAACCTGCGGCGAGATCTGGCGCAGCAGGTCCATCCGCTTCGCGTTCAGCTCGGCGAGCATCAGCGTGATTCCGGTCGCGTTGTACAGCGGGTGCGCGAGGTCGCTCGCGATTCCCGCCGATGGCGGGTCGGCGCTGAATTCGTAGACGACGGGCACGGTGTGCGGGCCCTGGACGACGATCGTCGTCGCTGCAGCGTGCGTGACGATGAGGTCGACCGGTTGCGCCTCGAGCTCCTGCACGAGCCGCGGGATCCGCGACAGGTCGTCGTTCGCGAACCGCGACGTCAACGCGAGCGTCGCTGGCTCGGCGTAGCCGCGCGTCCGCAGGTCGCTCAGCATTGCCTCGACGAAGGGCGCGGCCGCGGACGGGTCCAGGCCGCTCACGAATCCGAGACGAATCCTCGATGCCGCGAGCGCACGGCGGCCCGTGACCGCCAGACCGGCCAGCATGACGCAGACACGACGACGACTGGGCACGATGCCTCCGGCCTTGCGCTCGCGCGACTGTAGCTCCGAGCGAGTGCGCGTCGCCGAACGACGTCCAGCGATCGCCGGGCGTCTGCATTTAAGCTCGGCGTGACCGCAGCGAAGCACCGGAGAAGCGTTTGCAGATCACGACAGGTCGTCCCGTCACGCTCGCGCCGCGCGGCGTCGTGACCAGCCCGCACGCGCTGGCATCGCAGGCGGGAGTCGACGTCCTGCGCGCCGGCGGCTCGGCGGTCGACGCCGCGATCGCGGCAAGCGCTGCGCTCGCCGTGCTCTATCCGCACATGACCGGAGTCGGCGGCGACGCGTTCTGGCTGATCTACGACGCCGAGAGCCATCGTGTCCGTCACCTCGACGGCGGCGGCCGTGCAGCGGCGAGCGCCGATCTCGCGGCGTTCGCGTCGCGCGGGCTGAGCGAGATCCCGTATCGCGGCATCCTGCCGGCGACGGTGACGACTCCGGGCTCGGTCGCGAGCTGGGGCGCTGCGCATGCTGCGTACGGCCGGGTGCCGTTGGCGCGCTGCCTCGAGAGCGCGATCGGTTACGCCCGCGACGGCTATCCCGTCACCGCGCGTCTGGCGGGCTGGATCGTCGCCTGCGCGGCCGAGCTGGCGCCCCACCCCGCATCCGCGGAGCTCTTCCTCCCCGGCGGAAAGTCGCCGCGCATGGGCGCGCTGCTGCGCAATCGCGGCCTGGCGAGAACGCTCGAGGCGATCGCCGCCGAAGGACCAGGGGGCTTCTACGGCGGCGAGGTCGGCGCGACGCTGGCGCGCTTCGCCGCCGCTGAAGGGGGCTTCTTCACCGCGACCGACCTCGAGCGGCAGGACGCGCGCTGGAGCGAGCCGCTGGTCGGCAGCTACCGCGGCGTCACGCTCGTTGAGACGCCGGCGCCGACGCAAGGCTTCACCGTCCTCGAGATGCTCAACCTGCTGCAGCCGTTCGAGCTGCACAAGAGGCCGTTCCTCGGCGCCGACGCGGTGCACCTCATGGTCCAGGCCAAGCAGCTGGCCTACCACGACCGCGATCGTCACCTCGCCGATCCGCGCTTCGTCGACGTGCCGATCGAGCGGCTGATCTCGAAGGCGTACGCCGACGCGCGCCGCCCGTTGATCGATCCGCAACGCGCGCTGCCGTGGGACGACGTACCTTCCTACGGAAGCCTGAGCGGCGACACGGTCTTCATCGCCAGCGTCGACGGCGACGGCAACGCGGTCGCGCTGATCCACAGCCTGTACGGCGTCTTCGGCTCGGCCGTCGTCGCCGGCGAGAGCGGCGTCGTGCTGCAGAACCGCGGCGCGTACTTCTCGCTCGACCCCACGCATCCGAATCGACTCGAGCCCGGCAAGACGCCGCTCCACACGCTGATCGCGTCGATGGCGTTTCACGGCGAGCGCCTCTGGGGCGTGGTCGGCTGCATGGGCGCCGACGGCCAGCCGCAGATCCATCTCCAGACATGGGTCAACCTGATCGACCACGGCCTCGACATCCAGCAGGCGCTCGAGGCGCCACGGTGGCTCTCGGGTCGCTTCGCTCTCGGCGAGCCGCGCGACACCTTGCACATCGAGGCGAGGTTTTCCGCCGCGACGATCGACGAGCTCGTCCGCCGCGGCCACCTGCTCGACCGCTGGGGCGACTGGAACGAGCTCGCCGGCCACGCGCACGGGATCCTGATCGATCCCGCCAGCGGCGTGCGCCACGGCGGCTCGGACCCGCGCAGCGACGGCGCCGCGATCGGCTACTGACGGCGCGATCGCTACGGCGCCGCCTGCAGCGCGCCGGCGATGCGTGTGCCGCCGGAGATCGGCCGCGTCGAAAACGGATGCGGCGCATCCTGCACGTAGGCGGGATCGGGAACGCCGGCGAGAGCGGCCTGGCCGAGCAGCATCGCGTCGGGCCAGAACGCCGGCGCGGCGATGCTGTCGACGCCGGGCACGTGCGCTGCGGTCGACGTCACGTTCGACGACTGGACGACGTTCGCGATCGCGTAGCCGCCGCTGACGAGCGTCGGCGTTCCGGTGCCGGCGAACAGGTTGGCGGTCAGCGACACCGACTGTGCGGTCGCGGGCGCCCAGATGAAGTTGCCGCCGCTGCGCGTCATGACGACCGTGTTCTGCGACAACGCGAGCGTATTGGCGGTCCAGGTCAGGCCCTCGGCGCCGAACGAGATCGCGGTCGAGTTCTGCGCCAGCGGGCCCTTCTGGAACGCGTTGCCGCGCAACGTCACGACGCCGCCGTTCGGGAAGTCGCACAGGTAGCTCGACGTTCCGCTCGGCCCGTCCATGAAGTAGCTGTTCTCGATCCGCGTCTCCTTGGCGCGGCTCTTCAGGTTGTGGCCGACCTTGGCCTCGTGAAACCAGCTCGCCGTCACGGTCAGCAGGTTGGCGTGGCCGACGTAGAGGTTGTGCGAGAAGCCGTCGCCGTAGCCGTTGCGCGCGAACTCCGAGCGGTCGATCGTGATCGTCGCGTTGTCGCCGCCGAGGATGCCGTCCTCGTTGTCGAAGAAGCCGCTGTTGCGGATCGTCAGGCTGCTGCCCTCGATGCGGATGCCGGCGCCATTGCGGTCGACGACCTTGGCGTCGTGGAACTCGACGTTGTCGATCGTCACGTTGGCACCGCCGACGACCCAGATCGCCTTGCCCTGCGCGCTCTTGCCGTCGGCGAACAGGCGGGCGCGGCCGCCGACGCCGCAGATCGTCAGGCCGTCGACCGACCAGGTCGCGACGTCGCCGTGGTAGTCGCCGGCGGCGATCGTCACGACGTCGCCGGCGCGTGCCACCGCTGCGGCGGCGCTCGGCGTCGCGTACGTCTTCCCCGGCCCGACCGCGAGGACGCGACCGGTGGCGACGTCGCACGACGACCCTGCGGCCGCACCAGCCGGCACGGCGGCGACAGTGGCCTCGCTGCCCCCGCCTCCGCATCCGGCCAGCGCGACGAGGCTCAGCGCGAGCGAGACAGGGAGGCGTTCGGCGAGACGACGTGGCCGCCGCAATGCGCCGGGCCGAAGGGAACGGGGGAGAACGCTGGTCGACATCGAGCCAGCCTAGCAGCGCGCGATCGCCCGCGCGCGCACGCGCACGTAACCGCGGGTGAGAACATTTGCGAGCTACAGGCCGAGCGCCGACAGTCCTGGGTGATCGTCCGGTCGGCGGCCGAGCGGCCAGTGGTACTTGCGCTCGGCTGCGGCGATCGGCAGGTCATTGATGCTGGCGATCCGCCGCCGCATGAGGCCGCGTGCGTCGAACTCCCAGTTCTCGTTTCCGTACGAGCGGAACCAGCTGCCCGCGTCGTCGTGCCACTCGTACGCGAAGCGGACGGCGATGCGGCTGCCGTGGCAGGCCCAGAGCTCCTTGATGAGCCGGTAGTCGAGCTCCTTGTTCCACTTGCGCACGAGGAACGCGCGGATCGCGTCGCGGCCGGCGAAGAACTCGGCCCGGTTGCGCCACTCGCTGTCGGGCGAGTACGCCATCGCGACGCGCTGCGGATCGCGCGTGTTCCACGCGTCCTCGGCCATGCGGACCTTCTGCGCGGCGGTGTCGCTGTCGAAGGGAGGCAGCGGGGGACGGGGTGGCTCGGAATCGCTCATCGTGGCTCCTTCGCGGTCTGCCGGTCCGTCGTCCGGCGAGCGACGAGTGTGCCGCGGTCGGGCCTGCGCTGCTCCGGCACGTCGCACAATCCGTCGCCATGAACCTTCCTGCCTTCGAGGTCTTGCCGCGCGACCTCACGCCCTACCGCGCCGGCAACACCGGCATCGAGTACGTCCATCGCTTCGAGTCCGGCAAGCCGGGCCCGCACGTGCTGATCAATGGCATCACGCACGGCAACGAGTTCTGCGGCATGGTCGCCGTCTGCCATCTCCTCGACAGCGGCGTGCGACCGAAGGTCGGGACGCTGACGCTCAGCTTCGGCAACGTCGCCGCGTACGAGACCTTCGACCCCGAGCGGCCGTTCGACAGCCGCCAGATCACCCACAACCTGAATCGCATCTGGTCGGCGGCGCAGCTCGACGGCAGCGAAGACAGCGTCGAGCTGCGCCGGGCGCGCGCGATGCGGCCGGCGATCGCCGCCGCCGATCACATCCTCGACATCCACTCGACGAGCCACGATGTCGTGCCGTTCTGGGTCTATCCCGCGTTCGCGCGCAACGCCGCGGTCGCGAACGCGCTGCCGCGCCCCGACGTTCACCTCGTGATGCCGACCGGCCTCGGCTCGGGGACGCCCATCACGCAGTACGGCGCGCACGGCCGCGCCGACGGTAACGGCAGCGCACTCGTCGTCGAGTGCGGGCAGCACTTCAAGCGATCGAGCGCCGAGCTCGCGACCGAGGTCGCGCTCAACGTGCTCGGCCACTTCGGCCTGATCGACCGCGAGGTGCCGGCGCCGGCGCGGCCGCCGCGGCGCTTCGAGCTGCTGCGCACGCATGTCGTCCGGCATCCCGACTTCCGCTTCGCGCGGCCGCTGATCGGCTTCGAGACGTTCGCGAAGGGCGAGCTGATCGCGACCGACGGCGCCGAGGAGATTCGTGCGCCGATCGACGACTGCACGATCTTCATGCCGACGCGCCAGCCGATCGTCGGCCGCGAAGGCGTCTACCTGACGCGGCCGATGCGTTGACGGGTCGTCGCGCTCAGCCGGCGCGCGGCTCGGTCGAAGCCTTGATGATCTTGCAGACGTCGACGAGCGCGTGGTGCTGCTGCGGCGCCGAGAGTTGATCCAATGGCCGCGCCGGATTCATCGCCGCCTGAAGAGCTCTGAACTCGGTTTCCTCGTAAGAGCTCGCCACCACGGGCAGCCACAGGATCTTGACCTCTCGCGCGCGCGCTTTTGCAAGCAGGGGTGCGATCTCTTCGCGAAGAACGAATGGCGACGCGAGCAGGTTGGGGCTCACCAGGAACAGCGCGACCGCTGCGTTCTGGATGGCTTGGTCGATCGCCGATTTCCAGTCCTCGCCTGCCTCGATGGCAGTGTCGTCCCAGACCTCGACCGAGCCGGCCGTGACATAGGGATGGAGATGCGTGCGCAGCAGCCTGCGCCACTCGTCGTCCCGGTGGCTGTAGCTGATGAAGACTCCGCTGCGCCGGCTCGAGGCCGAGCCCGTCGCTGCAGGTGCGTGCAATTCAGGCGCGGGCGGCATCCCCTTGCGCGTGCGCAGCGTGTACCGCTCGTACGGGTGGGCGACGGTCTGGCCGGACTTGCGCAGCTCGAACTCCTCGGGGCCTTCGAAGCCGTCGATGATGTCTCGCGCGGCTCGGAAGGTGACCTTGTCGACGAGCACGCGCTTTCCTTCACGTGCCTGCTCCATCAGGTAGGACGCGAGGTTGACCCCGGTCCCGATGGCCGTGAAGTCCCAGACGCGCCCGCTGCCGACCACGCCGAGGATGACCTCCTCGGTCGAGATGCCGACGCCCAGATCGAGAAACTTGAGCTTGACGTTGTGCTTGTCGTCCCAGCCGGTCTTGAGCGCATCGAAGCCGTGCACCATGTCGAACGCGCAGGCGACGGCGTCGACGGCGTGATCGGGATTTCGGAAAAACGCGAGCACGCCGTCGCCGAGGAACTTGTTGACGACGCCGCGATGCGCGACGACCTGGTCGGCGAGCATGCCGAGGAACTCGTTGAGCATCGCCTGGGTGCGCTCGGGCCGGCCAATGACCTGACACAGCTGGGTGAAGCCGCGCATGTCGGCGACGAGCGTCGACAGCGTCTCGTGCCAGGCTGGTCGAGCGAGCACCTCCTGTGGATCGATGTCGTCTTCCTCTCCCGTGTAGAGGCCCTTGTTGGCGTAGAGATCGCGCACCAGCCGAGCGTTCTCGATCGCGATCGCCGCTTGATCGGCGAAGCGCTCGAGCAACAGGCGGTCGCGCTCGGAATAGTTCCCGCTTCGCTTGTTCAGGATCTGGATCGCGCCGAGACACCGCGGCTCGCCGGTCGCGCGATTCACGGCAACGAGGGGGACGCATACCATCGAGTTGGTGAGCTTGTGGGTCGCCCGATCGACGCCCTTGAAATGGTTCGGATCCTCGAGCACCGCGTCGACGACAACGGAGGTCATGCTCGTGAACACCTGCCCCGCCTTGCTGCCGACGAGCGGAACGCCCTTGGCGCCGCGTCGGCCCCACTGCTGCAGGAGCATCGGCGCGGCGTTGCCGAGCGCATCCGCAAAGTAGAGACAGCCTCGCGCATCATCGGGAAGAAGCAGGCTGGCGTCGGGCGAATCGCTGAGGCGGGTCGCCTCTTCGAGGATGCGATGCAGGAGCCGCGGCAGGTGCGTCTCGCGAGCGAGCTCGCGCGAGGTCTCGACGAGCGCAAGCAGGTCCTCGGCGGCCAGCGCGTGGAGACCACCTCGGCCGCTCACCCCGCCGCGCTGGGGCTCGGACGATGACAGAGGGCGTTTCGAGGGCATGCAGGCACGGCGGTGAGCGCGGATTGTGGATGCCCGTCGCCGAGCCTGCAAACGGCGAGGGTCGCCTCGCGCTCGCGCTCACATCTGGCGGAACAGATGCACGTAGCTGCGGCTGACCGCCAAGCGCTCGTCGCGCCCCTTCAGATGCACCTCGCCCGAGTCGCCCGGACCGTGCGAGAAGCGGTCGACGTGCATCAGGTTGACGATCGTCGAACGGTGCACCTGCACGAAGGATTGCGGGTCGAGCGCATCGCCGAGCTCGCGCAGCGGGGTGCGGATCAGCGCCTCGCCGCCTTCCCACGCGACGACGGTGTACTTGGCGTCCGAGCGCAAGTAGAGGACCTGCTCGATGCGGATCATCCGCACGACGTTGCCGACCGTGGCCTTGATCCACTGCAGGTAGCGGGGCGCGCCGCCGCGCCGGCGCAGCTCCTCGGCCAGGCGCTCGAGCAACGCCGCGAACTCGGGTCGCTGCGCTTCGTCGCCGACGCGCAGCCGCGCCTGCAGTCGCTGCACCGAGTCGAGCAGGCGCTCCGCCTCGACCGGCTTGACGATGTAGTCGATCGCGCCCTGCCGGAACGCCTCGACGGCGTACTGGTCGAACGCGGTCACGAACACGACCTCGGCGCGCCGGCCGATGCAGCGGGCTGCCTCGACGCCGTTCATCCCCGGCATGTGGACGTCGAGGAACGCGACCTGCGGGCGCAGCTCGTCGAACAGCTCGACCGCCTCGCGGCCGTTGCGCGCCTGCGCGACCACGTCCAGCTCGGGCCAGAGCCGCGCCAGGTGCGCCGCGAGCTGGTCGCGCAGCAGCGGCTCGTCGTCGGCGATCAGCGCGGTGGTGCGGGTCATGCCTGCGGCGACGTGACGCGGATGTCGGCGCGCACCCCGCGCGGCGCCTGTGCGGAAAGCGCGACGCTGGCGCCCGGCCCGAAGAATGCGTCGAGCCGCTCCTGCAGGTTGCGCAAGCCGGTGCCGGAGGTGCCGCCTTCGCTCAGGCCGACACCGGTGTCGGCGACCCAGAGGCGAACGTCGCGGTCGCCTCCGCGTCGTGCGCCCACCTCGACGCGGCCACCTTCGAGCGCCGGGTCGATGCCGTGGCGGATCGCGTTCTCGACCAGCGTCAGCAGCGCCATCGGCGGAAACGGCAGCGTGCGCAGCGACGGGTCGATGGCGATCGTGAATGCGAGCCGGTCCGGCATGCGCATCAGCATCAGGTCGAGATAGGCACGCACCAGGCGCTCCTCGTCGCCGAGCGTCGAGTCCTGCTGCTGCAGCTGCGGCAGCGCGGCCCGCAGGTAGTCGATCAGGCTGCGGAAGACCGGCGCCGCGCGCGGCGATCCGCTTTCGACGAGCTGCTGCACGTTGGCCAGCGTGTTGAGCAGGAAGTGCGGCTCGATCTGCGCGGTCAGCAGGCGCAAGCGAGCGTCGGCGGCCTGCCGCTGCAGCGTTTCGCGCTCGAGCGCGAACTGCAGCGCCAGCGTTCGCGCCTGCGCGTCGCGCTCGCGGTACAGGGCGCCGAGCGCGAACAGCGTGCCGATCAGCGCCGCGCTCAACGTCACCAGGACATAGCCGTGCACCATCGGGCGCGATGCCAGGAACGCCGAGAAGTCGCCCCGCACCGACAGCATCTGCACGATGAACGGCGAGAGCGCCGCGCCGAGCGCCACCGCGAGCAGCTGCGCGACCCAGCGCGGCAGCAACGTCTGGCGCCACGCTCCGGCGACCTTGAAGCCGAACAGCAACACCATGCTGACGAAGAACGACTCGGCGAGGACCTCGACGAACGGGTTGAGCGTGACCGGGTTGAGCGCGAGCGCGGTGAGCACCGCCAGGGTGACGGTCACCGCGAGCTCGCGACGCGTGGGAACCAGGCGGCCGCGATCCCAGGGATCAGCGCCGGGCGGCGACGTGCCAAGCGGCGACGCGCCGGGGGTCGAGGGAGTCATCGTGCGAAGGTTAGCGGGCGACCCGAGGCGGTCAAGGTCGGCTCGGGACGGAATGGACGAAGCGCGGAAGTCGGGGCATGAGCTGCGGCGCAGCGGCCGCCGTCGGCTGCGACGCGGCCCGTGCCGGTGTTGCGTCCGGGCGCCCTGGCGATCCGAAGTGCCAGCGCGGATTCGGCATCGCGGAGCGCCGAGCGCCGAGTGCCGAGCATCGGTGGTGGCTGCCGTACGATGCGCGGCGCGCGAGCAGCTCGAGCCCTTCATGACCACGACGACGAACGCGACGGACTTCGCATCCGAATCGGTGCTGCAGCTGCGCGAGGACCTCGCGCTCGCGCTGCGCGCCGCGGCGCACCACGGCTTCGCCGAAGGCGTCTGCAAC
>DATJIM010000179.1:0-4267 GCA_035493195.1 Caldimonas sp.
GGCGCCGAGGCGGTCGAGACCGCGGTCAAGGCCGCGCGCAAGTGGGGCTACAAGGTGAAGGGCATCGCCGAAGGGCGCGCCGAGATCATCGTCGCGGCCGGCAACTTCGCAGGCCGCACGACGACGATCGTCGGCTTTTCGAGCGAGCCGCAGTACCGCGACGGCTTCGGGCCGTTCGCCCCTGGGTTCGTCAGCGTGCCGTTCGGCAACGCCGACGCGCTCGAGCGCGCGATCACGCCGAACACGGCGGCGTTCCTCGTCGAGCCCGTGCAGGGCGAGGCGGGAATCATCGTGCCGCCTGCCGGCTACCTGAAGCGTGCCCGCGAGATCTGCACGAAGCACGGCATCCTGCTCATCTGCGACGAGGTGCAGACCGGGCTCGGACGGACCGGCGCGCTGCTCGCGTGCGACCACGAGGGCATCCGCCCCGACGGCCTCGTCCTCGGCAAGGCGCTCGGCGGCGGGCTCGTGCCGGTGAGCGCGTTCCTCGCCAGCGACGAGGTGATGTCGGTCTTCCATCCCGGCGACCACGGCAGCACGTTCGGTGGCAATCCGCTCGCCGCGGCGGTCGGCATCGCGGCGCTCGACCTGCTCGTCCGCGAGCGACTCTCCGAGCGCGCGCGCGTGCGCGGCGACGAGCTGCTCGTCAAGCTGCGCGCGATCGACGATCCCGCGATCGCCGAGGTGCGCGGCAAGGGGCTGCTGATCGGCGTCGAGATCGACCCGAAGGCGGCGACCGCGCGCGAAGTGTGCGAAGGGCTGCTCGCGCGCGGCGTTCTCAGCAAGGACACGCACGGCACGGTGGTTCGCTTCGCACCGCCTCTCGTCGTCGAGAGCAGCCACATCGACCTTGCGGTCGGGGCGCTCGCCGACACGCTGCGCGCGCTGCGCTGACGGGCCGGTGCCTCCGCCGCGCCGTCAGCGCAGCACGAATTGCGCGACGACGCCGGCGAAGATCGCGAAGCCGAGCCAGTGGTTGATGCGGAAGGCGCGAAAGCAGCCTTCGCGCGTCCGACCGCGGATCAGCGTGTAGTGCCAGCCTGCGATCGCGGCTGCGACCGCGACCCCGGCGTGGTACGGCCAGCCGTAGCCGAGGCGCGCGCCGATCGCCGTCCAGATGCACAGATACGCCGCGTACGACGCCATCACCACCGCGACGTCGAAGCGTCCGAGCGTGATCGCCGATGTCTTGATGCCGATCCTCAAGTCGTCGTCGCGGTCGACCATCGCGTATTCGGTGTCGTACGCGAGCACCCAGAACAGGTTGCCGACGAGGAGCCACCAGGCGAGCGCCGGCACCGCGGCGAGCGCGGCGGCCAGCGACCCTGCGGCCGCGCCGCGCACCGCGGCGAACGCCATCGGGATGCCGAAGCTGAAGGCGACGCCGAGCACCGCCTGCGGCACCGCGAAGGCGCGCTTGCTGAGCGGATAGACGAGTGCGATCGCGAGCGCGACGACGCTCCACGCGATCGTCGCGGCGTTGGTCGTCAGCACCAGCGCGAATGCGCCCGCGGCGAGCACGGCGCCGACGGCGAGCGCTTCGCCGACGCCGATCGCGCCCGCGGTCACGGGCCGCGCCGCCGTGCGCTTGACATGGCGATCGAAGTCGCGGTCGGCGACGTCGTTGGCGGCGCAACCGGCGCTGCGCATCAGGAACGTGCCGACGACGAAGACGACGAGCAGGTGCCAGCCCGGGAAGCCGTTGGCCGCGATCCAGAGCGCTGACAGCGTCGGCCAGAGCAGCAGCAATGTTCCCGCCGGCCGGTCCCAGCGGATGAGGTCGAGCCAGAGCGAGAGGCGGCTGCGCGCCGGCGCGGTCACGTCCATCGCGAAGCGCGGCCGCAGCGAACGACACGGCCACGCGTAACCGATGGCAACGGCGGCGCGGCGTGCGACATCTGCGCCTCCTCAGGCGCGGGCTCGCGCGTTACCTTGTCATCCTCGTTTCCGGTGCTCGCCATGAAGACCATTCTCGCCCTCCTCCTCGCTGCCGCGGCCGGCAGCGCTGCCGCCCAGACCAGCGTCTCGATCGGCATCAACCAGCCCGGCGTCTACGGCCGCGTCACGATCGGTGACGTGCCGGCGCCTGCGCTCTGGCATCCCGAGCCGGTGATCGTCACGCCACCGCGCGTCGTCGTTCAGCAGCAGCCGGTGTACTTGTACGTTCCCGAGAAGCACCAGCACAACTGGCGTCGCTACTGCAGCCACTACCACGCGTGCGGGCAGCCGGTCTACTTCGTCCGCGAGGAGTGGGTGCGAGACCGCTGGGAGCACGAGCACCACGACCACGGCAAGCACAAGGGCTGGGACAAGGACCACGGTCACGGCCACGGCGAAGGCCACCGCGGCCGCGACTGACGAACGCGCCGCGCGCGCGGCGCGCGCTCAACCGTCGATCTGCCGCTGAAAGACAAGCCCCGCGTGCTCGCGCAACGCGTGGAACTTGATCTTCGGCCAGTTGCTCTCGATCGCGCGCAGCTCGGGCGCGTACTCGACGAGCACCGTCGGGGCGTCGACCGCGTCGTACGCGACGCGGTGCTGGTTGGCGTCGATGAAGCGCTGCAGCTCCTTGTCGCCGCCGTCGGCGGGATCGCAAGTCACCCAGCGCGCGACCTGGAAGCGGCTCGGCTGGATCCGCGCCTTGACGCCGTACTCGTGCTCGAGCCGATGCGCGACGACCTCGAACTGCAGCTGACCGACCGCGCCGAGCAGCAGCACCGAGCCCGCAACCGGGCGGAACACCTGGATCGCGCCTTCTTCGCCGAGCTGCGTCAGCCCGGCGCGCAATTGCTTCGTGCGCAGCGGATCGGCGACCTCGACGGTGCGAAACATCTCCGGCGCGAAGAACGGCAGCCCGGTGTATTGCAGCTCTTCGCCTTCCGTCAGCGTGTCGGCGAGCTGCAGCACGCCGTGGTTCGGGATGCCGATGATGTCGCCGGCGAAAGCCTCGTCGAGCAGCTCGCGCCGCTGCGAGAGGAAGCTGACGACGGTGTTCGGCCGCAATTCCTTCCCCGAGCGGACGACCTTCAGCCGCATGCCGCGCTCGAAGTGGCCCGACGCGACGCGGACGAACGCGATCCGGTCGCGGTGCGCCGGGTCCATGTTGGCCTGGATCTTGAAGACGACGCCGCTGAACTTCGGCTCGTCGGGCGTCACCGTGCGTTGCAGCGCGGCGCGCTCGCCGGGCGGCGGCGCGAGGTCGACGAGCGCATCGAGCACCTCGCGGACGCCGAAGTTGTTGATCGCCGAGCCGAAGAACATCGGCGTCTGCCGGCCAGCGAGGAACTCGCCTTCGTCGAACTCGGGCGCGGCCGCGTGCAGCAGCTCGATGTCGTTGCGCGCGTGCGTGTACTCGTCGCCGAAACGCTCGACGTACGCCGGGTCGTCGAGGCCGACGACGATCTCGTCGTCGCCGGTCTTGCGGTCCTCGCCGGGGGCGAAGACGCGCATCTGCCTGGCGCGCAGGTCCATGACGCCGTGGAAGCGCTTGCCCATGCCGACCGGCCAGGTGAACGGGACGACGCTCATGCCGAGCTCTCGCTCGATCTCGTCCATCAGCGCGAGCGGCTCCTGCACCTCGCGGTCCATCTTGTTGACGAAAGTGAGGATCGGCGTGTTGCGGGCGCGGCAGACCTGAAGCAGCCGCCGCGTCTGCGGCTCGACGCCGTTGCCGGCATCGATCACCATCAGCGCAGCGTCGACGGCGGTGAGGACGCGATACGTGTCCTCGGAGAAATCCTGGTGGCCAGGCGTGTCGAGCAGGTTGATGACCGCGCCCCGGTACTCCATCTGCATCACCGACGATGCGACCGAGATGCCGCGCTGCTTTTCGATCTCCATCCAGTCCGAGGTCGCGTGACGCGAGGCCTTCCGTGCCTTCACCGAGCCCGCGATCTGGATCGCGCCGGAAAAGAGCAGCAGCTTTTCGGTGAGCGTCGTCTTGCCGGCGTCGGGGTGCGAGATGATGGCGAAGGTGCGTCGGCGTTGCACCTCGGAAGTGAGCTCGGTCATCGCCGCAAGTATCGTCGCGATGGCGCCGCGCCCCGCCGCGGCGCCGAGGCCGTCAGGGCTTGCCGTCGATCCCGACCGGCTCCTCGCCGAGCACCGTGCAGCGGCGGACGACGCGCCGCTCGGTCGTGGGGTCGTACTCGGTCGCGCGGTGCTGCACGCAGCGGTTGTCCCAGACGATCAGCTCGTGGGGCCGCCAGCGGTGCTCGTAGGTGAGGTTGGGCTGAATCGCGAGGGCGTTCAGCTCCTCGATCAGCGC
>DATJIM010000180.1:0-18222 GCA_035493195.1 Caldimonas sp.
ACGAGCACCTTGCGCGGCTTGCCGGCGACCTCGAGATCGATCAGCACGCTCTCGTTGACCGCGTCGTAGTCGAACTCGTCGTGCGGGCTCAGCTGGTAGAACCAGCGCGCCTGTCCTGTCCTCGCGTCGCGCGCGAAGAGCCCGGAGGTGAACTTGTTGTCGCCGGGGCGCTGCTCGGCGTTCCACGGGCCCGGGTTGGCGGTGCCGTAGTAGACGAGGTCGAGCTCGGGGTCGTACGACATCCAGCCCCAGACCGTGCCGCCGCCGACCTTCCACGCATCGACGGGCCAGCTCTTGACGCCGAGATCGCTGCCGCGCTCCTTCGCGTAGAACGGCTTGTAGTCGGTGCCGATCAGGACGTCGCGGTCCGGGCCGGTGCTGTACGCGCGCCAGACCTCCTTGCCGTTCTTCGCGTCGAGCGCGACGAGCCAGCCGCGCACGCCGTACTCGCCGCCGCTGTTGCCGACGAGGACGCGGCCGTCGACGGCGAGCGGAGCCATCGTCCGCGTCTCGCCGTTGCGGATGTCGCCCGAGCGATAGCGCCAGACCTCCTTGCCGTTGCCGGCGTCGATCGCGATCGTCTGGTTGTCGAGCGTGTTGACGAAGACCTTGCCGTCGGCGTACGCGAGGCCGCGGTTGACGACGTCGCAGCACGCGACACCCTGCGCGAACGCCTCGGGCTTGGGCTCGAACTTCCAGCGCATCGGCGCACCGGGCTGCGACAGGTCGAGCGCGTAGACGACGTTCGGATACGGCGTCACGATGAACATCGTGTTGCCGACGACGAGCGGCGCCGCCTCGTGGCCGCGCACGACGCCGGTCGAGAACGTGAACGCGAGCTTCAGCGACGGCGCGTTGGCGGGAGTGATCTCGGCGAGCGGCGAGAAGCGCGTGCTCGCGTAGTCGTGCGCCGCCATCGGCCAGTCGCCGGCGTCGCCCGGGGTCGCGGCCGAGGCGACATGCGCCGCCGCGGCCAAGACGATGGCCGAACAGGCTCGCATCGCTCGAGCGGCTGCTCGCGGCATTCGGGTGCTGCTCTCCTGACCGCAGGCGGGCCTGGCCCGGCCGGCCCGCGCTCGTCGCACAGAGCATGTGGCGTACCCGGCCCCCCGAGGCGGGGGCTTTCGCGGCTACTTCGTCCAGTCGGCGAGCAGCCGGTCGTATTCGCCGCCCGCCTTGCTCAGGTGTAGCCAGGTGTCGACCCACTGCTTCATCGCGACGTCGCCGCGCGGCAGCAGCCACGCCATCTCGCCGTACTGCAACGGCTTCTCGGGATTGACGGCGCACAGGCCGGGGCGCGCCTTCTGCTGCGTCACCGTCTCGACCGACTCCGAGATCATGACGTCGGCGTGGCCCTTTAGGATCTCGTCGAAGATCGTCACGTTGTCGTTGTAGACGACGACCTTGGCGTTCGGCAGGTTGGCACGCACGAACCGCTCGTTGCTGCCGCCCGGGTTGGTGATGACGGTGACGGTCGGCTTGTTGATGTCGGCGACGGTCTGGAACTTCGAGACGTTCTCGCACTTCGTGATCGGAGCCTTGCCGTTGACCATGTACGCGGCCGAGAACGCGGCGCGCTTGGCGCGCTCGGTCGTCACCGAGATGCCGCCGACCGCGATGTCGCACTTCTCGACGAAGTCGTCCATCAGCTTCGGCCACGACGTCTTGACGAACTCGGGCTGGACGCCGAGCGACTTCGCCGCCGAGCGCATCAGGTCGATGTCGAGGCCTTCGTAGCTGCCGTCGGCCTTGGCGAGCGCGAACGGCTTGTAGTCGCCGGGCGTGCAGACGCGCAGCTTGCCGGCGCGGATGACGTCGTCGAGGCGCGAGCGCTCCTGGGCCGAGGCGAAGGGGGCAACGCAGACACCGGCCATCGCGAGCACGGCGGGGATGAGTCTCTTCATGGCGGGGAGCTCCGGTGGTTGCCGCGGCCTGGGCGGCCGCGCTCGGCCCGAATGCTATCCAGATGACGACGCGGCGAAGATCGATCTGGTCATCAACGCCAGGACCGCGGCCGCGCTGGGATTGAAGGTGCCGCAGACCCTGTTTGTCCAGGCGGCGAGAGTCATCGACTGAGCCCGGGAGCTCAGTTGAAGAGCCTCGCCACGAGGCCCAGGATCAGGAACAGCCCGACCACGGCGCCGAGAGGAACGAGCACCACGAGAACGAGGATCTTCGCGACGCTCGTCTTCGGGCGCTGGACGACGACGCCGAGCTGGTCGAACACCGGCCGCAGCGTCGCACGAAACGCCAGCACCCACGGCTTGACGGGCGTCCTGACGAACCTCGCCGGCTGCAGCAGGTGCGGCGTCCAGTCGCTCGCGAAATAGACGATCGCCTTGACGCTTCCTGCGGCGCCTTGCGCCTTGCCAGCCGGGTACTCGGGCAGCAGGCGCGGGAACGATCGCGCGGCCTGCGATCGAAACGCCTCGTACTGCTCGCGCTCGAACGGCAGCAGCAGCACGATCCGCTCGGGCCGGACCATCTCGGCCGCGGTGCGGATCTCCCAGCGCAGGCCGTCGCTCTTGCCGGCGCGCAGGACGACGAGCGCGGCGCGCGCCATCAGCGAGCGAACGACGTCCTGCCACTCGGAGTCCTGCACGTACATGCGCGCGGCGCCGAGCTCGGGCAGCTTCTCTCCCGGCTTGCCGATCGCGACGAACGGGCCGACGTCGCGGAGCGCTTCGGCGAGTTGCTCCTCTTCGCTCGCGACGCCGCCCGCTGCGTTGAGCAGGCTCACGAACACGCCGACGATCGCGCCGCCGCCGAACGTCGACGCGGCGAGCGAGCCTTCGGCGGCAACCGCGTCGTCCTGGAACGACCGCAGGTAGACGACCGGAGCGCGCCGGTCCTGCGCCAGCGCCGCCTGCACGGAGAGCGCGCTCCGCTGCTTGCCGCGCTTGAGGACCTTGACGCCGGCGAACGCGACGACGAAGTCGATCGGCAAACCGACGAGCATCGCGACCCAGCCGTCGCCGGGGTCGACGGTCAGCTTCGGCAGCGACATCACGAACATCAAGCCGAGCAGCGCAAGCGCGAGCAGGGTGAGTCCGAGCGCCCGCAGCGCGCGGCCGTCGCCGACCGCCGGCGTGCGCTGCGGCGCGGTGCGGTCGAGGCCGGGCGCGGGCGATGCTGGCGTCGTGAACGCGCGTGGTGCGTCGCGCGGTGTCGCCACGCTCGCAGGCGCGGCGGCCGCGGGAGCCATCCGTGCGCGCAGGGTGCGCAAGCCCGCTTCGTAGTCGCGCCTGAAGTCGACGAGCGAAACGTCGCGCAGGCGCGCCGGCAGCTCGCAGTCGCGGCAGACGATCGCGACGATCGGGATGCCGCGTCCGAGCGCGACCGCGACGTCGATCTCGAAGCTCGCGGAGCGGACCGCGGCCGGCGACACGACGATCAGCCAGGCGGTGCAGCGAGCGAGCGCGTTGGCCGCGGCGTCGTGCCTACGGTCGTCGCCTGCGCCGTCGAGCGGCGCGAGCGCGACGCTCGTACCGGCGAGACGCAGGTCGGCGGCGAGCCGAGTCGCGAATTCCGCGTCGTCGCGGCTGTAGCTGAGCAGCGTCGAAAGCATGCGCCCTCCGCGCGGCGAGGCGGTCATGATCGCGCCCCCGGGCAGTCCGGGCAACAGGGCCTCGGAACGCGGTTCGGCGTGCGCCGGCGCCTAGAATTCCAAGCTTCCGTTCGCCTCCTCAGGACCCCGCCATGCCCCTCGTTTCGATGCGCCAGCTCCTCGACCACGCCGCCGAGAACGGCTATGGCATCCCGGCGTTCAACGTCAACAACCTTGAGCAGGTGCAGGCGGTGATGACCGCGGCCGACGAGGTCGGGGCGCCGGTCATCCTGCAGGCGAGCGCGGGTGCCCGCAAGTACGCCGGCGAGCCCTTCATCAAGCACCTGATCGAAGCGGCGCTCGAGTCGTGGCCGAAGGTGCCGCTCGTCATGCACCAGGACCACGGCCAGAGCCCCGACGTGTGCAGGAGCGCGATCGACCTCGGCTTCTCGTCGGTGATGATGGACGGCTCGCTCCAGGCCGACG
This sequence comes from Caldimonas sp., assembly GCA_035493195.1. Classification (GTDB taxonomy): domain Bacteria; phylum Pseudomonadota; class Gammaproteobacteria; order Burkholderiales; family Burkholderiaceae_C; genus Schlegelella_A. Next base: position 4,034 of record DATJIM010000180.1, read on the forward strand.
GCAAGACGATCGCCTCGTACGACTACAACGTCGACGTCACCAGGAAGGTCGTCGACATGGCGCACGCGCGCGGCGTCACCGTCGAGGGCGAGCTCGGCTGCCTCGGCTCGCTCGAGACGATGCGCGGCGACAAGGAAGACGGCCACGGCACCGACGCGACGATGACCCGCGACCAGCTCCTCACCGACCCCGAGCAGGCGGCCGACTTCGTCAAGAAGACGCAGCTCGACGCGCTCGCGATCGCGATCGGCACCAGCCACGGCGCCTACAAGTTCACCCGCAAGCCGACCGGCGACATCCTCGCGATCGACCGCATCAAGGAGATCCACCGCCGCATCCCGAACACCCACCTCGTGATGCACGGTTCGTCGAGCGTGCCGCAGGACCTGCTCGAGATCATCCGCGAGCACGGCGGCAAGATGAAGGAGACGTACGGCGTCCCGGTCGAAGAGATCCAGGAGGCGATCAAGCACGGCGTGCGCAAGATCAACATCGACACCGACATTCGCCTCGCCATGACCGGAGCGATCCGCAAGTACCTCGCCGAGAACCCCGACAAGTTCGACCCGCGGGACTACCTGAAGCCGGCCCGCGAAGCGGCGCGCAAGATCTGCCGCGAGCGCTACGTCCAGTTCGGCTGCGAAGGGCAGGCGGCCAAGATCGTCGCCCAGCCGCTCGAGAAGGTCGCCGGTCGCTACGCGCAGGGCGAGCTCGCGCAGACGGTGGTGTGATCGCCGCGTCGACATGAGCGACGACACCGCGATCTTCGAGACCTCGATCGCATCGCTGCCGCTGATCGCGCGCGGCAAGGTGCGCGACAACTACGCGGTCGGCGACGACCGCATGCTGATGGTCGCGAGCGATCGCCTGAGCGCGTTCGACGTCGTGATGAAGGAGCCGATTCCGGGCAAGGGACGCGTGCTGACGCAGATGGCGCTCGCCTGGTTCGAGCGGCTGAAGCACGTCGTGCCGAACCACTTGACCGGCGACGACCCCGAGAGCGTCGTCGCGAGCGAAGACGAGCGGGCGCAGCTGCGCGGCCGCGCGATGCTCGTGAAACGATTGCGGCCGTTGCCGATCGAGGCGGTCGTCCGCGGCTACCTCGCCGGCAGCGGCTGGAAGGAATACCAGGAGACCGGCGCGGTCTGCGGCGTGCAGCTGACGCCGGGGCTGAGGAACGCATCGAAGCTGCCGGCGCCGATCTTCACGCCGGCGACCAAGGCCGAGATGGGTGCGCACGACGAGAACATCGACTTCGCGCGCGCGAGCGACATCGTCGGCGCCGACGTCGCGGCGAAGGTCCGCGACCTCGCCATCCGGCTCTACAGCGAAGCGGCCGCGTTCGCGCTCGCACGCGGCATCGTCATCGCCGACACCAAGTTCGAGTTCGGCCTCGACGAGCACGGCACGCTGACGCTGATGGACGAGATTCTCACGCCCGATTCGTCGCGCTTCTGGCCTGCCGCGGCCGTCGTGCCGGGGCAGACGCCGCCGAGCCTCGACAAGCAGCCGGTGCGCGACTGGCTCGAGCAGGTCGCGGTCGACGGCAAGCCATGGAACAAGAAGCCGCCGCCGCCGCCGCTGCCGCGCGAGGTCGTCGCGGCGACCTCGGCGCGCTACGCGAAGGCGCTCGCCGCGCTGGCCTGAATCTCGTGAGAACATGACGGGGTTCATTCAACGGTCTCGGCACGTGGAGCAGGCTCCGCGGCACGCGACCAAACCACGAGGAGAACGCAGATGAGGATCCTGAGATTCGTGACGCTGGGGGTGCTGGCGACGTCGTTGCTCGCGAGCGGCGCGTTCGCCAAGGAAGACAAGGCGACGCAGCAGGCCGAGGTCCAGAAAAAGACCGAAGCCGCGCTCGAGCGCTTCTACAAGGCCAAGCCCGAGCTGAAGGACGCGACCGCGAAGGCGCCCGGATACGGCATCTTCACGACGTACGGCTTCAGCTTCGTGATCGGCGGCGGCGGCGGCGCCGGCCTCGTCCACGACAACAAGACCAAGCACAACACCTACATGAAGGTGGGCGGCGCGAGCGCCGGCCTGCAGCTCGGCGCGTCGCAGACCGAGGTGCTCATCGTCTTCAAGACCGCGGGGGCGATGAACAACTTCATCAACAAGGGCTGGACGGCCGGCGGCGCCGCGCGCGCGTCGGCGGGCGCGGGCAGCGCCACCGCGGGCGGCGGCAAGGGCGAGACCGAGATGGGCGAAGCCGACACCTACACGATGACCAAGAACGGCCTCGAGCTGGGTCTCGCCGCAGGGGTGTCGAAGTTCTGGAAGGACAAGGACCTCAACTGAGGCCCGCTGCAGGTGCGGCGCGGCTGCGCCGCACCGCTCAGAACAGCGTCATGCTGAGCTTGCGCCGGTAGGCATCGACGACGGGATCGCTCGGCGCCTGCACGGCGGCCTTGCCGGTGACCTCGAGCGCGCCCTTGGCCGGCGCGGCGTCGCCGCGTGCCGGCGGCGGCGCTGCCTTGGTCATCAGCTGCAGGATCGCGACGTAGGTCTTGCGCGCGAGCTCGTCCTTCCAGCCCTTGTCGCGCATCAGGATCTCGAGCAGCTCGTCCATCGCCTGCGTCATCTCGCCCTTCGCGAAGTGGAGCTGCGCGAGCTCGAAGCGGGCGTCGAAGTCGCGTTTGTTGGCGCCGATGGCGGCTTCGAGCGTGTCGCGGGGACGTGCCTTCGGCGCCGCTTCCATCGCGGCGATCCAGTGGCCGGCGGCGACGAGGCGCTGGTCGAGCAGCGGGTTGCCGGCGACCGGATCGAACGCGGCGCGCGCCTCGCCGACGCGGCCGGCCTTCAGCAGCGCGCGGATGTAGTCGTAGCGTGCGGTGTCGTTCGCGGGGTTGGTCGCGAGCGCTGCCTGCAACCGGTCGAGCGCGGCGTCGGTGTCGCCTTCCGCGAGCGCTTCCTCTGCCGCCTGATGGTCCTCGTCGGACGCCTGCTCCTCGGCGCTCGGCACGTGCTTGTCGAGGAACTTGCGGACCTCGGGCTCGGGCAGTGCGCCGACGAAGCCGTCGACCGGCTGGCCGCCCTTGAACAGCACGCAGAACGGGATCGAGCGGACGCCGAACATCTGCGACAGCTGCTGCGCGATCTCGGGTTCGTCGTCGGCGTTGAGCTTGACGAGCTTGAAGCGGCCCGCGTACGCGACCTCGAGCTTCTCGAGGATCGGCCCGAGCGTCTTGCACGGGCCGCACCAGGGCGCCCAGATGTCGAGCAGCACCGGCTGCGCGAGCGAGGCGTGGACGAGATCCGTTTCGAGGTTCTGGTGGGTGATGTTCTGCATGGTGTCGCTGAGGGGAGGTGAAGCCTCGCCGCCTACAATTCAAGCCTTGGCCGGATCCTCCCACCCCGTGCGCAGCGACCCGGCGGTCGTCGGCGTCGTCATGGGCTCCAGCAGCGACTGGGAGACGCTCCGCGCCGCCGTCGAGATTCTCGCCGAGTTCGGCATCGCCCACGAGGCGAAGGTCGTCTCTGCGCACCGCATGCCGGACGAGATGTTCGCGTACGCGGAAGGCGCGGCGGCGCGCGGGTTGAAGGCGATCATCGCCGGCGCTGGCGGCGCCGCGCACCTGCCCGGAATGCTCGCCGCGAAGACGACGGTGCCGGTGCTCGGCGTTCCGGTCGAAAGCCGCGCGCTGAAGGGCGTCGATTCGCTCTATTCGATCGTGCAGATGCCGAAGGGCGTTCCGGTCGCGACGTTCGCGATCGGCGCTGCCGGCGCCGCCAACGCAGCGCTGTTCGCGGTCGCGATCCTCGCGAGCGGCGACACGGCGCTGCGCGCGAAGCTCGACGCGTACCGCCAGCGCCAGAGCGACGCCGCGCGGGCGATGAGCGCCGAGCTCAAGTGAGCCCTGCAGGGTTCGTCGCCCCCGGCGCGATGCTCGGGGTTCTCGGCGGCGGCCAGCTCGGCCGCATGTTCGTCCACGCCGCGCAGCAGCTCGGCTATCGCACGATCGTGCTCGATCCCGACCCGGCGAGCCCGGCCGGGCTCGTCGCGCACGAGCACGTCCGCGCCGACTACCTCGACGCCGCGGCGCTCGATCGTCTCGCCGAACGCTGCGCGGCGATCACGACCGAATTCGAGAACGTGCCGGCTGCCGCGCTCGCGGCGCTCGCCGAGCGCGTGCCGGTCGCACCGGGCGCCGCTGCCGTCGCGGTCTGCCAGGACCGCGCCGACGAGAAGGCGGCGTTCGTTCGCAGCGGCGTCGCGTGCGCACCGCATGCGCTCGTCGCTTCGCGCGCCGACGTCGAGCGCGTCGACGCCGCACTCCTGCCCGGCATCCTCAAGACCGCGCGGCTCGGCTACGACGGCAAGGGCCAGCGCACGGTTGACGACCGCGCCGCGCTCGCGGCCGCGTTCGCGGCGCTCGGTGAAGTGCCGTGCGTGCTCGAGCGGCGGCTCGCGCTCGCCGGCGAGATCAGCGTCGTCGTCGCGCGCAACGCGCAGGGCGACGTCGTCCACCTGCCGGTGCACGACAACGTCCACGTCGGCGGCATCCTCGCGGTGACGCGCGTTCCCGCGCGTGCGCACGTCGGCGCGGCGATGCAGGCCGAAGCGGTCGCGCTCGCCGAGCGGCTTGCGCGTTCACTCGACTACGTCGGCGTCCTCTGCGTCGAGTTCTTCGTCGTCGAAGGCGGCGCGCTCGTCGCCAACGAGATGGCGCCGCGGCCGCACAACTCCGGGCACCACAGCATCGACTCGTGCGACGTCTCGCAGTTCGAGCTGCAGGTGCGAACGCTCGCGAATGCGCCGCTCGTCGCGCCGCGCCAGCATTCGGCGGCGGTGATGCTCAACCTGCTCGGCGACCTCTGGCGGAAGGGCGTCGCTCCCGACTGGAGCCGGGTCCTCGCCCTGCCGGGAGCGCACCTGCACCTCTACGGCAAGGACGACGCGCGCCCGGGCCGCAAGATGGGCCACCTGACGGTCACCGCGGCGAGCGCCGATGCCGCGGAAGCGACCGCCGCCGAAGCGGCGCGCGTGCTCGGCGTCGCGCCGCTCGCGACGGCGACGCGCTAGCGACGGCGCGAACGTCATGCTCCTCGACGGACGCGACCCCGCGGCGATCGCGCGCGCTGCCGAAGCGATCGCCGCCGGCGAGCTCGTCGCGTTTCCGACCGAGACCGTCTACGGCCTCGGCGCGCGCGCCGACGACGACGACGCGGTCGCAAAGATCTTCGCGCTGAAGGGCCGGCCACAGGACCATCCGTTGATCGTCCACGTCGCCGACCGCGCGCACGCCGAGCGGTTCGCTGCCGCGCTGCCGCCGGTCGCCGAGCGGCTGATCGACGCGTTCTGGCCGGGGCCGCTCACCGTCATCGTGCTGCGCGCCGCCGCTGTCGCCGACGCGGCGTCGGGGCGCCAGGCGACGATCGGATTGCGCTGCCCGGCGCATCCGATCGCGCACGCGCTCCTCGCGCAGGCGGGCGAGCGCGGCGTTCCCGGCATCGCCGCGCCGAGCGCGAACCGCTTCGGCCGCGTCAGCGCGACGACGGCGGCGCACGTCGTCGAGGAGCTCGGCGACGAGCTCCTCGTCATCGACGGCGGCGCGGCGCGCATCGGCATCGAGTCGGCGATCGTCGACTGCTCGACCGGCTCGCCGGTGCTGCTGCGCCCTGGCATCCTGACGCGCGACCGCATCGAGAACGCCGCCGGCACGCCGCTGCGCGCGCCGGGCGCGTCGGCACCGCGCGCGCCGGGGACGCTCGCGGCGCACTACGCGCCCAAGGCCAAGCTGCGGATCATGACGACGGCGATGCTGAAGACCGCGCTCGATGTCCTCGGCAGCGACTCGCTGAGGCTGGCGGTATATTCGCGCTCGATTCCGTCGGGCATCGCCACTGGCGTCGTCCATCGGCGCATGCCGGCGCGGCCGGAGCAGGCGGCGCATGAATTGTTTGCCGTCCTGCGTGAACTCGACCGCGAGGGCGTGCATCTGATCTGGGTCGAAGAGCCGCCGCCCGGTCCCGAGTGGGACGGCGTGCGCGACCGGCTCGACCGCGCCGCGGCGACCTGACTTTCCTGGAGCCTTGTGAATGAGACATCCTCGATGTGACCTGCGCCGCGCGCTCGGCGGCGCTGCGGTCGTCGCGGCGGCGCTCGTCGCCGCGTCGTGCGGCGGCGGCGAGCCGACGACGCGCTTCCACGCGTCGCGCGTCATCGCGCTCGGCGACGAATCGAGCATGCTCGTCGACTCCGGCGACCACAACGCGCGCAAGTACACCGTCAACGCGACTGTCTCCGACGTCGACCAGACGATCCTCTGCGCCCAGAACCCGCTCTGGATCCAGAGCGTCGCGCTCTTCTACGGCCTCGTCTTCCCCGAATGCAACAACGTCGTGACGACGACGTCGCCGGTGAGCCGCATCCGCGCCCAGGTCGGCGCACAGGCCGCCGACCTGACGGCGCAGATCGACGCGCAGCAGAGCGAGAGCCCGTTCCAGGAGGGCGACATGGTGACGGTGATGGTCGGCATGTACGACGTCATCGCCGCGTACGAGCAATATCCGGCGGTGAGCGAGCCCGAGCTGATCAGCGTCGTCGAGGCTGCGGGCGCCGAGACCGGCCGCCAGGTCAACCACCTCACCGACCTCGGCCCGAAGGTGCTGCTGGCGACGGTCTTCGACATGGGCTTCACGCCGTTCGGCGCCGCCGAGCGCGCGGCGCACGCCGACACCGACCGGGCCGCGCTGCTGTCGCGGCTCACGTTCCGCTACAACGCGTCGATGCGCGCGACGATCGTCAACGACGGCCGCAAGATCGGCCTCATCCTGATGGACGAGTACGTCACCGAGGTCGGCACCGTCCCGGGCTTCGGCGGCTTCACCAACTCGACGATGGGAGTCTGCGACCTCACCAGGTCGACCTTCGTGCCGCCGTCGTCGCTCGACTGCACGGCGCAGACCCTCATTCCGGGCGGAACGTCGACCTACTTCTGGGCCGACGACCGGCATCTCAGCGCAACCGGGCAAAGCGTGCTCGGGACGCTGGCGCTGAACCGCGCGCAGAACAACCCCTTCTAGTCTCTCGCGAACGCGACCACAGCCACTTGTTCGGAGCAGCCCTCTAGTTCGGCTCGGGGGCGGTCGGCGAGAGCGCCGGCGCGTCGCTCGCCGCCCATTCGGCGAGCGCCTCGAGCGCCGGCCGCGCCGCGTTCGCGTTGGCGTGGTTGACGATGCCGACGACGACGTAGCGACGTCCCGAGTCGGCGAGGACGTAGCCGGCGACGCCGACGACGTCGCGCAGCGACCCGGTCTTCAGATGGGCGCGGCCGGGTGTCGCCTTCGCGCGCCTGAGCGTGCCGTCGATCCCGGCGACCGGCAGCGAGCTCATCAGCTCGGACATCACCGCGCTCGACCACGCCGATTGCAGGAGGCGCCCGAGCAGCGCGGCGCTCAGGCGCGCGTCGCGCGACAGCCCCGAGCCGTTGGCGACGACGGCGACGGCGGCGGTGCGGTCGCCGACCTGGCTCTTCAGGAACTGGCGAACGACCTCGCGCGCCGCCTCCGGAGTTCCGGCGCCGCGCTGCGTCGCGCCGAGCGTCAGGAACAGCTGCTGCGCCATCACGTTGTTGCTGAGCTTGTTGATGTCGCGAACGACCTCGGCGAGCGTCGGCGAGCGCAGCTCGAAGCTCGGTGTCAGCGCCGGCGCGGTGCCGTCGCGGACGACGCCGCCGAGCTTGCCGCCTTCCTCGGCCCACAACCCGGCGAGCGCGCGCGCGTTGTAGCTCTTCGGATCGGCGTAGGCGACCGGCCAGATCTTCTCGCCGCAAGCGACCGGAAACGCTCCCGAGAAGTGCATCCGCGCCGGATCGTCGAGCTCGCCCTTGAGCGTGCCGCGCCAGTCGTCGCACGCGCCGCTCACCAGCGGCACAGTGGCATCGACGCGGACGCCGGCGAGCGGCGGATCGACTGCGATCGTCGCGACGCCGCGGCCGGGATCCGGAGTGAACGTCAGCAGCACCGCGCGGTAGTTGAGCAGCAGCGCGTCGGCGACGGCGTTGTACGGCCTGAGCGGCTCGCCGTCGAAGTCGGCCGGGTTGATCTCGCCGGGGCTGAACGCACTGCGGTCGAGGACGATGTCGCCGCGGATCTCGCGCACGCCGAGCTGCTGGACGCGGCGAACGAGCAACCACATCCGTTCGAGGACGAGCTTGGGATCGCCAGTGCCCTTGACGACGAGATTGCCGGTCAGTACGCCGTCAGCGACCGTGCCCTGCAGCCAGACCGGAGTCGACCACGTGAACGCGGGGCCGAGCAGCTCGAGCGCGGCGTACGTCGTCACCAGCTTCATCAGCGATGCCGGATTGACCGCCTTGTCGGCCTGCCACGCGAGCCGCGGCCGCGCCGCGTCGACCTCCTGCACCCACGCGACCATCGCGTCGCGCGGCACGCCATGGCGCGCGAGCGCCGCGTCGACGCTGCGCGGCAGCGCGCGCGTGTCGGTTGCAGCCGTCGCCTGGCGCGGCGGCGGCGCCGCGCGCACGACCGTCACTGCGCAAGCGGCGAGCAGCAGCGCCGCGAGCGCGCTCGGGCGGCGCGCGCGGCGGACGGCACCGACCGGCGTTCGCATCGCGACGGATGATCGCACGCGCTCGCGCGCGGAGCCGCGCGCTTCGCGCCGCTACACTCGGCCGATGAGAATTCCGGGCGACGCGGTCGCATCTTCGAAGATGCCGACGCTGCTCGCCTTCGACACCTCGACCGAACGGATGACCGTCGCGCTGCGGCACGGCGACCGCGTCGTCGCGCGCGCAGGCGACGGCGGCGCGCGCGCGTCGGCGACGCTCCTGCCCGCGGTGCTCGGGGTCCTCGCCGAAGCGGGAATCGCGCTCGCCGAGCTCGACGCGATCGCGTTCGGCCGCGGCCCCGGCGCGTTCACCGGCCTGCGCACCGCGTGCGCGGTCGCGCAGGGCCTCGCGCTCGGCGCGACCAAGCCGGTGCTGCCGGTCGACACGCTGCTCGCGGTCGCCGAGGACGCGCGTCGCGGTGCCGCCGACGTTCGCATCTGGGCACTGCTCGACGCCCGCATGGAGCAGATCTACGCCGCCGAGTATCTGCACTCGAACCGACGCTGGTCGACGCTCGTCGCGCCGTTCCTAGCCGACTGCGAAGCGCTCGCGGCGCGCTGGCGAGACGAGCCGCCCGCGATCGTCGCCGGCAACGCGCTCGCCGCGTTCGGCGCCCGCCTCGACACACGCGGCGCGCGCACGGTTGCCGACGCGACGCCGGATGCGACCGCGCTGCTTCGTGTCGCCGAGCAAGCCTGGAGCGAAGGCGCCGCCGTCGATCCAGCGCTCGCACTGCCGCTCTACGTGCGAGACAAGGTCGCCGAGACCGAGAGCGAGCGCGCTGCGCGTCGCGCCGTCGTTTCGTCATGAGCGCGCGCATCGATCCGACGATCGCCGTGCTGCGGCCGATGACCGTGTCGTCGCTCGACGGCGTCATCGAGCTCGAGAACGCGATCTATCCGTTTCCGTGGACGCGCGGCAACTTCGTCGACTCGCTCGTCGCCGGCTACACGGCGTGGACGCTCAACCACGTCGACGGCGATCTGGTCGGCTACTGCGTCGCGATGTCGGGCATCGGCGAAATGCATCTGCTCAACATCACGATCGCGCCGGCGGCGCGCCGCCGTGGCCACGCGCGGCGCATCGTCACCGAGCTCGTGCGCGTCTGCCGGTCGCGGCGCGAGAGCCGGCTCTGGCTCGAGGTCCGCGAGGGCAACGGCGAGGCGCGCGAGGTCTACCGGCGGCTCGGCTTCGCTGCGGTCGGTCGCCGCAAGGGCTACTACCCGGCGCCGGCAGGACTGCGCGAGGACGCGATCGTCATGAGCCTCGACGTCCTGCGCGACGACAGCGATGCGCTGGACTGAGCGGCAGCGCGCGATGCTGCGCGAGATGGGAATCCGGCTCTGGCTGCCGGAAGACGCGCCCGCGGTCGTGACGAGCGTCGTCGCCAGCGCGGTCGTTGCCGAAGAAGCGCGGCCCGCAGCACGGTCCGCCGTCGCGCCGGCACGCGCGGCGGCGGCGCCGTCGTCGCGCGCGGTCGCCGAGCCGCCGAACGAGCCGCGGGGCGTGCCGGGGCTTGCGCCCGCCGACTGGCTCGTCGTCGGCGACGCGCTCGATCCCGCCGATCCGCAGCCACAGCAGCTGCTCGAGAACATGCTGCGTGCGATCGGCGTCGGCCTCGTCGCGCCGACGCGCGAGCGCCGTGCCGTCTACATCGCCGCCGACGCGGCGCCGATCGCCCCGGCGATCGCCGCCGTTGCGCCGCGCTGCGTGCTCGCGCTCGGCAAGGCGTCGGCGGCGGCGCTGCTCGGCGCCGACGTGCCGATCGGCGGTCTGCGCGGCCGCGTCCACGCGCACGCCGGCGTTCCCCTCGTCGTCACGTTCTCGCCCGCGTTCCTGCTCCGCCATCCGGCGGAGAAGGCGAAGGCGTGGGCGGACCTCTGCCTCGCGGTCGGCGCGCTCAGCGCTTCTTGACCGGCCGCTTCCAGCCGCGCAGCGTCGTCTGCCGCGCGCGCGCGATCGTCAGCTCGCCGGCCGGCGCCGCCTTCGCGATCGTCGAGCCGCCACCGATCGTCGCGCCGGCGCCGATCTCGACCGGCGCGACTAGGACGCAGTTGCTGCCGATGTGGGCGTCGGCACCGATCGTCGTGCGGTGCTTGTCGGCGCCGTCGTAGTTCGCGGTGATGCTGCCGGCGCCGAAGTTGACGCGCTCGCCGACGTCGGTGTCGCCGAGGTACGCGAGGTGGTTCGCCTTGGCGGCGGTGCCGAGCGTCGAGTTCTTGATCTCGACGAAGTTGCCGACGTGGACGTCGGCGCCGAGCGCGGCACCGCCGCGCAGCCGCGCGAACGGGCCGACAAGCGCGCGTTCGCCGACGCTCGCGCCGAGCGCTTCGCCGTCGATCAGCGTGTAGGGGCGGATCGTCGCGCCGGCGGCGACGCGCGCGTTCTTCAGCGTGCAGTACGCGCCGACGGTGACGTCGTCGCCGAGCTCGACGCTGCCTTCGAAGATGCAGCCGACGTCGATCTCGACGTCGCTGCCGCAGGTGAGCTCGCCGCGGACGTCGAACCTCGCGGGGTCGGCGATGCGAACGCCGTCGGCCATCAGGCGCGCCGCGGTCGCGCGCTGGTGGCGGCGTTCGAGCTCGGCGAGCTGCGCGGGACTGTTGACGCCGAGCACCTCGGTTTCGCCGTGCGCGGCGACGCCGACGACCTCGACGCCTTCGCCGACGGCGATGCCGACGACGTCGGTGAGGTAGTACTCGCGCGCGGCGTTGTCGTTGCGAAGCGCCGCGAGCCAGCGCTTCAGGTGCCGCGTCGGCGCCGCCATCACGCCGGTGTAGATCTCTCTCAGCGCGCGCACGTCGGCGCTCGCGTCCTTCTCCTCGACGATCGCGGCGATCGCGTCGCGCCGGGTGCCCTTCGCCGTGCGGACGACGCGGCCGTAGCCGCGCGGATCGGCGAGCTCGATCGTCAACAGCGCCAGCCGTTCGCCCGCGCAGGCGTCGACGAGCGCGCGCAGCGTCGCCGGCTCGATCAGAGGCACGTCGCCGTTCAGCACGAGCGTGGTGCCGTCGTCGTCGAGCAAGGGCGCCGCCTGCTGCACCGCGTGACCGGTGCCGAGCTGCGGCTCCTGGCGAACGAACGCGAGCCCCGGCGCGTGCACGCTCTGCTCGACCTCGGCGGCGCCGTGCCCGGTGACGACGACGGTGCGGGTTGCCCCGAGGGAGGCGACCGCGCCGAGAACATGCTGCAATAGTTGGCGGCCGCCGAGCACGTGCAGCACCTTCGGCCGCTTCGAACGCATCCGCGTTCCCTGCCCGGCCGCCATGACCACGACGTTCAAGACCATGCCGACCTTCGCGTTGCCCCGGCCCTCGCGCCGGCCGTCGATTATCGCGGCGCTCGCCGCCGCGCTCGTCGCGGCGATGCTGGCCGGCTGCAGCATGATCCAGCTCGGCTACGGCCAGCTCGACGCGATCGTCTTTCGCTGGCTCGACCGCTACGTCGAGTTCGACGACGCGCAGTCGCTGCGTGCGCGCACCGCGCTCGACGAGGCGCTCGCCTGGCACCGCCGCACGCAGCTGCCCGACTACGCGCGCCTGCTCGCGCGCGCCGAGGCCGAGGTCGCGGACGACGCGACCCCCGAGCAGATGTGCGCGTGGGCGAGCGAGATCCGCGGCCGCCTCGATCCCATCCTGCAGCAGCTCGCGCCGGCGATCACCGATGTCGCGCTGACGCTCTCGCCGGCGCAGTTCGCGTCGATCGAGAAACGCTTCGCCGAGACCAACGACGAGTTCCGCGACGAATACCTGCTGCGAAACCCGCAGCGCCGGCAGCGCGCGACCGTCAACCGCGAGATCGACCGCGCCGAGATGCTCTACGGCAAGCTCGACGAGACGCAGCGCGCGCTCGTCGTCGAGTCGGTGCGCTCGTCGCCGTACAGCGCCGAGGTCGTCGACGCCGAGCGGCGGACGAGGCAGCGCGACACGCTCGCGTTCCTCCGTCGGCTGCGCGAGACGAAGCCTGCGCGCGACGAGGCGCTCGTCCAGGTGCGCGCGTTCCTCCGCACCGTCGACAACTCGCCGCGCGACGCGTATCGCGCGTACGTCGCGCGATACGTCGCTCACAACTGCGCGCTCGCGAGCGCGCTGCACAACTCGGCGACCGCAGCGCAGCGGCGCGAGGCGGCGAAGCGGCTCGCCGGCTACCGCGGCGACCTGCGCGCCCTGATGGGCGACGGCGCCGGCTGACGCGCGCTCACTGCGGCGGCGCCGGCGGCGGCTCGACGACGACGCGGTGCGGGTTGGTCGGGCTGCCCGCCGGGAAATCGCGCAGCGCGGCGACGAACATCGCCGGCAGCACGATCGGCCCGCCGGCCCAGTTGCCGCCGCTCTGCGCGCGCGCTTCGTAGAGCGGCTCGCCGCTCTTCTTGTCGCGGATCAGCACCGCGACCTCGCGCTCGATCGTCGTCGTCGGGTACGGATAGCCGTAGCGCCAGTACGGCCCCCAGTACGGGCCGCCGTACGGGCCCCACCGGGGCCCCCAAGGCCGGCCCCAGTAGCCGTAGGGCCCCCAGGCGTAGCGGCCGCCGTACCAGAACGGGTCGTCCCACGGCGCGATTTCGTACGCCGTGACGCGCGCGCCGAGCTGGACCGTGACGTCGGGCGAGCTGCCCTCGGGCGCCGGCGCGAAGCCGGCCGACTCGACCGCGCGCCGCGCCGAATCCTCGAGCAGCTGCGCCTGCTGCGGATTCGCCTGCTGCGACGGCAGCCGCTCGAACGCGTAGGTCGACGGCGACCGCCCCGCGGGCCAGCGGCTGAAGCTCGAGACGTCGCTCTCGACGTTGTTGAGCGATGCGCAGCCGGCGAGCGCGGTTGCGGCGAGCACGGCGCCGATCGTCCTGATCAAGGCAACTCTCCTCGGCCGAGCGCCGGCGGCGGGCGGACGTCGTCGGCGTCGAATGCGCGGTCGCCGTCGACATCGGCGACCCCGGTCGCTTGGAGCGTCGCGAACGGGTACAGGTTCCGGTCCATCAGGTGCGACGGCGTGATGCGCGACATCGCGTCGAAGATGCGGTCGACGCGGCCCGGGTCCTCGCGCTCCCAGCCGCGCAGCATCTCGGCGATCTTGACGCGCTGCAGGTTCTGCTGGCTGCCGCACAGGTTGCACGGAATGATCGGAAAGCCGCGGTGCGCCGCCCAGCGCTCGAGGTCGCGCTCGGCGACGTAGGCGAGCGGGCGGATGACGACGTGCTTGCCGTCGTCGCTGACGAGCTTGGCGGGCATCCCCTTCATGCGGCCGCCGAAGAACATGTTGAGGAAGAGCGTCTGCACCATGTCGTCGCGGTGGTGGCCGAGCGCGATCCGCGTCGCGCCGATCTCGGTCGCGACGCTGTAGAGGATGCCTCGGCGCAGGCGCGAGCAGACGCTGCACATCGTCTGCCCTTCGGGGACGAGACGCTTGACGATCGAGTAGGTGTCCTGCTCGACGATCCGGTATTCGACGCCGAGCTTCTTCAGGTACGCCGGCAGCACGTCGGCGGGGAAGCCCGGCTGCTTCTGGTCGAGGTTGACGGCGACGATCTCGAAGTCGATCGGCGCGCGCGCGCGCAGCTCGATCAGGATGTCGAGCAGCGAGTAGCTGTCCTTGCCGCCCGAGACGCAGACCATGACG
>DATJIM010000181.1:0-4045 GCA_035493195.1 Caldimonas sp.
GGACTCGAGCGCGCGACCTTCGACGCGGTCGTGCGCATGCTCGCCGACGGCTTCGCGACGCGCACCGGCCGCCGGGCCCACGTCCACCGCGATGCCGTCCACCACAAGCTGCGCGAGAAGCGCGGCGCGCGGATGGCGGCGCTGACGTCGGGGGGAACGATCCCCGAGACCGGCGACTACGCCGTGCTGCTCGAGCCCGAGGCGTCGACGATCGGCACCGTCAACGAGGACTTCGCGGTCGAGAGCCTGCGCGGCGACGTCTTCCAGCTCGGCAACACGAGCTACCGCATCCTGAGGATCGAGCCGGGTCGCGTCCGCGTCGAGGACGCCGAGGGCGCGGCGCCGAACATCCCGTTCTGGCTCGGCGAAGCGCCGGGGCGCAGTGACGAGCTGTCGCGCGGCGTCTCGCGGCTGCGCGACGAGATCGCGGCGCGCATCGGCGCAAGCGGCGCGGCAGCGGCGCGCGCGTGGCTCACGGGCGAGGTCGGCCTCGGCGACGATGCCGCGGTGCAGCTCGTCGAGCACCTCGGCCGCGCGCTCGCCGCGCTCGGCGCGCTGCCGACCGCCGAGCGCATCGTGCTCGAGCGCTTCTTCGACGAGTCGGGCGGGATGCAGCTCGTCGTCCACTCGCCGCTCGGCAGCCGCCTCAACCGCGCGTGGGGGCTCGCGCTGCGCAAGCGCTTCTGCCGACGCTTCAACTTCGAGCTGCAGGCGGCGGCGACCGAGGACGCGATCGTGCTGTCGCTGTCGACGAGCCACAGCTTTGCGCTCGACGAGGTCGCCCGCTACCTGCATTCCGCGACTGCGCTCGACGTCCTCGTGCAGGCGGTGCTCGAAGCGCCGCTCTTCGGCGTGCGCTGGCGCTGGAACGCGACGACCGCGCTGGCGCTGCCGCGATTCAACGGCGGTCGCAAGGTCGCGCCGCAGCTGCAGCGCATGCGCGCCGAGGACCTGCTCGCCACGGTCTTTCCGGACCAGGTCGCGTGCGCCGAGAACCTCGCCGGCGAGCGCCAGGTCCCCGACCATCCGCTCGTCGCGCAGACGCTGCGCGATTGCCTCGAGGAAGCGATGGACGCGCCGGGATGGCTCGCGCTCCTGCGCGGCATCGAGCGCGGCGAGGTCGACGTCGTCACGCGCGACGTCGCTGCGCCGTCGCCGCTCGCCGCCGAGGCGCTGACGGCGCGGCCGTACGCGTTCCTCGACGACGCGCCGATCGAAGAGCGGCGAACGCAGGCGGTGCGCAGCCGGCGCTACGCCGATCCCGACTCCGGCGACGACCTCGGCCGGCTCGACCCCGAGGCGATCGCGAGCGTCCGTGCCGAAGCGTGGCCGCAGCCGCGCGACGTCGACGAGATGCACGAAGCGCTCGTCTCGCTCGGCGCGATCGTCGACGCCGAGGTCGACATCGAGCCGGACTGGCGCGACCGGCTGGGATCGCTCGCGGCCGCTGCGCGCGCGACGCACGTTCGCTGGAGCGACGGCGCGCGCGGCGCGTGGGTCGCCGCCGAGCGCTTGCCGTTGCTCGTCGCGCTTCATCCCGACGCGACGCTCGCGCCGCCCATCGAAGCTCCCGCAGATTGCGCGCTCGCCGGCGGCGATCGCAACGATGCGCTCCGCGAGCTCGTGCGCGCGCGGCTCGGCGGGCTCGGGCCGACGACGGTTCGCGCGCTCGCCGATCCGCTCGGCGTGGCGACCGCCGACGTCGACACCGCGCTCGCGGCGCTGCAGCAGGAAGGCACGGTGCTGCAGGGTCGCTTCGGTCGCGAATCGACGGCGGGCGGCGCGATCGAATGGTGCGAGCGACACCTGCTCGCGCGCATCCACCGCTACACGCTCGGCAGGCTGCGGCGCGAGATCGAGCCGGTCGAGCCGCGCGACTTCGCCCGCTTCGTCTTCGAGTGGCAGCGCGTCGCGCCGAACGCGCGCGTCAGCGGACCCGACGCGCTCGCCGGAGTGCTGGCGCAACTGGAAGGCTACGAGGCGCCGGCGGCGTCGTGGGAAACCGAGCTGCTGCCGGCGCGCGTCGGCGACTACACACCACGCTGGCTCGACGAGCTCTGCACCTCGGGCCGCACGATGTGGACACGGCTGCGGCCGACCGCGAGCGATGCGCGCGGCGGCGTGCTGCGCGCGACGCCGATCCTGCTGCTGCCGCGGCGCAGCGCCGCGGTCTGGTCAAGTCTCGCCCCCGCTGCAACCGCCGACGAGCGGCTCGGCTCGCGCGCGCGCCGAGTCGCCGAGTTCCTCGCCGAGCACGGCGCTTCGTTCTTCGACGACATCGCCGCCGGCGTTCGCCTCCTTCCCGCCGAGCTCGAGGATGCGCTCGCCGAGCTCGTCGTGCATGGCGTCGCGCACGGCGACAGCTACGCCGGATTGCGCGCGTTGCTCGTGCCGCCGTCGCGCCGCGCAGCGAAGGCAGGGCGCGGCCGTGGCGGCTGGTTCGGCGTTCCCGATGCCGGACGCTGGTCGCTCGCGCGGCGTCGCGCCGCGCCTTCGGCCGAGTCGGCGGGACGCGGTGCAGCGCTCGACTCCCCGGCGCTCGAGCACGTCGCGCGCACGCTGCTGCGCCGTTACGGCGTCGTCTGCTGGCGCCTCGTCGAGCGCGAGGCGGCGTGGCTGCCGCCGTGGCGCGATCTCGTTCGCGTGCTGCGCCGGCTCGAGGCGCGTGGCGAGATCCGCGGCGGCCGCTTCATCGCGGGCGTCGCCGGCGAGCAGTACGCGCTGCCCGACGCGGTCGCGTTGCTGCGCCAAGTGCGCCGGCGTCCCGGCGATGGCACGCTCGTCTGCGTCGCCGCGACCGACCCGGCGAACCTGCTCGGCAGCGTCGTTCCCGGCCAGCGCGTCGCCCGCGTTGCGGGCGCGCGCGTCCTCTGGCGCGACGGCGTGCCTCTGGCGACGAGCGTCGCCGGGCAGATCGAATGGCTCGGCGACGACGTCGATCCGATCGAGCGCGCCCGTCTCGCTCGCGCGATCGCAGTCGAGCCGTTCGCGCAGCTCGATGCGCGCCTGCACGGCGAGGGCGCGACGGGTAAGCGCCGCCGGTCCGAACGCGACCAGGCGGCCGCCGCGCCACCGGGATACCTCTGAGACCCGCGCCGGTTCGAACCGGCACGATCGCGGCAGCGCATCAGCAGCCGCGACCATGACCGCACTCCATGCCCTCGATCGCCGCATCTCCGACGCCTGGCCGACGCTGGCGAGCGAAGCCGACGTCCGCACGCTCGAAGCCGTTCCGTACGCCGAGCGCGTCGCCGCCGCGAGCACGTACGAGGCGTTGCGCATCGGCTCGATGCAGTCGCCCGAGTCGCCGGCGATCGTCTTCCTGCCCAACGCCGACCCCGACGACACGCCCGTGCGCATCGCGCACCGCGATTTCTTCGCGCGCGTGACGCAGGCGGCGAACGCCTTCCATTCGCTCGGCGTCGGACCGGGCGACGTCGTGAGCCTGCTGTTGCCGCTCGTGCCGCAGGCGTTCTACGCGCTCTTCGGTGCCGAGGCGGCGGGAATCGCGAACCCTGTCAACCCGCTGCTCTCGGCGGCGCAGATCGCCGAGATCCTGCGCGCTGCCAAGACGAAGGTGCTCGTCGCACTCGGTCCCGTGCCGGGGGCCGAGATCTGGGCGAAGGTCGAAAGCATCCGCGACTCGCTCCCCGACCTGCGCGCGGTCCTCGTCGTCGGCGGCGACGCCGCGGCAGCGCGCGGCGCGCAATCGTTCGACGCGCTCGTCGCCGCGCAGCCTCCCGACCGGCTCGTCAGCGGCCGCACGATCGCGGCGAGCGACACCGCGGCGTACTTCCACACCGGCGGCACGACCGGCATGCCCAAGCTCGTCCGCCACAGCCACGGCAACCAGGTCTACCAGGCGTGGGGATGCGGCCTGATGCTGCGCAACCGTCCCGGCGCGACGCTGCTCTTCGGGCTGCCGCTCTTCCACGTCGGCGGTGCGTTGACGCAGGCGCTCGCGCCGCTCGCCGCCGGCTGCACGCTGGTCGTGCTCTCGCCCTCGGGTTGGCGCAACCCGAACGCGGTGAAGAACGTCTGGCGG
>DATJIM010000182.1:0-3512 GCA_035493195.1 Caldimonas sp.
AAGATCGCGCAGCCGAACAGCCAGACGAGCTCGCGCGGCCGGCGGTAGCTGCCGTAGATGAGGCCGCGCCACATGTGCAGGTAGACGACGATGAAGAACGCCGACGCGCCCGTCGAATGCATGTAGCGGACGAGCCAGCCCCACGGCACGTCGCGCATGATGTACTCGACCGACTCGAACGCCTTGGCGGCGTCGGGCTTGTAGTGCATCGTCAGGAAGATTCCCGTCAGCAGCTGGTTCACGAGCACCAGCAGCGCGAGCGAACCGAAGACGTACCAGACGTTGAAGTTCTTCGGCGCGTAGTACTGCGCCATGTGCTCGTTGAAGAGCTTGGAGAGCGGGAAGCGGTTGTCGATCCAGGTCAGGAGTCGCCGCCCGGACCCGGCGCCGGCCGGCGCGGTTTGCATTTCAGCCATTCAGAGAGCTCCTGGAGAGGTTCGCGGCTCAGGCGCGCTTGTCTTCGCCGATCACGATCCTGCTGTCGGACAGGTACATGTACGGCGGCACTTCCAGGTTGTCCGGCGCCGGCTTGTCCTTGAAGACGCGGCCGGCCATGTCGAAGGTCGAGCCGTGGCACGGGCAGAGGAAGCCTCCCGGCCAGTTGTCGGGCAGCGACGGCTGCGGTCCGGGAGTGAACTTGTCGCCTGGCGAGCAGCCGAGGTGCGTGCAGATTCCGACGACGACGAGGTACTCGGGCTTGCGCGAGCGCGCCTCGTTGCGCGCGTACTCCGGCGTCAGCTCGTCGGCGTTGCGCTTCGACAGCGGATCGGCGAGCAGCGGATCGTTCTTCGGCAGCTCCGCGATCTGCTCGGGCGTGCGGCGGACGATCCAGACGGGTTTGCCGCGCCACTCGACGGTGAGCTTCTCGCCCGGCTTGATGCCGCTGATGTCGACCTCGACCGGAGCGCCGGCGGCGCGGGCGCGCTCCGAGGGCTCGAAGCTGCGGACGAACGGAACCGCGAGGAAGCCTGCGCCGACGGCGCCCGCGCAGCCGGATGCGATGATCCAGGTGCGCTTGGCGCCGTCGATCTTCTGGTCAATCATGGTGGTCGTGGGAAGAATGTCGACGCGAGAGGTCAACCTGGAATTCTAGCGGACGCGTCAAGTGCGAGACCGCGCTCCAGCCCGCAAGCGCGCGAGCCGCGCGATACTCGCGCCTGCGCCGCAGGCGCCGATCGAGGAGGATCCGAGATGAGCTTCGCTTCCGAGTTCAAGGAGTTCGCTGCCAAGGGCAACGTCGTCGATCTCGCGGTCGGCGTGATCATCGGGGCGGCGTTCGCCAAGATCGTCGACTCGCTCGTCAAGGACATCGTGATGCCGATCGTCGGCCGCATCTTCGGCGGCCTCGATTTCTCGAACTACTTCATCGTGCTCGCGCCACCGCCGGCGAACTACAACGGGCCGATGACATACGAGGCGCTGACCAAGGCCGGCGTGCCTCTGCTCGCCTACGGCAACTTCATCAGCGTGGTGATCAACTTCCTGATCCTCGCGTTCATCATCTTCGTGATGGTGCGGCAGATCAACCGGCTGCGCCGGACCGAGCCGCCGCCGTCCGCAGCGCCCCCAGAGGACGTCGTCCTGTTGCGCGAGATCCGCGACTCGCTGCGCCGCTGAGCATGCGGCCTGCCGGGCGCCGAGGCCCGGCAGAGCGTGAAGCAGTGCCGGGGTCGCGCGCGGCCTTTGGCCCATACTAGGCGGAACTTCGTTCGCTCGTCGGCTCTGTTGCCGCCTCCATCCGGCTTGCCGCCCAGATGAATCTGATCGAACCGCGCGCCCAGGCCACGCTCGACGCAGCCATCCAGGTGGTGCGCACGACGATCGCGGCGGCGGCGACGCGGGTCGCCGAGATGCTGCACACGCAGGCGCAGGTGGCGATCAAGATCACCGAGCGCGACCAGCTCATGCTCACGCAGCAGGAGCTGCGCCGCAACTTCGGTTCGTACCAGAACGCGTTCAGCGAAGCGCTGCGCGAGAAGGTCACCAAGGAGCTCGCGCCGCGCGCCGACGCCAAGCGCAAGCTCGAGTCGGCCGACTGGCAGACCCTCAGCCTCGTCGACGAGGCCGAGGTCGAGGAGCAGATGAACTTCGTGCGCCTCGGCCAGATGATCTCGCACGAGTGCGAGTGGCAGCTGCGCGAGCTCGCGGCCTACATGGGCGCCCTCCTCAACCTCGGCCGCGCCGACGACGAGAGGAATCCGCTGCGCGCCGAGATCGTCGGTGCGGCGCTGCACCGCGGCATCGAGGCGATCTCGGGCGAGCGCGAGAGCCGTCGCATCCTCGCCCGCGAGCTCGGCCACGCGGTCGCGCACGCGATGCCCGAGTGCTACGACGAAATCCTGCGGCTGCTGCAGGAGCGCGGCGTCCGCCCGGTGCACCTCACCGTGCGCACCGTCGAGGGTCCCGGCAACCAGCTCGGCGCCGCCAACTCCGGCTACGCGAGCCTGCCGCGCGACGGTTTGCAGTCGTCGCGGGGCGGGGCCTACGGCGAGATCGAATCGGGTCCGGGCAGCGACATGGACCTGCTCGCGGCGCACCGCCGCGCGCTCGCGACCGCATTCCCCGGCCGCGCCGAGGCGTACGACAGCGTCCGCGAGACGACATCACCGCGCACGGGGAGCGACGCGTTCGCGCGCTCGCGTTCGAGCTCGTCCGCCGATCAGCAGTTGATGACGCTGCTGCGCCGCCTCACCGCGATGTCGAGCCAGCCGGGCGACCTCGGCGCCGCCAGCCTGCTCGGCGGCCCGATCGGCGCGCCGCCGCGCAACTCGCCGCAAACGCCGTGGCCGAGCGGGGGCGGATACGCCAGCTCGCGCCATGCCGGCCCGATCAGCGGCGGCGACAAGGCAACGATCTCTTCGCGCAGCGGCCTCGGCCCAGACTCGGGGCGAGGCGGCGCGCACGCAGCGGAGCCCGGCTACAACGACGGCCTCACCGGCCTGATGGCGGTCAACCTGATCCGCGCGCACCGCGACGAGTTGATCGCGGCGTCGAGCGGCAAGCTCGATCACATGGTGATCGACGTCGTCGGCAGCCTGTTCGACCAGATCCTCTCCGATCCGAAGGTGCCGCCGCAGATGGCGCGGCAGATCGCCCGCCTGCAGCTGCCGGTGCTGCGCGTCGCGCTCGGCGACGTCACCTTCTTCTCGTCGCGGCGCCATCCGGTGCGCCGCTTCGTCAACCGCATCGCCTCGCTCGCCTGCGCCTTCGAGGACTTCAGCGACAACCCGGGGCTCGAGTTCGCGACGCGCGTGCGCGAGCTGGTGCAGCAGATCGTCGAAGGCGACTTCGACCAGATGGAGCTCTACGAGGGCACGCTGGCCGAGCTCGAGGATTTCATCTCGCAGCAGAACGCCGAAGCGGTGCAGCACAAGAGCGCCGCGGCGACGCTGCTGCACGGCAAGGAGACCGAGCTGCGGCTGCAGCAGCGCTACATGCAGATGCTGCAGGGCGGGCTCGCGCCGCTGGCCATGCCCGCGTTCATGCGCGACTTCCTGGCGCAGGTGTGGAGC
>DATJIM010000183.1:0-26698 GCA_035493195.1 Caldimonas sp.
GTCGCGCGCGCGGTCGAGGCGCCGGTACGCGAGCACCGCCGGCGACATGCTGGCGATCGCGTCGTGAAGGCGTCGAGCGCCGTCACCGCTCGCGACGGCTTCGCCGAGCGGCACGCTCTCGACGAGGATCGTGAAGACCGCCTGGCGCGTGCCTGCGATCGGGATGAACGTCTGGCGTTCGCTGCGCAGCGACGCGATGGCACCGAGCGCTTCGGCATCGAGGTCCTTCTCGCCGGCCGGCTCCGGCCACGCGACGTCGGTTCGCGCCGGATGCTGGTGCAAGCGCGAATCGGCGGTGACGGTCCAGACGAATCGCTCCCAGCGCCCTTCGCCGGTGACGAGCGCGGCGAGCGACCCGCTCGCGGCGCGCAGCAGTTCGCCGTCCGCGACCGGAGCGTGGACGGCGGCGAACGCACGGCCGACCTTGTCTTCGGGCGCCCAGTGCGACGGCAGGCAGACGGCGAGCCACGGCACCGTCGCGTCGGCACCGTCGAGGACCGCGAAGTCGTCGGCAAACGCGAGCGAAACGAGCGCCGAGCGGCGCAGGTGCGCCGGCAGCGCGTCGAGGAGCGCGCCGATGTCGGGGTCGCCGTCGCCGCCGACGCGGTCGCCTTCGAGCGTCCAGCCGAGCAGCGGCGCGTCGCAACGCAGAGCGCCGGCAGATGTCTCATCGAGACGAAACGCGCCGAGGCCGACGCGCTCGGACTCCGCGGCGATGGCGCGGAGCGCCGGCATCTCGTCGAACCCCGGCACCGCGCAGAGCGCCTGCATCGGCGTGCTGCCGAGCACGGCGATCTTCTCGCGCAGATGGCGGCTGCCGGGCGCGCTCGCCGTCAGCTGCGCGGTGCCCGGCGCGACGCGGCGCAGGCCCGGCTGCATCCGGAACGGCGCGGTGACGTGCGAAAAGTCGAAAGCCATGAACGAAGGGCCCGCATGCGGGCCCTCGGACTCTAGCGAAGCGCGCGATCGGCTAGACGCGCTTCTTGTACTCGTGGGTGCGGGTGTCGATCTCGACCTTGTCGCCGGTTTGCACGAAGAGCGGCACCGCGATCTCGAGGCCGGTCTTCAGCCGCGCGCTCTTCAGCACCTTGCCCGACGTGTCGCCCTTGACCGCCGGCTCGGTGTCGGCGATCTCGCGCACGAGCGTCGTCGGCAGCTCTACCGAGATCGCCTTGCCGTCATAGAACACGACTTCGACCGGCATCCCGTCCTCGAGGTACTGGATGGCGTCGCCCATGTTCTCGGACTCGACCTCGAACTGGTTGTAGTCGGCGTCCATGAACGCGTACATCGGATCGGCGAAGTACGAGTACGTGCACTCCTTCTTGTCGAGGACGATCTGGTCCATCTTGTCGTCGGCCTTGAACACGACCTCGGTGCCGGAGTTGCTGAGCAGGCTCTTCAGCTTCATGCGCACGGTGGCCGAGTTGCGGCCGCCGCGGCTGTACTCGGTCTTGAGCACGACCATCGGGTCCTTGCCCTGCATGATGACGTTGCCGGCGCGAATTTCCTGTGCGAGTTTCATGGCTGGGGTTCCACTGGAGGCTGCGCGTGGCTGGCTGAAAGCCGCGGGACGCGAACGCCGTAAAGCCTGCCTCGAACGTGAGGCGAAAAGCCTCTGATTCTAGCGTTTTCCCTCGACGAAGGCGAGGAGGCGGGTCGTGAAATCGGATTGGCGCGCCAGTGCGTCGCGCCAGGCGCCGGCGTGCGCCGACCACGCAGCCCGAGCGGTCGAATCGCCGGCGAGCGCCGCGAGCGAGCCCGCCGCCGCTCCGTTCCAGCGCACGAAGGCCGAGCGGAGATCCGCTGCGAGCACGGCGTCGGCGCCGGCGAAGTAGCGGTCGAGGAAGGCGTCGAGCTTGGCGCGGTGCGCGCCGTCGCCCTGCACGTAGAGCTGCCAGAGGAACGGCACGCCGGCCCAGATCGCGCGCACGAGCGAGTCTTCGCCGCGAACGAGGTTGAGGTCCGACGACCACAGCAGGCGGTCGAAGTCGGTCTGCGAGAGCCAGGGCAGGGCGACGGCGCGCAGCGCGCCGCGCGCGAGCGACGGGCCGAGGCAGGCGGTGACCTGTTCGATCGCCGGCCCAGGCGTCGCGAGCAGCAGCGTCGGTGCCGCCGCGAGGGTGTCGAGCATCGCGTCGATCGCGTCGTTGCGGTAGCTGAAGAGGACGACGCGTCGCTCGGCGGGGCGCGTCGCGACGCCGAGCGACGCCAGCCACGCGGCGCCGTCGCCGAAGGCGCGCCGCTGCTCGAGCAGCCCCGGCTCGCGCAGCAGGCCGCCGCTTTGCGGCGAGAACCCGGGGAAGCAGAACCACGTCGTCGTCGCCGGCTCGCCGGGACGCGACGTCGGCGACGGCAGCGCGTGCGATCGCTCGGCATAGCGCTCGGCGGTCAGGTGCTCGACGTTGACGAGGACCGGCGTGCGCGTTCGCGCCGGCCACGCGACGCGCGGCCGGCCGCCCCCGAACAGCTCGACGACGACGTCCGGTGCCGCCGATGGTCCGCCGTCCCAGGCGACGACTTCGACCCGCGGTGCGCCGCGCGGCGCCAGCCACGCGAGCGCGCTCGCATCGTCGACGGCGAGACGGACCGATTCGCCGCGGCCGGCGAGGTCGGCGGCGAGCCGCCACGCCACGCCGATGTCGCCGAAGTTGTCGACGACGCGGCAGTAGAGGTCCCACTGCATCGCTCGATTATCGAAGGGCGACGCGGTGAGCGCGCCGCGGCGCCGCGACGTGCGCGGCACAATTCGAGCGATGGCGGAAACGACGGTCGAGCAAGCGCGCGAGGACGAGCGGGCCGCCGCGCGCGAGCGGCTCGCCGCCGAGGTCGCGGTGCTGCCGAACCTGCCCGGCGTCTACCGCTTCTTCGACGCTGCCGACGCCGTTCTCTACGTCGGCAAGGCGCGCGATCTCAAGAAGCGCGTCTCGAGCTACTTCACGAAGCGGCACGCCGGCAGCGACCACGCGATCTGGGTCGGCCACATGGTCGCGCGGATCGCGCGGATGGAGACCACGGTCGTCCGCTCCGAGGCCGAGGCGCTGCTGCTCGAGAACAACCTGATCAAGGCGCTCGCGCCGCGCTTCAACATCCGCTTCGTCGACGACAAGAGCTATCCGTACCTGAAGATCGAGTCGCATCGCTTTCCGCGCGTCGCCTACTACCGTGGCGCGGTCGACCAGAAGCACCGCTACTTCGGGCCCTTTCCGACCGCCTGGGCGGTGAAGGACTCGATCCAGCTGCTGCAGAAGGTGTTCCACCTGCGCACGTGCGAAGACACGGTGTTCGCCAATCGCACGCGGCCGTGCCTGCTCTACCAGATCAAGCGCTGCTCGGGGCCGTGCGTCGGCTACGTCACGCCCGACGACTACGCGCAGGACGTCGCCAACGCCGAGCGCTTCCTGTCGGGCGAGCAGCAGGAGCTGATGGACTCGCTGCAGGCGCAGATGACGGCGCGCTCCGAAGCGCTCGAGTTCGAGAAGGCCGCCGAGCTGCGCGACCGGATCGGCTCGCTCGCGCGCGTGCTGCATCAGCAGGCGGTCGAGGACAACACCGGCGGGCGCGTCGTCGACACCGACATCCTCGCCGTCAAGGTCGAGGGCGGCCGGGCGTGCGTCAACCTCGCGATGGTGCGCGCCGGCCGCCATCTCGGCGATCGGCCGTACTTTCCGAAGCACGTCGAGAGCGCGATCGACGTCCTCGGCGACGGCGTCGGCGACGACGCTGCGCCGGCCGCGGAGCCGGCGAAGTCGCCCGAGGTGCGCGTCCTCGAGGCGTTCGTCGCGCAGCACTACCTCGAACGCGGCATGCCGCCGCTCCTGGTCGTCAGCCATGCGGTCGACAAGGAGTTGATCGAGACGCTCGCCGCCAGGAGCGGCGTTCGCACGACGGTGCAACACCAGCCGCGCGAGCCGCGGCGCGCCTGGCTCGACATGTGCATCCAGGGCGCCGCGCTTCGCCTCGCGCAGCTGCTCGCCGAAGAGGGCTCGCAACAGGCGCGCACGCGCGCGCTCGTCGACGCGCTCGACCTCGCGGTCGAGGACCTGCACGCGTTCCGGATCGAGTGCTTCGACGTCAGCCACACCGCAGGCGAGGCAACGCAGGCGTCGTGCGTCGTCTTCGAGGGCCACAAGATGCAGAGCTCGCAGTACCGGCGCTTCAACATCGCCGGCATCACTCCGGGCGACGACTACGCGGCGATGCGCCAGGTGCTGACGCGCCGCTACGCCAAGCTCGTCGAGGCGGCGGCGCAGGGGCAGGCGAGGCTACCCGACCTCGTCCTCGTCGACGGCGGCCGAGGGCAGGTCGGCGTCGCGCGCGCGGTCTTCGAGGAGCTCGGCATCGAGCTCTGGCGGATCGTCGGCGTCGAGAAGGGCGAGGGGCGCAAGGTCGGCCTCGAGGAGCTCGTCTTCGCCGACGGCCGGCCGAAGATCGCGCTCGGCCGCGACTCGGCGGCGCTGATGCTCGTCGCCCAGATCCGCGACGAGGCGCACCGCTTCGCAATCACCGGAATGCGCTCGCGGCGCGCCAGCGTCCGCACCCGCGCCAGCTCGCTCGAGGAGATCCCCGGCGTCGGGCCGAAGAAGCGGGCTCGGCTGCTGCAGCGCTTCGGCGGCGCCCGCGGCGTCGGCGCCGCGAGCGTCGAGGACCTGCAGTCGGTCGACGGCATCTCGCGCGAGCTTGCCGAGGAGATCTTCCGTGCGCTGCATTGACCTCCGACGCGCTGCCGTCGCTTGCGCTGTCTTGACGGCGCTCGTGCTCGCGGCGTGCTCGACAAAGCAGGACCGCGGCCCCGGCGAAGCGGGCGGCGGCCGCGCTCCGCCGCCGTCGCCGATCGTCACCGCTTCGCCGCCCGCCGACGCTGCGCACCGCGCACTGCCGCCGCCGCGCAGCGTGCGCAGCTGGGCCGAGCTGCGCCAGCAGGCGGCGGAGCGCATCGTGGCCGCCAACCCCGAGATCACGTACGTCGGTGCGGTTCCCGATCCGCTGCTCGCGATCCCGGTCCTCGAGATCGAGCTCCACGGCGACGGCAGCATCCGTCGCATCGAGGTGCTGCGCGAGCCGCGCCAGGCGAAGGAGACGATCAAGATCGCGGTCGACGCGGTGCGCCGCGCGGCGCCGTTCGGCGACGTCAGTCGGCTGCCGCGCCCATGGAAGTTCGCCGAAACCTTCCTCTTCGACGACGCGCGCAGGTTCAAGCCGCGGACGCTCGAACGTTGAGCGACGTCGCCCGCACCCCGTCGCCGGCGACCGAAGACGGCCCGCTTCGGCACAATCCGTCGATGTTCTTCAACCTGCCGACGCTCTTCACCTGGGGGCGCATCCTTGCCATCCCGCTCGTCGTCGGCGTGTACTACACCGCGCTTCCCGCCGAAACGCAGAACGTCGTCGGCACCGCGCTCTTCATCCTCGTCGCGATCACCGACTGGGCCGACGGCTACCTCGCGCGCAAGCTTCACATGACGTCGTCATTCGGCGCCTTCCTCGACCCGGTCGCCGACAAGCTCTTCGTCAGCGCGGCGCTGCTCGTGCTCGTCCACCTCGGCCGCGTGCACGCGCTGATCGCGCTCATCATCATCGGGCGCGAGATCGCGATCTCGGCGTTGCGAGAGTGGATGGCGCAGATCGGTGCGTCGAGGAGCGTCGCCGTCCACATGGTCGGCAAGGTGAAGACGGTCGTGCAGATGATCGCGATCCCGTTCCTGCTCTACCACGGGATCCTGTTCAGATTCATCGACACCCAGGCCTGGGGAACTGCGCTCATCGTCCTGTCGGCGGTGCTGACGATCTGGTCGATGGTCTACTACCTGCAGAAGGCGTTGCCGGAAATCCGCGCCCGTGTCCGCTGAACCCGCGGCAAACCGGCGCGCGCCGGGCCGTCCCAAGCGCGCCGCCGCCCCCTCGGGGGGCAGCGAACGAAGTGAGCGTGGGGGCACACAGTTCGTGCGGGCGATGCCGTGGCTCTTCGTCGGCATCTGGTCGACCGGCTTCATCGCCGCCCGGCTGGCGATGCCGCACGCGCCGCCGTTCGGCTTCCTGACGCTGCGCTTCGTCTTCTCGGCGGTCTGCTTCGCCGTCTGGATCGCGATCGTGCATGCCCCGTGGCCGCGCGGGCGCGCGCAGGTCGTCCATCTCGCGATCACCGGCGTGCTGATGCAGGCCGGCTACCTCGGCGGAGTCTGGGCGGCGGTGAAGGCCGGCCTCGGCGCCGGAACGACGGCGCTGCTCGTCGGGTTGCAACCGGTGCTCACCGCCGTCTGGCTGTCGCGAAACGCCGAAGTGCGCGGCACCTCGGCAATGTCGCTGCGCCGCTGGCTCGGCCTCGTGCTCGGCTTCGGCGGCATCACGCTCGTCGTCTGGCCGAAGATCGGCGGCGAGGCGACGGCGACGAACCTGGCGATGGCGACGGTCGCGCTCCTCAGCATCACCGCCGGCACGCTCTACCAGAAGCGCTTCGTCGCGCCATGCGACGTGCGCACCGCGAGCGCCGTGCAGATGGCGGCGGCGTTCGTCGTCTGCCTGCCGCTCGCGCTGCTCGAGCGCGAGGCGATCGACTGGCACCCGAACATGATCATCGCGATGGTCTGGTCGGTCGGCGCGCTGACGCTCGGTGGCAGCTCTCTGCTCTACCTACTGATCCAGCGCGGCGAGGCGACCACGGTGACGAGCCTTCTCTATCTCGTCCCGCCGTGCACCGCGCTGATGGCGTGGGCAATGTTCGGCGAGTCGCTGACCGCCGTCATGATGGCGGGGATCGCAATCACCGTCGCCGGCGTGGCGCTCGTCGTCCGGCCGGCGAGCTCCGACCTCGAGGGAGAGCCCAGATGAAGCAGACGCACCGGATCGCGGTGATCCCCGGCGACGGGATCGGCACCGAAACGGTTCCCGAAGGCATCCGTGTCCTCGAGGCGACGGCCGACAAGTTCGGCATCGATCTCGCCTTCGACCACTTCGACTTCGCCGCCTGGCCGTACTACGAGCGCCACGGCAGCATGATGCCGGCCGACTGGAAAGAGAAGATCGGCGGCCACGAGGCGATCTTCTTCGGCGCCGTCGGCTGGCCCGCCAAGATCGCCGACCACGTGTCGCTGTGGGGGTCGCTGCTCAAGTTCCGGCGCGAGTTCGACCTCTACGTCAACCTCCGTCCGGCACGCCTCCTGCCGGGAGTGCGATCCCCGCTCGCCGGGCTCGCGCCCGGCGACATCGACATGATGATCGTCCGCGAGAACACCGAGGGCGAGTACTCGTCGATCGGCGGCCGCATGTTCGAGGGCACCGAGCGCGAGGTCGTCGTCCAGGAGACGGTGATGTCGCGTTTCGGCATCGACCGCGTCCTCAAGTACGCGTTCGAGCTGGCGCAGTCGCGCCCGAAGAAGCACCTGACGTCGGCGACCAAGTCGAACGGCATCGCGATCACGATGCCATACTGGGACGAGCGCGTCGACGCGATGGCTGCGCGTTTTCCCGACGTTCGCATCGACCGCTACCACATCGACATCCTGACCGCGCACTTCGTGCAGCGACCGCAGATCTTCGACACGGTCGTCGCGAGCAACCTGTTCGGCGACATCCTGAGCGACCTCGGGCCGGCGTGCACCGGCACGATCGGGATCGCACCGTCGGCCAACATCAACCCGACGCGCGAGCATCCGTCGCTCTTCGAGCCGGTGCACGGATCGGCGCCCGACATCGCGGGCCTCGGGGTTGCCAACCCGATCGGGCAGATCTGGTCGGGCGCGCTGATGCTCGACTTTCTCGGCCATCGCGACGCGCACGACGCGATCCTCGCAGCGATCGAGACCGTGCTCGACCCGCACGGCGGCGGCCCGAAGACGCGCGACCTCGGCGGCAGCGCGAGCACGACGGACCTGGGCCGCGCGGTCGCGGGCGCGCTCGCGTCGGCGCCTGCTGCAGCGCGGTAATCGCGCTGTCAAGCGCGGATTGCACGGCGGGCAAAAAGATTTCGTGCATCCACCCATCAATTTGACGCGCGAACCCGTCTTGACACTGCTGATTCGCAAGGCTGTAATCGTTTCGCCCCGGTGCG
Organism: Caldimonas sp.; assembly: GCA_035493195.1. Classification (GTDB taxonomy): domain Bacteria; phylum Pseudomonadota; class Gammaproteobacteria; order Burkholderiales; family Burkholderiaceae_C; genus Schlegelella_A. The sequence continues at coordinate 8,048 of DATJIM010000183.1, forward strand.
CATGCCGTTGCCGCCGCGCGCCGCACCACCGAATTCCTTGTGAGCCAGCATTCCTGAGGGGGACCCTTTTGTGAACAAATCCGAATTGATCGAGCACATCGCCAGGCAGGCAGACATCTCGAAGGCCGCGGCGACGCGTGCACTCGAAGCGATGATCGGCGGCGTCAAGACGAGCCTGAAGAAGAACACCGCGGTGTCGCTGGTCGGATTCGGAACCTTCACCGTCGGCAAGCGCGCGGCGCGCAGCGGCCGCAACCCACGCACCGGAGCGGCGATCAAGATCAAGGCCGCGAAGGTACCGAAGTTCCGCGCCGGCAAGGCGCTGAAGGACGCGCTCAACTGAGCGGGGCGCGTCGCGGCGCGGGTGCTTAGCTCAGCTGGTAGAGCGGCGCCCTTACAAGGCGTAGGTCGGGGGTTCGAAGCCCTCAGCACCCACCACCCTGCGGCGGCTGCGGGCGTCGTGCTCGGCTAGAATTCGCTCCCTTTTCGACGAAAGGCGAACCGCGGTTCGCCTTTCTTGCATCTTCCCGCGATGTTCGATTTCTTCCGCCGGCACACGCGCGCACTCCAGGTCGTGCTGTTCCTGCTCGTCTTTCCGTCGTTCGTCTTCTTCGGCATTCAGGGCTACAGCCGCTTCATGGGCAACGAGCAGCAGACCGTCGCCCGCGTCGCCGGCCAGCCGATCTCGCAAGCCGAGCTCGACAATGCGCTGCGCGAGCGCGTCGATCGCGCACGACGGCAGATGCCGACGCTCGACGCCAAGCTGTTCGAGACGCCCGAGATGCGGCGGCTCGCGCTCGAGGGCCTGATTCGCGACCATGTCACCGTCGCCGCCGCCGACAAGATGGCCCTGCGCACGAGCGACGACCGCCTCGAGCGCGCGTTCAAGAGCGATCCCGAGTTCGCGTCGCTGCGCAATCCGGACGGCAGCATCAACCGCGACACGCTGACGGCGATCGGCATGTCGTCGGAGGCGTTCGCCGAGCGGCTTCGCCAGGACCTGACGCGGCGCCAGGTCATGGAGCCGATCGGCGGCTCGGCGATCGCGCCGGCGGCGGCGGCGTCGGCCGCGCTCGATGCGATGTACCAGCAGCGCGAGGTCCAGGTCGAGCGCTTCGACGCCAAGGACCAACTCGCCAAGGCGGCGCCGAGCGACGCCGAGGTCGAGGCGTACTACAAGGATCCGGCCAACGCGGCGCAATTCCAGGCGCCCGAGCAGGCGCAGGTCGAGTACGTCGTGCTCGACCTCGAGGCGGTGAAGAAGGGCATCGCGGTCTCCGAGGACGACTTGCGCAAGTACTACGCCGAGAACGAGAAGCGCTACACGACTCCCGAAGAGCGGCGCGCGAGCCACATCCTCGTCAAGGCCGACAAGGATGCGCCGAAGGCGGAGCGCGAGAAGGCGCGCGCCAAGGCCGAGACGCTGCTCGCCGAGGTCCGCAAGAACCCGCAGTCGTTCGCCGAGATCGCGCGCAAGAACTCCGACGACGAGGGCTCGGCCGCAAAGGGCGGCGACCTCGACTGGTTCGGTCGCGGCCAGATGGTCAAGCCCTTCGAGGACGCCGCCTTCGGGCTCAAGCCGGGCGAGACGAGCGGCGTCGTCGAAAGCGACTTCGGCTACCACATCATCCACGTGACCGGAGCGCGCGGCGGCGAGAAGAAGACCTTCGACCAGGTGCGCGGCGAGATCGAGAACGAAGTCCGCAACCAGCTCGTGCAGAAGCGTTTCGCCGATGCCGCAGTGGAGTTCGGCGACATCGTCTACGAGCAGCCCGACAGCCTCAAGCCCGCGGCCGACAAGTGGAAGCTCGAGATCCGCACCGCCCAGCACGTCACGCGCGCGCCGTCGCCGGCGGCGAGCGGTGCACTCGCGAGCCCCCGCTTCCTCGAAGCGCTGTTCTCGACCGAATCGACGCGCGACAAGAAGAACACCAAGGCGATCGACGTCGGCGCGAACCAGCTCGCCGCCGGGCGCGTCGTCCAGTATTCGCCCGCGCACCTGCTGCCGTTCGCTGACGTCAAGGAGCGGATCCGACAGCAGCTCGCGGCCAAGCGTGCCGGCGAGCTCGCGGCCAAGCTCGGCAGCGAGCGTCTCGCCAAGCTGCAGGCCAATCCGAACGAGCCATTCGCCGGCCAGCCGGTGCTCGTCTCGCGCGCGCAGCCGCGCGACCTGCCGCGCCAGCTGCTCGACGCGGTGCTGAAGGCGCCGGTCGGGAAGCTGCCGGCCTTCGTCGGCGTCTCGCTCGGCGACCAGGGCTACGCGGTCGCGAAGATCGTCAAGACGGCGGGCCGCGACCCGGTCATCGGCGATCCGACGAAGTCGATGGCCCAGTACGCGCAGGTCTGGGCCGAGGCCGAGGCGCAGGCGTACTACGCGGATCTGAAGTCGCGCTTCAAGGTGAGCATCAACGAAGCCGCGCTCGCGCACGACGCCGCGGCGAGCGAGCCGCGCTGACGCAAGCCGCGCGCTGCCGTCGGGGCTCTCGTTGACGAAGCCGCACGAGAGCGCGCTCGTATAATCGATCGCTTCGGCGGTGGCTGTAGCTCAGTTGGTAGAGTCCGGGATTGTGATTCCCGTTGTCGTGGGTTCGAGTCCCATCAGCCACCCCACGCAGCGTCTTCTCACTACGCCCCTTCCGAGGCACACCGCGGTGCTCAGCCGCCTGCGAGCAGCCCCGCACTGACCGCAGCAACCGTCAGCACGAGCGCGAGCCAGAGCAGACGCCCCCAGCCGGCCGACTCGTCGTCGGCGTCGGCGGCGAGTCGCAACGCCGCGAGGGTCGAGTCCGGAAACCGCATACGCGAACGATAGGGCAGTGGTCGTCGCTCGTGCATCCCTCGAGCGAACGAAGTGGACGCGCGCCGTCAAATTTCCACGCTCGCTGCGCTCGGACGTTGCGAGCGACGCAACACCGGGTCGCGATCAGGGGCGGTTGTTGCGATTGAAGATCGGCAGATCGAGCACCGTTCCCTTCGGCTTGTCGGCGGTCTTCGGCGCTTCGGCGCGCAGCTTGGCAATCAGCCGCTGGCGGTCGGCCTCCTGTCGCGCCTTCGTCGCTTCGGCGCTGCGAGCGGCCGGCGGCGCGGACGCCGCTGGCGCAGCCGGTTCGCCCGCGAACGAGGCGAACGACGTCGCGGTCGCGACGACCGCGACGAGCAAGGGGAGCATGCGGGAGATCGTCATGCAGCCGGTATCGGCCGCGCAAACGACTTCTGGACTCAGATGTTCCGCATCGGTCGCGACGAGAACGACAGGCGGTCCTCGCCCGCGCCGCGCGCGTAGATCGCCTCGGCGACCGCCTCCGGCGGCATCGTTCGCCAGCGCGTGATCCTCGCCATGTCGTCGACGGTGTGCATCGCTGCGAGCGGATCGAGCTCGGGATCGAGCTCGAGCATCCGCCTGGCGCATCGGTGGACCCACGCGCTCGTCGACGGCACGTGGACGGCAGGATAGAGGGAGTCTGGAGCTTGCGTCTCGGGGATCATCGATCGGGGGCGGAGAGCGGGAGCGCAAGGCTAGGCAAGCGCGCGAGACGCGTCGCTGCCGTCCGGCGACGCCGGCGAGCGACCGTGCGGATTTCACGGCGCGTCGGCAGCGCGCCCGACCGTCAGTCGTTCGTCATCACGAGCTTGCCGCGAACGGTGCGCGAACCCATCCGCTCGTACGCAGCGGGCAGCTCGCGCATCGGCAATCTGCGATCGATGACCGGCTTGACCTTGCCTTCGGCGTACCAGCGCGCGAGCTCGGCGAGCGCGGCGGCGTTCGCCTTCGGCTCGCGGCGAGCGAACTCGCCCCAGAAGACGCCGACGATCGACGCGCCCTTGAGCAGCGCGAGATTCAGCGGCAGCGCGGGAATCGCACCCTGTGCGAAGCCGATCACGAGATAGCGTCCGCGCCATGCGATCGAGCGGAACACCGGCTCGGCGAGGTCGCCGCCGACCGGGTCGTAGACGACGTCCGCGCCCTTGCCGCCGGTGAGCTCCTTCAGGCGGTCGCGGATGTTGCTCGTCGCGTAGTTGATGGTCTCGTCGGCGCCGATCGATCGGCAGAGCTCGCCCTTCTCGTCGTTCGACGACGCCGCGATGACACGCGCACCGAGCACCTTGCCGATCTGGATCGCCGCGGTGCCGACGCCGCCGGCAGCGCCGAGGACGAGCAGCGTCTCGCCCGACTTCAGTTGGCCGCGGTCGACGAGCGCATGGTGCGTCGTCGCGTAGGTGAGGATGAATGCGGCGGCATCGTCGAACGCGAACCCCGCGGGAAGCGGCATGACGAGCGCGGCGTCGACGACTGCGTGCGTCGCGAAGCCGCCGGTGCCGCCGAAGGCTGCGACGGCATCGCCGACCTTGAGGTGCGTCACTCCAGGGCCGACCGCGTCGACCGTTCCCGCGTACTCGGAGCCGGGAACGAAGGGCAGCGGCGGCTTCATCTGGTACTTGTTCTGGACGATGAGCAGGTCGGGGAAGTTGAGGCTCGCGGCGCGGATCGCGACGCGCACCTGTCCCGCCTGCGGCGCGGGAGTCGGCAGCTCCTTCCATTGCAGCGCCTCGACGCCGGTCGGGTTCTCGCACAGCCACGCATGCATGTCTCGATCCTTTTCGCGAACGCGTTCGCCCCGAGAAGGGCGAAGGCAAAGATCATACGCACGCACCGCGACGGTCCGCAGCGACGAGTCCCTACAATCTTCGCGTGCGCATCCTGATCGCGAACGACGACGGCTACCTCGCTCCAGGGCTCGCCGCCCTCGTGAAGGCGTGCGAAGGGCTCGGCGAGCTCGACGTCGTCGCACCCGAGCAGAACGCGAGCGGCACTTCCAATTCACTGACGCTCAACCGCGGCCTTTCGGTCTACGTCGCCGCGAACGGCTACCGCTACATCAACGGGACGCCGTCGGACTGCGTCCATCTCGCGCTCTCGGGCCTGCTCGAGCACCGTCCCGACCTCGTCGTCGCGGGGATCAACCAGGGCGCGAACATGGGCGACGACACGCTCTATTCAGGAACGGTCGCGGCGGCGATGGAAGGCTTCCTGTTCGGCATCCCCGCGATCGCGTTCTCGCAAGTGCAGAAGGGGTGGCACGAGCTCGACGCCGCCGCGCGCGTCGCGCGCAGCGTGATCGAGCACGTGCTGCGCGAGCCGCCGGCGGCGGCGCACTATCTGCTCAACGTCAACATCCCCAACCGCGCCGACGCCGACGTGCTGCCACGCCGGATCACGCGGCTCGGTCGTCGTCATGCGAGCGAGGCGGTGATCCGACAGGTCAGCCCGCGCGGCGACACGCTGTTCTGGATCGGTCCGGCAGGCGATGCGCGCGAGGCCGGCCCGGGCACCGATTTCCACGCGACCGCGAACGGCGAGGTCTCGATCACTCCGCTGCACGTCGACCTCACGGACCACGCGACATTGCCCGACTGGCGGCGCTGGCTCGGCGACGCGGCGCAATGACAAGCGAGCGTCCGCCGCGGCGCTTTCCTGTCGCGCTCGGCCGCGTCGCCAGCGCGAGCGCGAAGGAGCAGCTGCGCGGCGGCGCTGTGACGGGCCCATCGGCGAGCGCGTTGATCCGTCCGCAACGTCACGTCGCGGCAGCGCACGCCGACGCGGCGCGCGCGCGTCCCGCGATCGGTCTCGGTCTCGACTCGGCCGACGTTCGCGCGCGCATGGTCGAGCGGCTGCGTCGCGAAGGCGCGGCTGATGCCCGCGTCCTCGCCGCGTTCGCCGAAGTCCCGCGCCATCTTTTCGTCGACGCCGGCTTGGCGACGCAGGCGTACGAGGACACGAGCCTGCCGATCGGCCACGGCCAGACGATCTCGAAACCTTCGGTCGTCGCGCGCATGCTCGAGCTGCTGTTCGGCGGCGCCAACGCGCAGGCCCAAGGCCACCTGGGTGCCGTGCTCGAGATCGGCAGCGGCTGCGGCTACCAGGCCGCACTCCTGTGCCGCCTCGGCCGCCGCGTTGTGTCGATCGAGCGCTTGCGGCCGCTGCACGACAAGGCGCGCATGCTGCTCGCGACGATGCGCGAGACGCGGCTACGCCTCGTCTACGGCGACGGCGTCGTCGGCCATGCGCCCGGCGCTCCGTACGACAGCATCGTCGCCGCGGCCGGCGGCAGCGAGATCCCGCAGGCATGGCTCGATCAGCTCGCGGTGGGCGGCAGGCTCGTCTCGCCGGTGCAGCAGCCAGGAGGCCGCGGGCAGGCGCTCGTCGTCGTCGACCGCAGCGCGGATGGATTTGCCCGCACCGTCCACGGGGCGGTGAAGTTCGTCCCCTTAAAATCCGGCCTCGCTCGCTGACGACGCCTCACCCCGGTCCAATGCCACTGATCGACGCTTCGGCGATTCGCCGTTGCCTTGTCCTGCTCGCCACCGGCGTGCTCGCCGCTGCTTGTTCGAACACCCCCAACCGCGCTCCCGTCGAAGAGCGCACGGTCGTGTCGAAGAGCGCGGCCGCGGCGAAGCCGGCGGCGAGCGCCGCGTCGGCGGCCGAGGCCTCGCCGACGCCGGCCGTCGCCGACACCAACTCAGGCAAGCCCGGTTACTACACCGTCAAGTCCGGCGACACGCTGATCCGGATCGGCCTCGACAGTGGTCAGAACTGGAAAGACCTGATGCGCTGGAACAACCTCTCGAACCCGAACGTGATCGAGGTCGGGCAGGTGATCCGCGTCGTGCCGCCGGGTGTCGATCCGACTGCCGCAACGACGCGCCCGGTGACCGCGGCGCGCGTCGAGACGCGCGCGCTCGATGCGAAGCCGGGTGCGGCGAGCGCTCCTGCCGTCGCTGGTTCGGCGCCGCTGGCGAGCGTCGCCGCTGCGAGCCCCGCGACCGCCGCCGCGCGCGACCCTGCGCCGCAGCGCGAAGGCGACGACGACATCAATTGGGGATGGCCGGCGACCGCGCCGGTCGCGATGCCTTTCGACGACGCACGCAACAAGGGCCTCGTCTTTCGCGGCAAGGCGGGCGACCCGGTCTACGCCGCCGCCGACGGGCGAGTCGTGTACGCCGGCTCGGGACTGCGCGGCTACGGCAACCTCGTCATCCTCAAGCACAACAACACCTACCTGACGGCGTACGCGCACAACCAGACGCTGCTCGTCAAGGACGACCAGAACGTCAAGCGCGGCCAGAAGATCGCCGAGATGGGATCGACCGACGCCGACAGCGTGCAACTGCACTTCGAGATCCGCCGCCAGGGCAAGCCGATCGACCCGGCGCGCCTGCTGCCGGCGCGCTAGGCGCGACGCGGCGGACCGACATGGCGCCGGTTCTCGCGTTCGACATCGAGACGATCCCCGACGTCGGTGGCCTGCGCGTGCTGCGCGGCGCCGACCCGGCGCTCTCCGACGCCGAGGTGCACGCCGCTGAGATCGCCGACCGTGCGGCGCGCAACAAGAGCGACTTCCTGCCGCCGCACCTGCAGCGCGTCCTCGTCGTCTCGTGCGTCTTCCGCGGCCACCAGGGCCTCTTCGTGCACTCGTTCGTCGATCTCGAACGCGACGGCAGGAGCGAGGAGGGCGACGTCATCCAGGCGTTCTTCGACCGCGTCGAAAAGCACAGGCCGCAGCTCGTCAGCTGGAACGGTGGCGGCTTCGATCTGCCGGTGCTGCAGCAACGCGGCATGCGCCACGGCGTCGTCGCCGCCCGCTATTGGGACCTGGGCCAGGACGACGACAGCGACCGCGAGCACCGCTACAACAACTACATCAGCCGCTATCACACGCGCCACGTCGACCTCATGGACCTGCTCGCCCTCTACCAGTCGAAGGCGAACGCGCCGCTCGACGCGATGGCAAAGCTGTGCGGCTTCCCCGGCAAGCTCGGCATGGATGGCTCGCAGGTCTACGCCGCGTACCTCGACGGCCGGCGCGATGAGATCCGCCGCTACTGCGAGACCGACGTGATGAACACGTACCTGCTGTGGCTGCGCTTCGAGAAGATGCGCGCGCGGCTCGACGATGAAGCGTACCGGCGCGAGATCGCGCTCGCGCGCGCGACCGTCGCCGCGAGCGACGAGCCGCACTGGGCCGAGTACCTCGCGGCGTGGCCCGAGGAGGCCGAGCCGAGGCGCCCGATGCGCGCGCGCGGACGCGCCGTGGTCGAGAACGCGACGGCCGACGGCGCTCCGCCGGACGACGTTCCTCCGCTCGACGAGGCCGCCGCGGCGCAAGCGCCGGGTGAGGCTGCAAGGCCGGCCGATCCGACGATCGCGGTCGTCGAGACGACGACCACGACGACCGAAACGACGGTCTACATCGACTCGCCGAGCATCCGCGCGTAGTCGTCGCGCGTCGCGGCGCGCGGGTTCGTCTTGTGGGTGTGGTCGGCCATCGCGCCGTCGATGATGCGCTCGAACATCGCGGTCTCGACCCCCATCGCGGCGAGGCCGGTGGGCAGCCCGAGGCGCTTGTTCATCGTCCGGATCGCGTCGGCGATCGCGTCGGCGGGCGACCCCGTCACGGCGAGCCCCATGGCGTGCGCCATCCGCTCGAGGCGACGCTCCTTCACGATCGACGGCGCGCTCGCGTTGAACTCGACGACAGCCGGCAGGAACACCGCGTTCAAGGTGCCGTGGTGCAGCTTCGGATTGGCGCCGCCGAGGCTGTGGCTCAGGCTGTGGACGCAGCCGAGCCCCTTCTGGAACGCCATCGCGCCCTGCATGCTCGCGCTCATCATGGCGAACCGCGCGTCGCGATCGCCGCCGTCGCGCGTCGCGCGCTCGATGTGCGACCACGCGCGCTCGAGGCCGTCGAGCGCGATGCCGTCGGCGGGCGGATTGACCGCCGGCGCCATGAACGTCTCCATGCAGTGCGCGACGGCATCCATTCCGGTCGCCGCGGTGAGCAGCGGCGGCAGGCCGAGCGTCAGCTCGGGATCGCAGATCGCCGTCTTCGGCACCAGGTGCCAGCTGTGGAAGCCGAGCTTGCGGCCATCGTCGACGATGACGATCGCGCCGCGCGCGACCTCGCTTCCCGTGCCCGCGGTCGTCGGGATCGCGATCAGCGGCGCGGCGCGCTCGGTGATCTTCGTGCTGCCGCCTTCGATCGTCGCGTAGGTCGCGAGCGGGCCGTCGTGCGTCGCCGCGATCGCGACGCCCTTGGCGAGGTCGATGCTCGAGCCGCCGCCGATCGCGACGAGGCCGTCGCACTTGCCGGCGCGGTAGGCATCGACGGCGGCGCGCACCGCCTTCTCGGTCGGATTGGACGGCGTGGCGTCGAAGACCGCGTGCGGCCTGCCGGCGAGCGTCGCGAGCGCGCGATCGAGGAGGCCAGCGGCGCGAACGCCGGCGTCGGTGACGATGAGCGGTTTCGCGATGCGGGCGCGCTCGAGCTCCTGCGGCAGCAGCGCGAGCGCGCCGAAGTCGAGCTGGACCTGGGTGATGTACTGGATGAGGGCCATGCGACAGTCTGGCACACTGCCGCGCCCGCGCGCGCCTTCGCCGCTGTCATACGATCGTCGATCGACCGCCGCCCGCCGCCATGCAACGTTCCGACTTCCGCTTCCTCGATCGACTGCGCGTGCGCTGGGTCGAGATCGACGCCCAGCAGATCGTCTTCAATGCGCACTATCTGATGTACTTCGACACCGCCATCGCAGGCTACTGGCGCGCGCTCGCGATGCCGTACCACGAGACGATGGCCGCGCTCGGCGGCGACATGTTCCTGCGCAAGGCGACGGCGGAGTACCTCGCCTCGGCGGTCTACGACGACGTGCTCGACATCGCCATTCGCTGCGCGCGCATCGGCAACTCTTCGATCCTCTTTCAGGCCGGCGCGTTCCGCCAGGAGCAGCTGCTCGTGAGCGGCGAGCTCGTCTACGTGTTCGCCGACCCGAAGGTGAAGCAAGCGCTGCCGGTGCCGCCGCCGTTGCGGGCGCTGTTCGAGAGCTTCGAAGCCGGCGAGCCGATGGTCGACGTGCGCCTCGGCAGCTGGCGCGAGCTCGAAGCGGCGGCGCGGCCGATCCGCAACGACGTCTTCATCGGCGAGCAGAAGATTCCCGCCGAGATGGAATGGGACGACGCCGATCCGGCTGCCGTCCATGCGGTCGCGTTCAACCGCATGGGCCGCGCGCTCGCGACCGGTCGCATGCTCGAGCACGTCCCCGGCACGGCAAAGATCGGGCGCATGGCAGTGTCGGCGACGGCGCGCCATTGCGGCGTCGGCCGCGCGGTGCTCGACGCGCTGCTCGACGCCGCGCGTTCGCGCGGCGACCGGCAGGCGATGCTGCATGCACAACTCGGCGCGGCGCCGTTCTACGAGCGCGCCGGCTTCGTGCGCCGCGGACCGGCGTTCGACGAGGCGGGAATCGCCCACGTCGAGATGCTGCGCGCGCTCTAGCGCTCTTCTGCCGAGCGCACGGTCTCGAACGATTCGACGTGGCGGTCGCTCGCGAGGAGCGGGCGCAGCGGCAGCGCCGCCGCAGCGATCGCCGCTTCGGTCGCAGCGTCGACGCCCGCGACACCGCCTGCAATCCGCGGCGACCGCGCGAACGTCTCCATCCACGTCTGCCGTTCGACCTCGCGCCGGACCAGAAGCCGCGCGCGAAGCCCTTCGAACCGCTGCTCGAGCGATCGCTGCACCGCTTCGACGCCGGCGCGCAGCGCTTCGGCGTTGCGCTCGTCGACGTGGTACCAGACGAAGAGCTCGCGCACGTCGGCGTCCTCAGGAAGCCGCTTGCGCCTCGAGCGGAACCGGGTAGGGCAGCTCGCGTCGGGTGAGCAACGGGCCGTCGGCAGCGGCCAGATGCAGCTCGTCGCCGGCCGCCGCGAGTCGCACCTCGACGAGCGCGCTGCCACCGGCGCGAAGCGGATGCGGCGCTGCGTTCGCGACGGTTCCGGCCGGCTCGCTCGCGGTACCGCTCGCGTACACGTCCTGGCCGGCCGAGGGAAGCACGTCGCAATCGAAGAGCAGGGTGCGCCGCTTCGTCGTGCCGCGGTAGTGGCTGCGCGCGACGACTTCCTGCCCCGGGTAGCAGCCCTTCTTGAAGTCGACGCCGCCGACGAGCTCGAAGTTGACCATCTGCGGAACGAACCGGTCGACGGTCGCCGCTTCGATCGTCACGATGCCGCTCTCGACTTCGAGCCAGCGCCAAGTGTCGGAGGTCATCGAGTCGTGCGTTTGTGGAACGTCCGCCTGGGAACCGCCGGCGACGATGAGCCACGCTCGCTGCACGTCGGCTGCGTCGGGCAAACGGATGAGCGTCGTCGCGGCGCGCGCACGCACCTGCCATTCGGCGGCGCCGTCGAGCATCCTCGCCGCCAGCGGGCCGGCGACGCCGAACATCGTGAGCTCGTCGCTCGCGTCGGTCAGCTTGCACTTCGCGCGCAGGACGAACATCGACAGGCGCTTCAAGGTCGGCGCCAGGATCTCGCGCGGGCACGAGAGCACGAACTCGTCGGCCGCAGGACGCCAGACGACGAAGCTCGCCTGCAGCCGACCCTTGGCCGAGCAGAAGCCGGCGAGACATGCGGTACCGTTGTCGAGGCCGGCGACGTCGTTCGTGAGCTGGCCTTGCAGGAACGACGCCGCGTCGACGCCGCTGGCGCGAATCACGCCACGATCGGCAAGGCGGCAAACGCCCCCGATCGAGAACACGTTAGACATGGCCCATTATCATGGGGCCGCCCTGGTTTCGAAGGCGCGCGGGTCTTGTGATCGAGCGCCCGCGCCGTGTCGCTGTCGATGAGATTCGCGCGTGTTCTTCTCCTCGTCGCGCTCGCGGCGACGGTCGCTGCGGTCTCTCTCGCGACCGGCTGGCTGAACCGTCCGCTCGTGCTCGCCGGCGAGACTGCCGAGTATTCGGTCGAGCCGGGCAGGACCTCGCGCGAGATCGCCGACGGCTGGGTGCGCGCCGGCGTGCAGACGTCGCCGTTCCTGCTCTACCAGTGGTTTCGCTGGTCGGGGCGGGCACGCCAGATTCGTGCCGGCAGCTACGAGATCGGCGCGGGAACGACGCCGATCCGCCTGCTGGAGAAGATGGTGCGCGGCGACGAGACGCTCGCGACCCTTCGCTTCACCGAAGGCTGGACGTTCCGCCAGATCCGCGCCGAGCTCGCGCGCGCAGAAGGATTGAAGCCGACGATCGCTGCGATGAGCGACGCCGACGTGATGACGGCGATCGGTGCGCCCGGCGTCTCTCCCGAAGGGCGCTTCCATCCCGACACCTACGCGTACAGCAAGGGCTCGACCGACATCGCGCTCCTGAAGCGCGCCTACCGCGCGATGGCCAAGCGCCTCGCCGACGCGTGGCAGGAGCGCGACCCGACGACGCCGCTGCAGAGTCCGGACGAAGCGTTGACGCTCGCGTCGATCGTCGAAAAGGAGACCGGCGTCGCCGCCGACCGCGGCCGCGTCGCCGGCGTTCTCGTCAACCGCCTGCGCCTCGGCATGCCGCTGCAGACCGACCCGACCGTCATCTACGGGCTCGGCGCGGCGTTCGACGGCAATCTGCGCAAGCGCGACCTGCTTACCGACGGACCGTACAACAGCTACACGCGCGCCGGGTTGCCGCCGACGCCGATCGCGGTTCCCGGCCGCGCGTCGCTGCTTGCGGCGGTGCATCCCGAGCAGACCAAGGCGCTCTACTTCGTCTCCCGCGGCGACGGCAGCAGCGAGTTCAGCGAGACGCTCGCCGATCACAATCGGGCGGTCAACCGCTACCAGCGAAAAGCGCAACCGCAGTGAAGGGCAGGTTCATCACGTTCGAAGGCATCGACGGCGCCGGCAAGTCGACGCACATCGAGCCGCTCGCGGCACGCTTGCGCGGCCGCGGCCGTCGCGTTGTCTGCACGCGCGAGCCCGGTGGGACGCTGCTCGCCGAGCAGCTGCGCGCGCTGTTGCTGCACGAGGCGATGGACGGCGTCGTCGAGACGCTGCTCGCTTTCGCGGCGCGCCGCGACCATCTCGAGCGGGTGATCGTGCCGGCGCTGGCACGCGGCGACACCGTCCTCTGCGACCGCTTCACCGATGCGACATTCGCGTACCAGGGCAAGGGCCGCGGCCAGGACGAGCGCGTGCTGCGCGATCTCGAGCGCTGGGTGCACGAAGGGCTGCAGCCGGACCTCACGCTCTGGTTCGACGTCGATCCCGCGATCGCTGCGGCGCGTCGGGCCAAGGCGCGCGTCTCCGACCGCTTCGAGTCGGAGGACACGGCGTTCTTCGAACGCGTCCGCGACGGCTACGCTGCCCGCATGCGCGAGGCACCCGCGCGCTTCTGCCGGATCGACAGCGCGCTCGAGAAGGCGGCGGTGGAGCGCCAGATCGACGCAGCGGTCGCCGCGCTCGACGAGCGTCGCTGATGAGCGCGCGCACGACGAGCTCGGAAGGCGACGCGGTGAGCGGCAGCGGCGAAGCGCAGATCGAGCTGCCCTGGCTCGTCGCGCCGCTGCGCACGACGCTCGCGACACGCGCCGCGCATGCGCTCCTTCTGTCCGGCTCGGGCAACGTCGGCCAGCTCGAGCTTGCGCTCGCGCTCGCCAAGGGATGGCTGTGCGAAGACGACGCTCGCGCGCTCGTCGACCGTCCGTGCGGACGGTGCGCGAGCTGCCGCTTGCACGCCGCGCGTTCGCACCCCGATCTGCTCGTCCTCGTCCCCGAGGCACTGCGCGACGCGCTCGGCTGGGACGCGGCCGGCGAGGGCGAGGAGAACGGCGAGGGCGGCAAGAGGAAGCCGAGCAAGGACATCCGCGTCGAGGCGGTTCGCGCCGCGATCGCGTTCGCGACGACGACATCGGCGCGCGGGCGCGGCAAGTTCGTCGTCGTCCATCCCGCTGAACGGATGAACGAGGTCGCGGCGAGCGCGTTCCTGAAGACGCTCGAGGAGCCGCCGGGCAACGCGCGCTTCCTGCTCTGCTCGGCCGCTGCCGACGCGCTGCTGCCGACGATCCGCAGCCGCTGCCAGCACGTTCCCTTGGCGGTGCCCGAGGCGGCAGCGGCGACCGCGTGGCTCGAGCAGCAGGGCGTCGCCGACGCCGCGGTGCTTCTGGCTGCGAGCGGCGGGCATCCGCACGACGCCGCCGAGCTCGCGTCGCGCGGTGTCGACGCCGCGATCTGGCTCGCGCTGCCGCGCAAGGTCGCGCAGGGCGATGCGGCACCGCTGCTCGGCTGGCCGTTGCCGCTCGCCGTCGATGCACTGCAGAAGGTCTGCCACGACGCGCTCTGCGTCGCGTGCGGCGGTGCGCCGCGCTACTTCCCCCGCGAGCGCGTGGTCGCGGGCGCGTTCGAGGCGATGCTGCGCTGGTCGCGCGAGCTCGCGCGCGTCGCGACCGAGGCCGAGCATCCCTGGTCGGTCGACCTGGCGATCGAAAGCCTGGTCGGGCAGGGCCGCGAAGCGTTGAAAACCTCGCGCTCCAGGGACCGCGAGGGCAGGGGCTTGTCGATACACTCGCCCCGATGAACCAGCCCGCCGCGCGCGCCGCAGCCGCTCCTCCCGCGAACGTGCCGGCCCAACCAGCGGCGCGTCCGAGCGTCATCCAGCTCGTGTTCCGCGAGCGCGGCGCGCTCTACGCTGCTTACATGCCGATGTTCGCCGAAGGCGGGATCTTCGTGCCGACGACGCGTGATTACCGGCTCGCCGAGGACATCTACCTGCTGCTGTCGCTGCCGGACGATCCGCAGCGCTATCCGGTCGCGGGCAAGGTCGGCTGGATCACGCCGGCGAATGCCTCGGGCGGTCGCACGCAAGGCGTCGGCGTCCGCTTCCCCAACGACGAGAAGAGCCGCGCGCTGCGCGCCAGAATCGAGGAAGCGCTCGGGACGACGATCTCGTCGGTCAAGCCCACCCAGACGATCTGAACTCAGCGCCTTGCCCGCAGGCCACCAGCCTCGGGCGTCAACGCGAGCGCTGTCATGTTCGTCGATTCGCACTGCCACCTGAGCTCTCCCGAGCTCATCGCCCGCCTGCCCGAGATTCGCGCCGCGATGCGCGCCGCGCAGGTCGAGAAGGCGCTCTGCATCTGCACGACGCTCGACGAGTTCGAGCGCGTCCACGCCCTCGTCCTCGACGACGCCGATCTCTGGTGCAGCGCCGGCGTCCACCCCGACGAGGAAGACAGCCGCGAGCCAACCGTCGAAGGCCTGGTCGCGCTTGCTGCGCTGCCAAAGGTCGTCGCGATCGGTGAGACTGGGCTCGACTACTACCGCCTCGGCGAGCGCAGCATCGCCGACATGGCTTGGCAGCGCGATCGGTTCCGCGTCCACGTGCGGGCGGCGCGGTCCAGCGGAAAGCCGCTCGTCGTGCACACGCGAAGCGCATCGGCCGACACGCTCGCCGTTCTGCGTGAAGAGCAGGGCGAAGAGGCGGGAGGAGTCTTTCACTGCTTCACCGAGACCGCCGAGGTCGCGCGGGCAGCGCTCGATCTGGGCTTCTACATCTCGTTCTCGGGCATCCTCACCTTCCGCAACGCCGAAGAGCTGCGCGGCGTCGCGGCCTTCGTTCCGCTCGACCGCTGCCTGATCGAGACCGACAGCCCGTATCTGGCGCCGATGCCGCTGCGCGGAAAGGTGAACACCCCCGCGAACGTTCCCCTTGTCGCGGCCAAGCTCGCCGAGGTGAAAGGCGTGCCGATCGAGCGGATCGCAGAGGTCACGCGGGCCAACTTCGCCCAGCTCTTCCCCGGAACTGTTCCACGAAGCTCAAGTGTTTCTTGAAGCTTGCCGTCGCGGAAGTCTTAGCACTTCGCTTTAAATCTGACTGCTAAACCGTTGTCGCACCTACGCGGCCTGAATGCGTGGAGCTGCCCTGACAGCCTTTGTCGGGCTTTGGACGACAGCGCATACCGCTGTCCGCCAGCTTCTTCGCCTTGAGCGGCCTTCCTAGAGTCGCGCTTCCAACGACAGCCGAGGTCTGCCATGCAACCGAGCGAAGACGCGCAGGAAGCCGTCAATCCTTTCGCCCTGATGACCGCGCCGGAGGCGGTGTTCGCCGCGCTCGAGCGGTCCGACCGCCTGGCGCGCCTGAAGAGCACGATCTGCCGGCCGCTCGACAAGCCACGGCCCGAGAAGCCGCTCGTCGAGCTGCGCGCATTCGACGAGTCGGTCGAGAAGTCGCCGGAGATCGATGACAGCTTCGGCGAGGAATCGTTCGGCGCGCCGATCTAATCGGAGCGCCGGGATGTCGGTGGCACGTTCTTTCGCTGTCTCCTTCATCGCTACAATGTATATTATGTCAACTTGACGAGACGCCGACCAACCTCGTGCGATGCTGTCTCGGCGGCGCCTTTGAAGCCGAGGCTCCCCTTTCCCGCGGCGTTGTTTTCGCCACGCATCTCCTGCTGACAAGGGAATTCGCGCGGCCTACGATCGCTTGTTTGCCTTTGCGCCATTGCAGTGCTGCCGGGCATTCCGGCGGTGCAGGGAAAGGGAGAATTGCGATCCACCGACATCGGCGATCCGGACTACTTCCATAAAGTTGTCGATTGCCAGTGGGCATGCCCCGCCCACACCCCAGTCCCCGAGTACATCCGCCTGATCGCGGCAGGCCGCTACACCGACGCCTATCTCGTCAACTGGGAATCGAACGTGTTCCCGGGGATCCTCGGCCGCACGTGCGATCGACCTTGCGAGCCCGCATGCCGGCGCGGCCGCGTCGAGGAAGCACAGGCCGCCAAGCCCGAGCCGGTCGCGATCTGCCGGCTGAAGCGCGTCGCCGCGGACTTCAAGGACGACGTCGTCGAGTACATGCCGCGCCCCGTTGCGGCCAAGAACGGCAAGCGGATCGCGTGCGTCGGCGCGGGCCCCGCGTCGCTCACTGTCGCGCGCGACCTCGCTCCGCTCGGCTACGACGTCGTCGTCTTCGACGCCGACCCGAAGGCCGGCGGAATGATCCGCTCGCAGATTCCGCGCTTCCGGCTGCCGGACTCGATCATCGACGAGGAGACCGGCTACGTGCTGCGCCTTGGCGTCGAATTCCGCGGCGGCACGCGGATCGACTCGATGCGCGCGCTTCTCGCCGAGCGCTGGGACGCCGTCTTCGTCGGCTCGGGCGCGCCGCGCGGCCGCGACCTGCAGATCCCCGGACGGCAGGAAGCCGCGGCGAACATCCACATCGGCATCGACTGGCTGTCCTCGGTGTCGTTCGGCCACGTGACGTCGATCGGCAAGCGCGTCATCGTCCTCGGCGGCGGCAACACCGCGATGGATTGCTGCCGCAGCTCGAAGCGCCTCGGCGGCGTCGACGTCAAGGTCATCGTCCGCTCGCCGTTCGACGAGATGAAGGCGTCGCCGTGGGAGAAGGAAGACGCGATCCACGAAGGCATCCCGATCCTCGACTGCCTGGTGCCGAAGGCGTTCCTGCACACGAATGGCAAGCTCACCGGAATGAGCTTCGAGAAGGTGCGCGCGGTGCGCGATGACAAGGGCCGGCGCCAGCTCGTCCCGACCGGCGAGCCCGAGCAGTGCTTCGAGTGCGACGACGTCCTCGTCGCGGTCGGCCAGGAGAACGCGTTTCCCTGGATCGAGCGCGACATCGGCATCGAGTTCGACGAATGGGGAATGCCGGTGCTCGACGCGACGACGCTGCAGTCGAGCCTGCCGAAGGTCTTCTTCGGAGGCGACGCCGCGCTCGGGCCGAAGAACATCATCTGGGCGGTTGCGCACGGTCACGCCGCGGCGATCTCGATCGACAAGTTCCTCCACGACGAGGACGTCCACCAGCGCCCTGCTCCCGGCGTCACGCTCGTCTCGCAGAAGATGGGCATCCACGAGTGGAGCTACGACAACGCCGTGACTCCCGATCTTCGCCAGAAGGTGCCGTGGCGCGACGTCAACCAGACGTTGAAGAACATCAAGGTCGAGGTCGAGCTCGGCTTCGATCTGAAGACGGCGTGGAAGGAGGCGCAACGCTGCCTCAACTGCGACATCCAGACTGTCTTCTCGACGAGCCAGTGCATCGAGTGCGACGCCTGCGTCGACATCTGCCCGACCGACTGCATCACCTTCACTGCCAACGGTGACGAGCCCGACTTGCGGCAGCGGCTGCGCGCGCCGGCGCGCCACGTCGAGCAGCCGCTCTATGTCTCCGATGCGCTCAAGACCGGCCGCGTGATGGTCAAGGACGAGGACGTCTGCCTGCACTGCGGCCTGTGCGCCGAGCGCTGCCCGACCGGAGCCTGGGACATGCAGAAGTTCTCGCTGGCGCTGCCGCGCGCCGGCAAGGCCTGCCGGCCAGTGGCCGCCAAACTGGTCCCCGCGCTGTCATGACGACGAATCTCAGGGACGGCAAGGTCCCGCGCATCACCGCAGTCAACGACTTCGTCGTCAAGTTCGCCAACGTGAACGGGTCGGGATCGGCGTCGGCCAACGAGCTCTTCGCGCGCAGCCTCCTGCGCATGGGCGTACCGGTCAGCCCGCGCAACATCTTCCCGTCCAACATCCAGGGCCTGCCGACGTGGTACGAAGTCCGCGTCAGCGAGCGCGGCTATCTGGCGCGGCGCGGCGGCGTCGACCTCATGGTCGCGATGAACCCGCAGACGTGGGACAGCGACCTCGCCGAGATCGAGCCGGGCGGCTACCTCCTCTACGACAGCTCGAAGCCGCTGCCCGACTCGAAGTTCCGTGGTGACGTCCACGTCCTTGGCGTCCCCCTCACCGACCTCTGCGCGACGCGCTACACCGACCCGCGCGAGCGCCAGCTGCTGAAGAACATCGTCTACGTCGGCGT